>DASPZZ010000317.1:0-25004 GCA_035635995.1 Binatia bacterium | reverse complement strand
AAATCCTGCTACCGCCCCGCGCCTGGGCCGAACGCACCTATAACATCCAACGCTGGACCGTGATGCCAGCCGGCGGCCACTTCGCCGCCCTCGAAGAACCCGAATCCCTCGCCGCCGACATCCGCACCTTCTTCCACCCCCGCCGCTAACCAGCTCCCAGCGGTTACGTCGCCGCTCTATGCCCGCGCCGATTCGGTCAACGGTCTACGCCTGCCCATTCACGTGGAGCTCCACGCCTACGATAGTCGGCCGGGGCCGGGGGCAGGGGCCGGGCGCCTCCGAGCGAGCTAGCCGATGAGCCGCCGAGCTTTTGCGGCGTTGGAGACCGTGATGACGACGGTAGCGCCCCCGCGCCCGGCCGTCGTCGCATAGGCGGACCTGATGTTCACCCGCGCCCTCGCCAGCTTCTCGACGACACGCGCGAGCGCCCCGGGCTTGTTGCGAAGCCTCTTGGCGAACGCCGGCTCCTCGACGAAGCGAACTCGCGCCTTGCGCAGCGCCCGCTTGGCCTCGGTCGGCTTGCTCACGATCATGCGGATCTTCCCACGCCCGGCCGCCTCGGCCGCCGAAAGAGAAAGGATGTTGACGCGGGCGTCGGCCAGCGCGCGGCTGATGCCGGCCAGGACGCCGGGCTTGGACTGGAGCGTCAGGACGAGCTGGGTGGTCTTGGGCATCGTGCGTCTCCTTCTTTCCCGCCTCAGTGAGCTGCACGCCTCCAGATGTTGCGGCATCGCGTCTCGGTCACGAACAGGCTCATCACCAGCGAGCCGGCTGCCAGTGCCAAACATACGCCGAATGCGGTCCGATAGCCCGATTCGGGGTAGATCCGCACGCCTCCGGCCTCCAGGCCTGTCCACTTCGCGTCCAGGATCGCGCCCGTCAGCCACTGGATCAGCGCGAACGCCAGGAAGATGGGAGCGTTGCAGAAGCCGATCACGATCCCGACGTGCGCGGGGTTGTTCACCTCGCGGACGCACGACCAGACGAGGATGAGGCTGCTCGCGGTGAGCCCCATGAAGAGGAAGAGCGGAGGGAGCCACGTCGCGGGCAGGCGCACGTCGCCGGGAGTGACGAGGACGAGCCAGCACGCGGCGTAGAGGCCCGTGCCGACGGACAGCGGGAGCCTGCGCAGGCCGAGCCGGCGATCCGATAGCCATCCGACCAGCGGTGCGCCGACGACAATGCCCACGGCCAGCCACGCGACGATATTCGCCGCCCCGACGCGCCCGAGCCCGTAGACCTGGGTCAGGTAGGGGACGCCCCAGAGACCGAGGAAGGCGATCAGCGTCGCGTACACGCCGGCCGCGGCGAGAACCGGCGGCCAGCTCTGGGCGTTGGTCAGGACCTCGGGAATCGAGGCGAGCACGTCGGCAAGCGACGGCGCCGGCCGGCGCCGCTCCGGATTGACCGCGGGCAGGCCCGCCGCCTCGGGGCGGTCGCGCACGAGCAGGAGCGCCGCCAGAGCCGGCAGGAGGGTGACGCCGCCCACCAGCACGAACGCCGATCGCCAGCCGATGACCTCCACGGCGAGTGCCAGCGGCGAGGAAGCCATGAGCGTGCCGACATTGCCGATGGTCTGCGTCCAGCCCGAGATCGTCGCGAACTGCTGGGGCCGGTACCATTCGGCGGCCAGGGTCAGCCAGGCGATGAGGATCACGGACGCGCCAAGACCGACCAGCAGCCGGCCGGCGACCGCGACCACGAACACCGGCGCCAGTCCGAAGAGGGCCGCGCCAAGGGCCATGGTGGTCGCGCCGGATGCGATCGTCAGCCGGGGCCCGAGCGTCTCCACGAGGCTTCCGCCGACGAGCGCCATCACGGCGAAGACGTAAGGGTAGATCGCCGCCAGCGCGCCGAGGGACGCGGCGGTGATGGAGAACGCCTTCATGAGGTCGGCCGCCACCACGGCCGGCGCGACGCGGTGGAAGTTGGAGAGGAAGTAGATCGCCGCCGGGATGACGAGCACGGCCGCCCGCGCGCCGCGCATCGACCGGTCAGCGCGTGTAGGCGGGGAACACGCGCCGCACGCAGGTTGGATCGTTGATCGCGAGCATCCCGGTGACGAGGCGGCGCGCCGCGCCGCGCACGACGACGAACGTGATGCGCGCCGTCGCCACGACCTGGCCGTCGGCCCGCGCCACGATTTCGGTCTCCTGGTAACGCGGGTCGTCGCCGCGCGGGCGCACCGCGCCCCGCGCGCCGGTCACCGTGACGCGCGCCCCGAATGGGGCGGGACGGTGGAGCGACACGCGGAGCTCGGTCGTCATGCCCGACTCGCCGGTGGCGAGCACGCCGAGCCAGAACGCGGCCTCGTCGAGCAGCGTCGTCAACGCCGCGGGCGCGAGCGAGCCGTCGGCCCTCCGGAAGCACGCGCGGGGCTGCCACGTCCCTCGAACTGCGTCGGCGTCGAATTCGAGCCGGACGCGGAGCCCCAGCTCGTTGTCGGTCCCGCAGGCGAAGCACGCGCGAGAGACCGGCAGCGGATGCGCGCGCGCGTCACCCCCATCGGGAGCCTCGAGGAGCGGAGCGTCGTCGACCACGGCCGCCGTCGCCGCGGCCAGCGGGGCGACCCGGCCGTCGACGAGAACGGTGGCGCTGGAGTCGGACAGGACGAACGTCTCCGTCGAATCGGCGCGGGTGCGGAGGAGAGTGAGCGGCATGCCGAGCGGCACACGGCGTCGATAGATGCCGGATACCTCACGCGGCGTCGCCGCGTCCGCCAGCGCGTCGAACACGGCGAGTACCGAGCCCCCGTGGGCGGTCTCGGGAAGGCCCTGGAGCGCGGGATCGAGCGTCAGGATCAGGTCGCGTCCGCTCACCTCGAGGGCGTGGCGAAGCGTGGCATCTATCGTGGTCATGCGATAATTTTCGGGTGTCGTCGCCCATTCTAGCCGACAAGGCATTCGTTCGGGCGACGATCACCAACTTCTTTTTCTTCTTCAGCCTGAATTGCTTCATCCTCCTGCCGCTCTACATCGAGGGAATCGGCGGGACGGAAGTCGAGATCGGCATCGTGATGGGCGTCTACAACGCGGTGGGCATCCTCTGCCAGCCGCTCGTCGGCCCGTTGGTCGACGCGTTCGGGCGTCGGCGCTTCATGCTCATCGGCGCCGGCCTCGTCACCCTCGCGGCGCTGCTGGCGACGGCCGCGCCGTCGATTCCGATGCTCGCGTTCGTTCGCGGGCTCCAGGGTGTCGGCTTCTCCGCCTTCTTCGTGGCGAACTACTCGTACGTCCTCGACCTGACCCCTCCCTCGCGCCGGGGCTGGGCGCTGGGTATCTACGGCGTCGCGGGGCTCGTGGCGACCGCCGTCGCGCCCCTGATCGGGGAGGGGATGGTCCGCCGGATGGGGTTTCGCCCGCTCTTCTTTCTGGCCACCGCCATGGCGATCGTGGCGGCCGGATATGTCTGGAGCCTGCCGCGCGGGCGCCCGGGCGGCCCGCTGCCGGTGGCCGGCTCCTTGTGGGAGCGCGGTGGGCTCGACGAGCTCCGCCATCGCCACATGGCGGTGACGCTCTTCTTCGGTCTCGGCGCCGGCACGATCTTCGTCTTTTTGCCGACCTTCGCCGACAGTCTCGGCGTGGAGACGCTCGCGCTCTTTTACACCGCCTTCGCCGTCGCCGCGATCGGCGTGCGGGTGTTCGGCGGGCGTCTGATCGACACCCACGGACGGCGGGCCGTGATCGTGCCGTCGATGTTCGTGCAGACCGGCGCGACCGCGCTGCTGGCCCTGCTGGGCTTCCTCGTCAGCCGCACGAGCCTCACGCCGGTCGTCCCGGTGCTCTTCGTGGCCGGGCTGATGTCGGGGAGCGCTCACGGCCTGCTCTACCCGGGCCTGGCGGCGCTGGTGACGGACCACGCGCCGGAGACGCGGCGCGGGGTGGTCGTCGCCATGTTCAGCGCGGTCTTCCTGGTCGGCCAGACGGCGGGCTCGTTCGCGTTCGGCTACGTCACGCACGCCATCGGCTACGCCTTCATGTGGACCATGCTGACGTCGTTCCTGCTGATCGGCGCGGCGCTCAGCATGCGGCTCGTCGAGCGTCGCGTCGCCTGACGGGCGGCGCTATACTGACTCCACCGTTTCGCGAACAGGAGCCGGCATGAACACGAGCGTCCGGATCGGCGTGATCGCGCTGTTGATCGTCACGGTGGTCGGCCTCGCCGACCGCGCGGATGTGGCTCCGGACCGGCCGGAGGTCGTACCGCCGAAGCCGACCGGCGCGCAGGAGGTCGAGGTCGTCGCGGTCATGGTCGACCAGAACACCCAGCAGCCGACGGTGCTGCTCCAGGGCAAGCGCGACAAGCGCTCCGTCGCGCTCGCCATCGGGCTGGCGGAGGCGACCGGGATCGCCGTCCCGCTCCAGGGGGTGACGCCGCCCCGGCCCCTCACCCACGACCTGTTTCTGACGCTCTTCGGAAAGCTCAAGGTGACACTCACGCGCGTCGTCATCACCGATCTGCGCGACGACATCTTCTACGCGATCGTCTATCTCAACGCGGGCGGGCCAGAGCTCCAGCTCGACGCGCGCCCATCGGACGCGATCGCGCTGGCGATTCGCGCGAAGGTGCCGGTGCTGGTGGAGGAGCGCGTCTTCGACAAGGCCGGGAGCGGCGCGCCGCCGCGGCGCCCGTCGATCTGACCCATGGCCGAGCCCGAACGGAACGACCAGGAGTGGGCGCTCCAGCGGCGCCTCGAGGACGTCTTCGTCAAGCTCGGCGAGAAGTACGGCGACCTCACCGGTCGGGTCGAGACCAAGATCAAGTCGACGGTCACCTTCGACGACGTCGGCGGGCTCCGGGAGGCGAAGACGATTCTCAAGGGGTTCGCCCTCGCCCTCAGCAACCCCGACCTCTACCGGCAGTGGGGCGTCGAGCCGCCGAAGGGCGTGCTCCTCTACGGCCCACCCGGCACCGGGAAATCGAAGCTCGCGCAGGCGCTCGCCACGGCGTCGGACGCGATCTTCTATCACCTGAAGCTGATGAATCTGACCTCGAAGTTCGCCGCCAACACGGGCGATCTGCTCCAGGAGATCCTCCGGATCGCGATGGCCGAGGGCCCGGCGGTGCTGTTCCTCGACGAGGCCGAGGCGCTCTCGCTCGATCACCTGCTCCCGCCGCCCCAGGCGCGGGAGGCGAGCGCGCGGCTGGTCGCGGCCCTCTGCGAGAAGCTCGATGCGATGAGCACCACCGAGCGCATCCTCGTCGTGGCGTCGACCACCCACACCGACGCGCTCGACCCGGCACTGGTCGCGCCGGGGCGCCTGGACCATCTCATCGAGATCCCGTTGCCCGATCCGAGCGCCCAGAAGGAGATCCTGGAGCTGGTCCGCGTCCGGACGGAAAAGAACGCCGGGCGCCCGCTCTTCGAGAAGATCGACTACGACAAGATCCTGCCGGTGATGGGCGGGATGAGCGGCGCCGACCTCTCCGTGATCGTGCGGCGCGCCCTCGAGGTCAAGGTGCGCGCGGCCGCCGAGCGCGCCGGAGTGCCGCCCGTCTCCACCGACGACCTGCTCGACGCGATCGACGGCTACAAGGGCGTGCGGGGGGTCGTCGAGAAAATCCGCTACGGCCAGTATCTGTGATCGCCTCCACGACGATTCGCGTCCGCTACAAGGACACGGACTGCATGAAGGTCGTCTACTACGGGAACTACCTCACCTACTTCGAGGTGGGCCGGGTCGAGTTCCTGCGCCAGCAGGGGCTCCCGATGTCGCACGTCGATCGACAGGTCCACCTCCCGGTCGTCGAGGCCGTCGTGCGCTTCCGCAAGCCGGCGCGGCTCGACGACCTGCTGGAGGTGCGCTGCTGGGTGAGCGAGTGCCGGCGCGCGAGCTTCCGCTTCGCCTACGAGATCCGGAACGAGGGGGGCGAACCGGTGGCCACCGGCTCGACGCTCCACGCGTGCCTCGACCCGGCGACGAGCACGATGGTCGCCGTGCCGTCCTGGCTCCTGGAGCGCATGCCGATCGTTCAGTCGAAGTAAGCGGCCGGCCGTTGTATACTTCGTAACCGGCCTCGATGATCGAAGTCGAACACCTCACCAAGAACTACGGACTGGTCACTGCGATCAGCGACGTGTCGTTCAGCGTCGCCCCGGGCCAGATCGTGGGCTTCCTCGGGCCCAACGGGGCCGGGAAGTCCACCGCCATGCGCATTCTCGCCTGCTTCATGCCGGCCTCGAGCGGCGTCGCGCGGGTCGCGGGGCACGACGTGTTCCGTGAGTCCATGGAGGTGCGGCGCCGGATCGGTTACCTGCCGGAGAGCGTGCCGCTCTACACGGACATGCGCGTCGCGCCCTACCTGGATTTCGTCGCGGAGGTGAAGGGGGTGCCGCGGGGGGAGCGACGCCGGCGCGTCGCCGACGTCATGGACCGCTGCATGGTCGCCGACGTCCAGAACCGCCTGATCGGAAAGCTGTCGAAGGGGTACCGCCAGCGCGTCGGCCTGGCCCAGGCGATCGTCAGCGATCCGGAGGTGCTCATCCTCGACGAGCCCACGATCGGCCTCGACCCCAAGCAGATCACGGAGATCCGGTCGCTCATCAAGTCCCTCGCCGGCCAGCACACCGTGATCCTGTCGACCCACATCCTCCCGGAAGTCTCGATGGTGTGCGACGCCGTGATCATCATCAACAAGGGCTCGATCGTCGCCCAGGGCCCCATCGACACGCTGGTGGAGCAGTTCTTTCCGACGGCGCGGGTCGAGGTCGAGATCGGCGGTCCGCCGCCCGCCGTCCGCGACCGGATCCGCGCCATTCCCGGTGTCCTGTCCGTGCAGGATCAGGCGATCGCGAACGGCGCCGGGCGGTACTTGGTGGAGGCGGCGCGGGGCCGCGACGTGCGCGGCGAGCTCTTCCAGCTGGCCGCGCAGCAGCGGTGGGACCTGCTGGAGCTCAAGCGGGTGGGGATGACGCTCGAGGAGGTCTTCATCCGGATCGTCGCCGGCGAGGAAGCCGGGGAAGAGATACGGGCGTGAGGATCTGGCCGATCTTCAAGAAGGAGCTGCGCCTCTACTTCACCTCGCCGGTGGCGTGGGTGGTGTTCACGATCTTCCTCCTGATCGGCGGCTACTTCTTCTACTCGATCTTCGCCTTCTTCACGCTCGCCTCCATGCAGTCGGCGATGAACCCGTCGATGGCGCGCGACCTGAACGTCACCGACAGCGTCATGCGGCCGCTCTTCTCGAACATCAGCGTCATCCTGCTGCTGCTCATGCCCCTGGTGACGATGCGGCTCTTCGCCGAGGAGCGGCGCGCGGGCACGATCGAGCTGTTGCTCACGTACCCCGTGCGCGACGGCGCCGTGCTGGCCGGCAAGTACCTGGCGGCCCTGGTCCTCTACGCGATCATGATCGGACTCACCACGCTCTACCCGGTGATCGTGGTGTACTTCGCGCGGCTCGAGTGGGGTCCCGTGCTCACGGGTTATCTCGGGCTCCTGCTCATGGGCGCCACGTTCATCGCCGTCGGCGTGTTCGCCTCGTCGCTGACCGAAAACCAGATCGTCGCCTCGATCACCACGTTCGGGGTCCTCCTGATCTTCTGGATCCTCGGCTGGAGCGCGGACTACGCCGGCGGGACGACCGGACGGGTACTGCAGTTCCTGTCGCTCCTCGAGCACAACGAGAGCTTCGCGAAGGGCGTCCTGGATACCAAGGACATCCTCTACTACCTCAACTTCACCGTGCTGGCGCTGTTCCTGACGCTCCGCTCGCTCGAGGCACGGCGGTGGACGGGATGATCCGGCGGCTGCTCGACTGGGGCGGCTACCTCGGGCTCGCCGTGCTGGCGGGCGGGGCGATCCTGCCGTTCCTGCGGCCGGAGTTGAATCGGTTCCGGTGGACGCTCGTCGCCGCGGGCGTGCTGCTCGTGCTGGCGTCGCTGCTCGCCCGGGTCGAGGACTTCCGCGCCCTCTTCGGCCGCCGGACCATGCGCTATGGGCTGAACATGGCCGTGGCGGTCGCGATGGTCCTGGGCGCGACGGTCGTCGTCCAGGCGCTCTCGTTCCGGCACAGCGCGCGATGGGATCTCACCGAGAACAAGCGATTCAGCCTCTCGCCTCAGACCATCCAGCTGCTCGGCGGCCTCAAGACCGAGGTGAGCGCGGTCGCCTTCTACCGCAGCGATCAGCCCGGCAAGCGGGTGGCGGAGGATCTGCTCAAGCAGTACGCCCGCTACTCGAACGGGAAATTCACGTGGCGGAGCCTCGATCCCGACCGTGAGCCCGGCCTCGCCAAGCGCTACGGCATCGAGTCGTACGGCACGATCGTGCTCGAGACCAAGGCGAAGTCGGAAAAGGTGCTCGACGCCGAGGAGGAGAAGCTGACGAACGGCCTCGTCAAGGTCACGCGCGAGGGCAAGCGCGTCGTCTACGTGATCCAGGGGCACGGCGAGCCCGAGCTCGGGAACACCGATCGGCCCGGATTCAGCGAGGCGAAGTCCGCGATGGAGAAGGCCAACTACGACGTCAAGCCGCTGGTCCTCGCGCGCACGGGCAAGGTGCCGGACGACGCGATGGTCGTCATCCTCGCCGGGCCGCGCAACGACCTGTTCCCGCCGGAGCTCGAGGCCCTCGACGCGTACCTCGGGCGCGGCGGCAAGGTGCTCGCGATGGCGAACCCGTTCCAGAACGAGGGGCTCAAGAGGCACCTCCTGAAGTACGGATTCCAGCTCGACGACGACCTCGTCGTGGAGCAGAACCCGATCGGACGTCTCTTCGGTATCGGACCCGAGGTCCCGATCGTCCAGCAGTACGAGTCCCATCCGATCACGCGCGATCTGGGCGGGATCTCCACCCTCTTCCCGCTGACCCGCTCGATCACCGCGCTCAAGACCCCGCCCAAGGGCGTCAACGTCCAGTCGCTCGCGCGCACCAGCGCCGAGAGCTGGGGCGAGACCAACCGCGCGGACCTCAATCGCGGCGTCGCCCAGCCCGACCCTCAAGACTTGAAGGGGCCGCTCACCGTCGCGGCGGTCGCGACGATCGACAAGGCGCGCATCGTCGTGTACGGCACGTCCAATATCGCCGCCAACCAGTTCCTGAACATCCAGGGCAACCGCGACTTCTTTCTCAACACCGTGAGCTGGCTCGCCGAGGAGGAGGACCAGATCTCGGTCCGCCCCAAGGACGTGAAGCAGACCCCGGTCTTCATGAGCTCGAACCAGGCGCAGGCCGTCTTCCTCCTGCCGGTCGTGGTCCTGCCGGCCCTCGTGCTCGTCGGCGGAATCGTCGCCGTCGTCCGCCGCCGCGCGGCGAACTAGCCGGCCGGTCATGCGCTGGCAGACGACCGCGGTCCTGGCCGCCATCCTGATCGCGCTCGGCGCCTTCTACTACGTCTACGAAGTCCGGCTGGGTCCGGAGCGGGAGAAGACGGAGGGCCGCAAGGGGCGGGTCTTTGCGGTCGAGCCGGCGGACGTCGCGGAGGTCGACATCAAGCGATCCGATTCCATCGTCAAGCTCAAGCGGGAGGGCGACGGCTGGCAGATCCTCGAGCCCGTCAAGGCGCGCGGCGACCGTGGACCCGTCGACGAGACGGTGACCTCGATCGTCACCGCCCGCATGGACCGTGAGATCGAAGCCGACCCGAAGGCGCTCGGCGACTTCGGGCTCGACCGCCCGGCCGTCGAGGTCACGCTCCGACTCAAGGACGGAAAACAGATCGGGCTGACGCTCGGCGCCAAGAGCCCCACCGGGGTGTGGGTGTACGCGCGTGAGGCAGGTAAGCCGGCGATCTTCGTGGTCGGCGACTCCGTCTTGCGCGACACGACCCGACCGGTCGCCGACTTCCGGGACAAGACCGTGCTCGCGTTCGACCAGAAGGACGTGACCGCGCTCGAGGTCGACATGCGCGACGACACGATCGCCGTCGAGCAAGCCGACGGCCGCTGGAAGCTGACCCGGCCGCGGGCGCTGCCGGTGGACGGCGACGCGGTGCGGGACTTCCTCGAGAAGCTCCGCTCCGCGCGGGTCAAGGAGTTCGCGGCCGAGGCGCCGCGCTCGCTGGAGCCGTTCGGGCTCGACCGGCCGGTCCGGCTCGCGATCCACACGGGCCGCGACAAGGACCGCGCGACGAAGGCGCTCCTGTTCGGGCGCGCGGACCCGGGCAAGAAGGGCGTCTACGCGATGCGGCCCGGCGAGTCGACCGTCCTGCTGGTCCCGGACGAGACGTGGGCCGCCGTCCCGAAGAACGTCGCGGTCCTGCGCGACAAGACGATCGTCGGGGTCGACCGCGACAAGGTGACGCGGCTCGAGATCGAGAGCCCGAAGGGCGCGGTCACGCTGGCGCGCGAGAACGAGCGCTGGAAGATCACCGCGCCCGAGGCGCTCCCGGCCGACCAGGTCGAGGCGGGCGCCGTGCTCTTCAAGCTGCGCGAGCTCCGCGCCCAGGCCTTCCTGACCGAGGACGCCTCGGGCATCCCGCGCTACCTCGCGAAGCCCACGGTGCGCGTGAGCATCGTCGAGCAAGGCGCGCCGGCGCCCCGGACCGTCTTGCTGGCGCCCTCGCCCGAGCGCCGCGGCGGCACTCCGAGCGCCTACGCGGCGGTGGCCGGCCAGGGCCCGGTGGTGCTCGTCGACGGCCGGGCGCTCGAGGACCTGGGCCGTTCACTCGACGATCTCCGCGACCGCATGCTCCTGCCCGGCCTCGAGCCGAGGGACGTCAAGCGCATGCGGGTGCGCGCCGGCGGCCAGACGCTCGTCGTCGAGCGCAATGGCGAAAGCGACTGGAAGCTGGTGGAGGGCGGCCGCGGCTCGGCGAAGGCCGCGACCGTGGACAACCTGCTCTACTCGCTCCGCGCGCTGAAGTGGAAGACGATCGCCGCGCCCACCGGCGACGAGCCGGCCAAGTACGGTCTGGACGCGCCGACGCTCGAGGTCACGCTCCTGAAGGCCGACGGCAGCGAGATCGCCGCCGTCCTCGTCGGAAAGCGTGCCGGCGACCAGGCCTGGGTCAAGCTGAAGGCGGCGCCGGCGATCTACGCCGTGGACGCCAAGCAGCTCGGCGAGCCGCTGAAGGTGCCGGACGACTTCAAGGGCTGATCAGACCAGCAGGCCGAGCTCCCGGTAACGCGGCGCGATCCGCTCCGAGATGAGACCCAGGCGCTGCAGGCGCGGCATCAGATTGTCCTGGAACAGGAAGGTGTTGAACGACTTCGTCGTCTGAGAGTGGGCGACGCTGTCCCGCCAGATGGCGTCGCCGTCCCAGCCCATCTCGGCCCAGACGCTCTTCACCGACTGGAAGCCGGTCCGCTCGTCACGCGCGTACATGTGGTCGCACGCCCTGAAGGTGAAGTCCTCGAGGTACTCCCGCTTGGAGGGCTCCATGTTCGGGATCGACCGGCGCAGCGCGAAGTAGCCGAAGTTCACGTGGCGTCCCTCGTCCTGGAGGACGTAGTCCAGGAGCTGAGTGAGGGTGGGGTCCCCGGTCTGCTTGCGCATGACGTTGAAGGCGGCGATGGCGAGCCCCTCGACGATCATCTGCATGCCCAGCAGCTTCAGCTCCCAGAGGTTGGTGGCCAGGATCTCGTCGAGCAGCGACTTGAGCAACGGGTCGACCGGGTAGATCTTGTGGAGCTTCTTGACGTACCGCTCGAAGACCTCGACGTGCCGACCCTCGTCGACGACCTGCGTCGAGGCGTAGAGCTTCGCGTCGAGCTCGGGGATCGAGTTCACGAGCTGCCCGCACACGACCAGCGCGCCCTGCTCGCCGTGGAGGAACTGGGAGAGACGCCAGGCCGAGACGCGGATCTCGACCTCCTTCTGCTCCTCCGGGGTGAGCTTCGGGAAGAAGTCGGTCCCCTGGAACGCCATCTGCACGTTGAGCACCGGACCCTCGGCGCCGAGGGGACGGCTCCAGTCGATCGCGGTGGAGGCATTCCACTGATTCTTCTTGGCGGTCTCGTACAGGGTCGCGAGCTCTTCGTGAGTCGGCACGTAGTCGTAGTCCCAGAGGGTCTCGAGCTGGTAGGTCACCCGCCGGGCCGCCGCGGCTCCCGTCGTCGTCATGCCGTCTCCTTGGAGCTCCGGATGGGTCAGGGCGCTGATTCTACCCCGCCGGCGCCGTGCGCGCTCGAATCCGCGCGCGCACGCGGTCGATCAGCGGTTGCAGGTGGGACGCCAAGAATGCGGCGCCGAAGCGGGCGTCCGCCACGGCGCCGTGACTGTCGCGCGCGCACCGGGCGCAGACCTCGAGGACGCGTCCGCGGGTGAGGCGCTCGATCCTGAGGTCGGGCGCCCGCCGCGCCCCGGCCTCGAAGGCCGCCCAGTCGGTGAGGTCGTAGTAGGAGTCGCCCTCGTACAGGAAGATCACGCCGGGAAAGCGGGCCCGCTCGGCGAGCTGCGCGATCTCGGACTCGCGGGCCCGCTTGACCTCGCTGGAGTGCGGCAGCTGGCCGTGGCAGGTCGGAGCGAAGGCGACGACGCCGCCGACGTCCGGCAAGGTGAAGGCGGCCGCTCGCAACGATCCCCAGCCCCCGCAGCTCTGGCCGACGAGGATGATGTTCTCCAGCGGGACCCCATCGCGCCGTCGAAAGCGCTCGACGGCGGACTCGATGTAGTCGCCGTGGTGCGTGCGCTCGAGGCGGGAGGCGTTGCGCACCTGCGCGAAGAGGACGACGTCGGGGTTGCGATCGACCGCGAGCCGGAGAATCGGCGGCACGGCCGGCTTGTAGGTGCCGGCCGTGTCCCGGGAGAAGCCGTGGTTGTAGATCAGCACGATGGTCCGCGCCGGATCGGCGCGATCGGCCAGCGTTCGGCCGGCGAACTGTCCCTCGACGGGAAACGTGCACGCGGTCGCGGCCAGGGCGAGCGCGGCGCACCACGGTCGAGCGAACGGGGCATGCATTCGAGACGTCATTCTAGCGCGTGGTCGATGCCACTGGAGTACGATGGGGCCGTGCCGGACGACACGATCTATCTCGAGCAGATGGAGCTGGGGCCGATGCAGAACTTCGTCTATCTCATCGGCGATCCCCGGTCACGCGAGTGCGTGGTCGTCGACCCGGCGTGGGAGATCGACACGATCGTCGAGAGGGCCCAGGCCCGGGGCATGACGATCACGGGGGCCCTCGTCACGCACACCCACCAGGACCACGTGGGCGGCAGCCTCGAGTCCTGGGGCATGCCCGGGCGCATTCCGGGCGTCGAGGACCTGCTCGAGCGCGTGAAGGCGAAGGTTTACGTGCACAAGGCGGAGCGTGAGTTCCTCAAGGGCTTCGGCTCCGACCTCGTGCAGGTGGACAACCACGCGACGCTGACGATCGGCCGGCTCACGCTGACCTTCATGCACACGCCCGGGCACACGCCCGGCTCGCAGTGCTTCCTGATCGACGGCCGGCTCGTGTCGGGCGATACGCTCTTCATCGGCTCGTGCGGCCGGACCGACCTGCCGGGCAGCGATCCCGCCGAAATGTATTACTCGCTCACGCAACGCCTCGCCGCGCTGCCCGAATCCACGGTTCTGCTCCCCGGCCACAACTACGGCGGCGCGTCCTCGACGATCGGTGACGAGAAGCGCGGCAACCGCTTCATGCGGTTCGCGTCCCTCGGCGACTTTCTGCAGGTGATGGGCGGCGGCCGAATCACCCCGCCCTAGCTCGCGGCGCGCTCACCTCGTCGCGCCTTACCTCCGCGACGCGCCCGCGTGACCGCGCGGGACCTTCCGCCAGCGCGCTCGCGCGAATCCGGCCGGCCGGCGCACCGCGCCGGGAGCCACGCAGGTGATCGCGATGCGGCGCGGCCGGAGCAGCCCCCGCCAGTCCCCGCGTCAGGCCCTCGACCCCGACTTTCGACAGCGTGTAGGCAGCGTAGGCGGGCCGGACGCCCCGGCATCGCCGATGTTGACGATGTGTCCGCCATCGATCATCACGCGCGCGGCCGCCTGAGCGCAGAAGAAGGCGCCGCGGGGATTCACGTCGCGAGGCCAGTCGTATTGCGCGGGTGTGGCGGCCGCGAAGGGCGTGCGCTCGAAGAGGGCGGCGCTGTTGACGACAACGTCGGGCCCGCCCCGCGCCGCGCGATCGCGCGCCCGACACGGATGGCGCCGCCCGTCACGAGCGTGCGCGGCCGTTCTCTGCCGTCGCCGATCGCTCGAGGTGCTATTCTCGAACGAAAGCATGGCGACCACCGGCGTGAAGAACTGGCTCAAGGTCCGATTCATCGCGGGTTTCTTCGTCACGGTCCCTGCCTTCCTCACCGCGTGGCTCCTCTGGATCTTCTGGAGCCGGATCGACGACGTGTTCGCGCCGATGTACGAGAGGATTCTCGGCCGCGCCGTCCCGGGACTCGGATTCCTGACCGCCGTGGGCATCATCCTGGTCATGGGCGCGATCGCGCGGAACGTGGTCGGCCGGCGCGTGCTCGCCTGGGGTGACAAGCTCCTGCTGCGCGTGCCGATCTACCGTCGGCTCTATCCGTCGGTCAAGATGCTGATCGATTCCTTCTCGCCCGAGCGGCGGAGCGCGTTCGGGGCCGTCGTGCTCGTCGAGCATCCCCGCCAGGGCGAGTATGCCTTCGCCTTCGTCACGAGCCACGTCGTCGTGGAGACTCCGCACGGCAAGCGTGAGATGGTGACCGTCTTCATCCCGACGAACAACCTCTATCTGGGCGACGTCGTGCTCGTCCCGCACGACGAGGTGCTGCCGACGGGACTGGCCGTCGAGGAGGGCGTGCGCATCATCCTGTCCGCGGGCAACGCCACGCCTCGCCAGCTCCCGAGGAGCTAGCCAACCAGCCGCCGCGCCCACTCGGCGATCGCCTGGCCGAGCGGGAAGAGCTTGCCGAAGAAGAAGTGATCCGCCCCCTCGATGGCCGCCGTGGTGACCCACGGAAAACTCGCCGCGAAACGCGCGAAGTCGGCGGGTGGACAGTACGGGTCCGCGGTACCCGCGACCGCGAGGGTCGGCACGCGCGTGCCCTCGAGGCCCTCGAAGTCGTACATCGTCAGGGGTGGCGCGATCAACGCCATGCCGGCGATCCGTTTGTCGCGGGAGCCGAGCAGCGCGGCGATCCGCGCGCCGAACGAATATCCGGCAATCGCGAGCAGGCCGCCGCCCATCGCCTTGCCCAGGGCATCGAGCGCCGCCGCCGCGTCCTCCTGCTCGCCGGCGCCGCCATCGTGCACGCCACCGGAGCCGCCGACTCCACGGAAGTTGAAGCGCAAGGTCGCCAGACCGAGGTCCGCGCACACTTCCTGGACGCGCACGACGACGGGATTTTCCATGTCGCCGCCGTACAGTGGATGGGGATGGCAGATCACGACCCCGGCCTTCGGGGAGGCGGGCAAGGCCAGGCGCGCCTCGAGGCTCAGGTCGCCCCCTACGGCCAGCGCCAGCGGCTGTTCGGGTATCATGCCGCCATGAGAATACGGGTGGGGGGCGGACCCGTCCAATGGTCATGTTGACCTGTCTGCGAACCCGCCGCCGGATCGGCGCTTACCTCGATGGGGCTCTCGATAACGGGGCTGCCCGGTCCATCGCCGTGCACCTGAGCAGGTGTGCCGCGTGTCAGGGCGAGTCCGAGAACCTGCGAAGAGTGCGCGTTCTGCTCCAGCGGACCCTGAGCCTGGGCCGTGCCGAGCCGGACTGGAGCGGATTCTGGCCGGGGATCGTCCGCAGTGTCGAGGACGCCCGACTCCGAAAGACACCGCCCGTCGCCGCTCCCAGGGGCTGGTGGCGTCCTCGGTGGACGCTCGGTGGGGCGCTAGCGGCCGTGGTGCTCGCCTCGGTGACACTCTGGCAGATGACGTCCGGTCCTCTCGCCCCCGACGCTCCCATCGTCGTCAGCTCGGCCCAAACCGACGATCCGCGTGGCACCGTCATGGTCTACTCGACTCACGAGAGAGATGTGGCGGTCGTCTGGGTCCTCGGCCTCGACGAATCCTCCGACTGACGTCGTCCGGCGGCCGGGGAGGGGCGACACCCGCGGGGGGCACGTGACCGGCTCCGTCACCCACTCGCCCGAATCGCAGCTCTTCGAGCTGCGGACGGGTCTCGGGGGTCCCACTGCGCCGGTCACGTGCCCCCCGCGGGTGTCGCCCCTCCCCGGCCGCCGGACGACGCCAGCCCTCTCGAGCGTGGAACGGGTGCCGAGGAGGAACCTGCCGACCGGGGCGGCGGGGGTGGGTTAGCGGCTTTTTAGGGCGGCGAGGCGTTCGCGCGCGAGCGGCGTTTCCTCGGCTCGTGGGAAATTGTCCACGAGATACTGGAGCCGAGCCTGGGCGAGCGCGGGCTGCTTGAGGTCGATCAGCGCGAGCGCTTCCTTGTAGAGCGCCGTCGGAACCTTGTCGGCTCTCGGATAGTTCGCGAGGACCTTCTTGAACTCCTGCACCGCCTGCTCGAGCGACTCTGACGCTTTGTCGCCCTGACTGGAATCGGTGAATCCGCGCGCCAGCGAAAGGTAGGCCTCGCCGATCCAGTACTGCCCGCTGCCGGCCAGCTCGTGGTCGGGGTAGCGCCGCAAGAACTCGCGGAATCCCGCGATCGCGAGCGAGTAGCTTCCCTTGCTGAAGTCGATGTACGCCGCCTGGTAGATATCCTGAGGCTGCAGCGAGCCTGTCGTCGGCCGTGAGGGCACGGCCGCGATCGGTCCGGGGGCTGTTCCCGGCGATGTGCTGGGCGATGCGGTCGCCGGCGCGCCCGTCGGCGGCCGGGGAATGGCCGGCGTGGACGCGCTGGGCGTCGGGCCCGTGACTCGAAGCTGCCGGTTCAGGGTATCGAGTCGCGTTCCGAGCTCGTCGACTCGACCCGCGAGGGTGGTCAGCGTTTCGCTGAGGCCGTCGAGCTGACGGGTGAGGGCCGCGACCTGTCGCTCGCTCTCTCCCGTCTGCTCGCGCACACGGCGTTCGAGCTGCGCTGAAAGGCTGTCCGCGTCGGTCTTGGAGCGCTGCGCCGCCTGCTGGGCCGCCACCACGTCCTGGCGGATCTGGAAGATGTCCTGCTGCGTCGCGACGCCGGTGACTTCCCCAACCTCCGCGCAGCCGGCCAGCGACAGGACGACGCCGAGGAGAAGGATGGGTCGCCTCCTCCTCGGCGGGACCTTACGCGCGCCTAGCGAGGCTTGACGAGAAAGTTCGCGCGTCGATTCTTCGCCCAACACGCCTCGGTCTTCTCGGTACAAATCGGCCGCTCCTCGCCGTAGCTGATGATGGTGATGCGGTTGGCCTGGATGCCCTGGGAGACGAGATAGTTCATCGTCGCCTTCGCCCGCCGCTCGCCGAGCGCCAGGTTGTACTCGTTGGTGCCGCGCTCGTCGCAGTGGCCCTCGATGAGCAACAGGTTGTCGGCGTTCGTCTTCAGCCACGCCGCGTTGGCGTCGAGGGTCTTGGCGTCTTCCGCCCGGATGTCGTACTTGTCGAAATCGAAGAAGACTTCCTTCAGGGCGGCGACGGCCACGAACTCCTTCGGCGCAGGTCGCGGGGCCGGGGCCGCCGGGGCCGCTGCGGCGGGCGCGGGGGCGGGCGCAGCGGGGGCGGGCGCCGGCGCGCTCGGCGTCGGCGCCGGAGTCGCGGCGCGCGGCGCCGGCGCCGGCGCTGCTGTCGCCGCCGTCGTGGCGGGCCGCTTCGCGCAGCCGCTGATGATCAGCCCTACGAGCAGTAACGACATCACCGTGACATGCGCGGCGCGAGTCAGCATGACGCCTCCTTTGGCCTCCGCTCTGAGTGCCTTTGTTCGGCCACTAATGCTATCACGGCAGGCGCGGCGACCATGAGGGACTTGTGGCTTCGGTCGTGCCCGGCGTGACCTGTGTCGTCGTCAATCCGTCGACAAGCATGAGGAACACGTGCCACCGGCCCGCGCGATTGGACTGGAAGACGAGATGGCGTCCGTCGGGAGCCCAGGATGCCCCTTGATTGTCGCCCTGGCCGCTCGTGAGCGGGCGCGCGTTGGAGCCGCCGGGGCTGATCATCCAGAGGTTGTGCCCGCCTTCCCGCTGCGTGTACACGATCGTGTCGCCCTTCGGGGACCAACGCGGCTGCGTGTGAAAGCCGCCGGAGGAGAGCGGCCGCACGTTCGAGCCGTCCCGGTCCATCACGTAGATTCGCGCCTGCCCGGCGCGGTCGGAGACGAACGCGATCTGCTGGCTCGTCGGTGACCACGTGGGCTCGGTGTCGATCGCCGCGTGGCGCGTGAGCCGCTGGAGCGCTCCGGTCGCGACCGTGAGGACGTAGATCTCCGGGTTGCCGTCCTTCGAGAGCGTGAGCGCGAGGAAGCGTCCGTCGGGGCTCCAGGCCGGGGACGAGTTGATTCCGAGGAACGAGGCGAGGGTCTGGACGCCGCGCCGCGGCTCGAACGGAAAGAGACGGAAGAGGTCGGGGTAGCCGTTCATGAACGAGGTGAACGCGATCGACCGCGCGTCGGGGCTCCAGACCGGCGAGAGGTTGATCGAGCCGTTGCGGGTCACCGCGCTCGTCCCGACCCCGTCGTAGTCGGCGACGACGATCTCCTTCGCGCCGGGCGGTCCGACGACGTACGAGATCTTCGTGTCGGCGATCCCCGGCTCGCCGGTGAACTGGAGCACGATCTCGTCGGCGATCTTGTGCGCCAGGCGTCGGCGCCAGTCGAAGTTCAACAACGCCGGCTGCGGCGCCGCGGCGTCGAACTTGCGCGAGGCGATCAGACGGTAGCTCGGATCCGTGAGATCGTAGAGGCGCATCTCCGCCTCGAGCCGATCGCCGCGGATCGCCAAGAGCCCGTGCACGCCGGCGTGAGCGCCGGCGGCGGCGAAGTTGGTCCAGGTCTGCTTCAGCGCCTCGGGGTTGTTCGCGGGGATGCGGTCCGATCCGGCCACGACGCTGAAGAATCCCGAGAGCGTGAGATCGTTGCCGGTGACCGAAGCGAGAAGCTTCGAGAGCCCCGCGGTGTCGGTGCCGGCGACGACCGTGAAGTCGGGGACCGCAATGTTGAGCGTCTTGCTTCCCCCTCCGGTCACGTTGATGTAGACGTCGACGGCCTGCGCGGGCACCGCCGGCGGCGGCACCCAGAGGCCGAGACCGGTAGCGACCACGAGCCCGACGAGAATGACGGCGGTGGCGAGGCGTTGCACCAGTTATCCCCCTGTCGGATCGAAGACGAACTGCAGCCCGATCCTCAGCACGGATTTTTTGAAATCGTCGGGCAGCGGCGGAAACGGACCGGCATCGTTGATCGCCCGGAGCGCGACCTGGTCGTAGTAGGCGTTGCCGGAGCTCTTGTCGATCGCGACCTGATTGAGCTTCCCGTCGCGCCGAATCTCGAAGACCACCGCAGGCTGCTGGCCCGGGATGGCTCGCCCGTTCCACTTGTCGCTAATCTTCTGCTGAATCTGCCGGATGTAGTAGGCGTACGGAAAGTCGGAAACGCTGAGCGTGAGGGGCCCGGTACCCGACGCCGAGCCCGAGGGTGCGCCGAGCGGCGGAGGCGGGGGCGTGCTCGTCTCGCGCCGAGCGGGGGCGGGCGTCGGCGCGGTCGTCGGCGAGGCGCTGGCCAGAGTCGGCAGCTCCTTGTCGTCCGGACGCGGCCGCGCGGGCGACCGCGACGGCAGACTGCGGTCGGGTAGCCCGACGGAGTCGCGCGGTGCCGGCAGGTCGCGTGACGGCAGCTCACGCGCGGGCTCGCGCCGGGGCAGCTCGGCCGGACTCGGCTTCGCGACGGGTGGTTCCTCGGCACGCGGAGGCATGGACACGCCCCGGAGGGACCCGACGGCCGCGGTGGAGGGCGTGAGGACCACGAAGACGGGCTTCGATCGGGGGTCGCTCCAGATGGAGGCGCCGAAGATCACGGCCGCGAAGAAGGCGGCGTGGGCGATCGCCGACACGACCGTCGGGGCCAGCGGCAGCCTGAGCCGTCCCAACGCCGGTCCGAGGTGGAAGCGCACCCGCAGGGCCCCGGCAGGCACTGCCGTCGTGGTCTCAGCGCTCCCGAGCCGGCTCGGTGACCATTCCGAGTCGCTCGATGCCCGCGCGACGGACGCGGTCCATCGTCTCCACGACCGTGCCGTAGGAGAGCCCGGCGTCGGCCTTGAGGTAGAGAGTCTTGTCGGTCCGATTGGCGAATGCCTGGCGCAGCGCCACCTCGAGCCCGGTGGGCGGCACCCGGCGTTCGTTCAGGAAGAGCGACTGGTCCTTGGTGACGGTCAGCACCATGCGCTCCTCGACCGCGGTCGGCTTCGACGCGGCCTTCGGCAGGTTGACGTCAATCCCGCGATACATCATGGGCGCGGTCAACATGAAGATCAGCAGCAGGACAAGCACGACGTCGACGAGCGGAATGATGTTGATCTCGGCGAGGTTGGTGCCGATCCGGCGCGCGCCCTGGGACTCCTCGATCTTAAACATCTCAGGCGACGCGACCTGGCTTCGCGGCGGGGCGGCTCAGGAGGTTGAGGAGGTCCATCGTGAAGCCTTCCATCTCTACCGCCCAGTGCTTCACGCGATTGACGAAGTAGTTGTACCCGATGACGGCCGGGATGGCGGCACCGAGCCCGGCGGCCGTCGCGATCAGGGCCTCGGAGATGCCGGGCGCGACGACGGCGAGGCTCGCCGAGCCCTGAGCGCCGATCCCGTGAAACGCCGCCATGACGCCCCACACCGTACCGAAGAGGCCGATGAACGGCGTCACGCTTGCGGTCGTCGCCAGGAAGGGAAGGTAGTGTTCGAGCCGGGCGACCTCGAGCGCGGCCGCGCGGCGCAGCGCGCGGCTCACCGCCTCGAGCCGGTCCGCGCCGAGCCCCTCGTCGAGGTCGTCGAGCACCTTGTCGAGGACCTCGGGAATCCCCGCGACTTCCTGGTAGGCGGCGAAATAGAGCTGGGCCAGTGGGCTCTGTCGCAGTTTCCGCGCCGCGCTGTGCACGATGGAGGGGCGTCGCGCCTCGCGGAACACCCGGAGGAACTCGAGCGTCTGTCCGCGAACCCGCCGAAACTGCCACGCCTTCTCCACGATGAGCGCCCAGCTCACGATGGAAAAGACCATGAGCACGAGGAGGACGACCTTGGCGATCGGCCCCGAGTTCCAGACGAGAGCGAGGATGCCACCGCTCAGTGTGTCGCTCGGCACAAATGCTCCTTTAGTTTGCGTTCAGCACATCTACGGCATTATAACCACATCCGTGCGGCGCGCTGGCGTCCTCCCGCTCCTGCTGGTCTTGATCAGCGTGGGCGTCCCCGGCGCGTCGGGCCAGGATGCCCGGGCCGCGGTCGAGGCCTTCGCCGCCCGCCTCTCGGACGTTCAGATCAACGACCTCGTCATCGACCAGAACCTCACCCTGTACCACCCCGACGGGCAACGCCGCGCGTCAGCGGGCGAGCAGCGGATGCTGTTCAAGCTCCCGCAGCGCCAGCGCGTCGAGCAGACGGTCGACGGGCAGCAAGAGATCCAGCTCACGGTCGGCGACCGCGTCTGGGTCCGACGGGCCGATGGCAGGGTCTCCCAGGTCTCCGCCGTCGCGCCGATGCCTTCGGTCACGCACCTGCTCGTCCCGGGGAAGCGTCGCGCCGCCGACCTCCTCGCGGAGTGGCGGGCTCGCGGCGTGCGGGACGACGTGAGCCATGTGGCGCGCCTGGGCGGGCGGCCGGTCACGGTGATCGGCGCGCATCCCGGCGACCGCGCGGTACCCGCCGTGTGGCTCGACGCGGATTACGGCATCGTCCGCATCGTCACGCGCGAGCGGTTGCCGAACGGCGCCAGGCTGCTCGATCTCACGCTCTCCGAGCATCGGCCCCTGGTGGGCGGGCTGTACTTCCCGCACCGCCAGGAAGTGTTCGTCGACGGCAAGCTCCTCCTTCTGCTCACCGTCCGCTCGGTCGCGATCAACACGAATCCCGCCGACGCCCTCTTCGACCCCGCGAGCCTGAGAGCGCCCTGATGCACTTCGCGTTTCTGGGCACGTCGGGCTCGGTCCCGTCCGCCGTCCGCGATACGACGTCGATCGTCGTCGTCGTGCCCGCCGGCGCCGTGCTGATCGACTGCGGCGGAAGCCCGGTCCAGAAGCTCCGGCGCGCCGGCGTCGACCCGCAGGCGCTCACCGCGGTCGTCATCACGCACATCCATCCGGACCATTCGTACGGCCTGCCGGCGCTGGTCAGGAACCTCGCCGTGCTCGGACGTCAGGCGCCCCTGACCGTCCACTGCCGGCCGGAGCACGTCGAGCCGCTACGGAGCCTCCTCAGCCTCTTCGGCACGCTCGAGCGTCCCGGCATGTTCGCGCTCACCGTGCGCGCCATCGAGCTCGTGGAGGGCGCCCACGCCTTCGACCTGGGACCGCTGAGCGTCCGGACGTCGCCGAACGAGCACGGCGCGATGCCCAACTTCGCCGTGCGCGTGGATACGGCACGGGGCCGGAGCGTCGTCTACTCGTCGGACACCCGGCCCTGCGACGCCGTGGTCGCGCTCGCCCGCGGCGCCGACACGCTCGTCCACGACGCGACGTACTCCGAGCGTCACCTGAGCCGCGTCGGCGGGCATGCACACTCGACGGCGGCGGAGGCCGGCGAGGTCGCGGCGCGCTCGGGCGTGCGGCGGCTCATCCTGACCCACATCGGGGCGGAGTACCACGACGATGTGGACGCGCTCGCCTCGGAAGCTCGTCAACGGTTCGCCGGGGAGGTCGAAGTCGCTCGCGAGCTCGTGCCCTATCCGCTTTGAGGCGCCGTCCCCCGGGGAGCGTTGCGGGGGCACGCGGCCGGCTCCGTCGCCCACTCGCCCGAGCTACATGGGGGGCCTCGAAGGGCCCCCCAAGCCCCCCGCGCTCGGAGACGCCCCGGCGCAGCCGGGGCGCCCCTCGACATCGCTTGGCCATCGCCGGGGCCTCGAAGGGCCCCCATGCCCTCGAGGCGGCCCTGCGTCGGACGTGCCTAGCCCGCATTATTCATGAACGACACCACGACGAACGGGCGGGTGGCGTCGGGTGTGGCCCCGCCGGCCGGGGCCGCACCCGGCGCCACCCGCCCGCCGATCGCGTCGATCGTTCATGAATTATCCGGGCTAGCGCGGCGGGCTCTTGTCGATCGCCAGCGCCTCCCGGATCGCCGACTCCGGCACGCGAATCTCGACGCCGGCGCGCTCCTCCTGCAGGAGCATCGCGACCCGCGAGTCGCGCTCGGCCCAGCCGCGATTGAGCGCCTCGGTCATCTCCTCGAGCGTGATGTTGGCCAGTCGCATCGGCACCTTGTGCTCGCGGCCGAGGGCGGTCGCCAGCGTGACGTCCTTGTGGGCCAGCCGCAGCGCGAAGGACGGCGGCTCGAATTTGGCCGGCAGGAACTGATCGGCCAGCCCGTCGAACGTCCGGCGCCGTCCGCCGGCGCCCTGCCGCACGGCCTTCCACAGCGCGATGGGATCGACGCCCGCCTTGACGCCCATCGTGAAGACCTCGGCCAGCGCCGTCTGGATGACGTATCCGGCGCAGTTGTGGACGAGCTTCGCCACCGAGCCCGCGCCGATCGGGCCGACGTAATAGGGTTGATCGCCGATCGCGTCGAGCACCGCGCGGTGGCGCTTGAAGACTTCCTCGTCGCCCCCGACCCAGAGTGCCAGCCGGCGTGACTCGGCGCCGCGAGGGCCGCCGCTCACCGGAGCGTCGAGCATGTGGATCCCGCGGCGCTTGAACACCTCGTGGATCCGGCGCACGAGCGCCGGCGAATTGGTCGAGAGATCGAAATACGCCTTGTCGGCCGCGAGCCCCGCGCCGAGCCCCTGCTCGCCGAGGGCCACCGCCTCGACTTCCGGCGGACCGGGCAAGGACGTGAACACGACCTCGGTCGCCTCGGCCACGGCGCGCGGCGTCTCGGCCCAGGTGGCGCCCCCCTGCACGTGCGGCGCCGCCGCGTCGCGGCGCACGTCGTTGACCACGAGCTGGTGGCCCGCCTTCATCAAGTTGGACGCCATGTGGCGCCCCATGGTCCCGAGCCCGATGAATCCGATCTTCATGGTTTCCTCGCGTCGAAGACCTTCCGTGCGATCTGGCCGGCGGTCATCGCCGAGGGCCAGCCCGCGTAGAAGGCCAGATGGGTGATCAGCTCGCCGATCTCTTCGCGCGTGACCCCGTTGGCGAGCGCGCGCTCGAGGTGTCCCGGTAGCTGATCAGTCCGGTACATCGCGGTCAGGGCGGCGACCGTGATCAGGCTGCGGTCGCGCTTGGAAAGTCCCGGTCGCTCCCAGACGTCGCCGAAGAGGACCTTCTCGCTGAGATCGATGAGCTTGGGCGCAACCTGCCGAACTACGTCACGGGCGGTTGGTGCGGAGGGCTGGGTGCTCAAGGTCTGCTCCTTTCGCGGTGATCGAGTGGGACTGCGAGCCTGCGTCTCGCCCGGACTTTACGCGCTTCCGGCGTTTGACGCCAGTCACGGGCGTGCTAGCATCCCGACCACAAATCCGATCGCGCAGGGAGGTCAAGCATGCGCAGACCACTCTATCGGCTCACCTCGCCCGTCGGGGCCATCGTGCTGACGGCCGCGCTCGTGCTTTCACCGCTCGCCGGCCACGCGCAGGACGGGCGCGCGGTCCTCGAGAACGTCGCCAAGGCAATGGGTGCGGCAAGCGTCAAGTCGATCCAGTACTCGGGCAGCGGCGTGAACTTCCAGGTCGGCCAGAACTTCAGCCCGGACACGCCGTGGCCGCGGTTCGTCGTCAAGAGCTTCACGCGGGCCGTGAACTACGACAACGCCTCCATCCGCGACGAGGTCGTGCGGACGCAGGGCGAGAACCCACCGCGCGGCGGCGGTGGACAGCCCGTCGTGGGCGAGCAGCGCCAGATCTTCGTCGCGAGCGGCGACTTTGCCTGGAACGTGGTGGGCGACGTGCCCAACCCCACGCCGGTCGCGCTGGTCGATCGGCAGCTCCAGCTGTGGACCACGCCGCACGGGGTCGTGAAGGCCGCGATGGCGAACAACGCGACGGTCCAGGGTCGGACGATCTCGTTCACCGCCCCCGGGCGCTTCAAGGTGCAGGCGACGATCGATGCCCAGAACCTGGTGGAGAAGATCGACGCCGTGGCCCCGAACGCCGTGCTCGGCGACGTGGCGGTCGAGATCCGCTA
>DASPZZ010000316.1:0-1600 GCA_035635995.1 Binatia bacterium | reverse complement strand
ATGCGGGTCGGTGTCGTCACCGACGCCAAGGACTTTCCCGAAGCGCGACGCCCCGCCCTCCGGCTCTGGATCGACTTCGGTCCTCTCGGCGTCAAGCGCTCGAGCGCGCAGATCACCGCGCACTACCGGCCGGCCGAGCTGATCGGCCGGCGGGTCGTGGCGGTCGTCAACTTTTCTCCCAAGCAGGTCGGCCCATTCATCTCGGAAGTCCTCGTGCTCGGCGCCTACAACGAGGCCGGGGAAGTCATCTTGCTCAACCCCGATCAGCCCGTCGCACCCGGATCGAAGATCGGCTAAGCTCTCGCCGACGTCCACAGATTCGCGGCGACCACTCCCGGAGGGCTGACGATGAGAGTCGGTATCTCGCTGACGAGCAGTCATGCGGTGAAGGATCCTCGAGAGGGTGCGCGCTGGATGGTCGAGCGCGCCGCGGCAGCGCGGCAGTCGGGCCTCGACTCTTTGTTCGTCGGCGACCATCACGCGACACCCGGGCCTTACTACCAGAACGTCCCGATCCTCGGCCGGCTCCTCGCCGAGTGGGGTGACGCCCCGGCGGGCTGCCTGTTCCTCCTGCCGCTGTGGAACCCGGTGCTGGTGGCCGAGCAGGTCGGGACCCTCGCGGCGGTCGCCCGCGGACGCTTCATCGTCCAGTGCGGCCTCGGCTACGACGAGGCGCAGTTCGCGGCCATGGGCACCACGCTCAAGTACCGGCCCTCGGCCTTCGAGGAATCGTTCGCGATCGTCCAGCGCCTGCTGCGGGGCGAGACCGTCAGCTCGTCCGGCCGCTTTACGTTTCGGGACGCCCGCCTCGCGCTACGGCCGGCCGAGAACGTCGAGTACTGGATCGGCGCCAGCGCGCGCCCGGCCATCGACCGCGCGGCACGCCTCGCGGACGGCTTTCTGGCGTCGCCCTCGCTCACGCTCGATGAAGCGCGTGACCAGGCGGCGTTCTATCTGGAGCGTTGCAAGGCCCACGGCCGGACTCCCCGGGCGGTCGCGATTCGCCGCGACATCTACGTGGGGGAGTCGGCCGCTGACGCCGATGCCGTGAAGGAGACGGTCCTGGCGGCCGGCTATCGAGGCATCCCGCCCGCGGCGCTGGTCACCGGGTCGGTCGAGAGCGTCGTCGAGCGGTTCGCCGAGCTCGCCGCGCTGGGCTACACCGACGTCATCGTGCGTCACCTGACCAACGACCAGCCGAAGGTCCTGGGGTCTCTCGCGCGATTGCGCCACGTCCGGGAAGCGCTCGCCAGCGTGTAGCCGGCACCCGAGTCGGACCGGCGTCCGACCATCTCTTTAGAACGGCACCTCGGCCGGCGGGGCCCCAGCCCCGCGACGGCCTGCAGCGCCGACATCGTACACTGAGGTGCCGTGGAACTGTCGGAGCTCGACTACATTCTGCCGTCCGAGCTGATCGCGCAGACGCCAGCTCCGTCGCGCGACGCCTCGCGACTGCTCGTTATCGACCGCGCCCGCGGCGGCTTCGAGGATCGTGGCTTCGCCGAGCTCCCCGACCTGCTCCGACCGGGCGACTGCCTCGTGGCCAACAATTCGCGAGTGATCCCGGCGCGGGTCCTGGCGCGGGACGCCGGCGGACGCG
>DASPZZ010000315.1:0-1790 GCA_035635995.1 Binatia bacterium | reverse complement strand
CAGACGCGGACGATCATGCAGGAGGAGCTGCTCCGCATCTGGGCCGCGCTCGGCAAGACCGTCGTCTACGTCACGCACTCGCTCGAGGAGGCGCTCCTCCTGGGCGATCGGATCGTGCTCCTCAGCGCGCGGCCCGGGCGGGTGAGCCGGATCTATCCGGTGGACCTCGGGCGCCCGCGCGGGCTCGAGGTCCGTGCGTCGCCGGCCTACGGCGCGCTGCTCGAGACGATCTGGGCCCGTCTGCGCGAGGAAGTCGTCCGCGCGATGGCCGAGGACCGCGGCCCGGATCCGGATCGGGCGAGCGCGTGAGGCGATTCGGGCGCTGGCTCGCCGAGCATTCGATAGCCGTCGGCTCGCCCCTCGTCCTGCTCGGCGCGTGGGAATGGGCGAGCGCGACGGGTCTCCTGCGCGAAGCGTTCTTCCCGCGCCCGTCGACCATCGCCGTCCACCTCCGTCAGCTCGGCGCCGACGGAACGCTCTGGGGCCATCTCGGGGCGACGCTGGTCCGTATCGGCTGGGCGTTTGCGCTGGCCGCCATCCTCGGCGTCGGGATCGGTCTGGCGATGGGACTCTGGCGCGGGCTGCGGGAAGGCCTCGATCCCGTGTTCGCCGTGATCTACCCGATCCCCAGCATCCTGTTCCTGCCGCTCGTCGGCTTCCTGGTGCCGCCGGGCGAGATCGCGGTGGTCGTGACAACCGCCGTGACGTCCTTCTTCCTGATCGCCTTCACGACGACGCACGGCGTGCGGCAGATCGACCGCCTCGTCGTCGAGGCCGCCACGCACTACGGAGCCCGGGGCTGGCGCCTCTTCACGGCGGTGCTCCTGCCGGGATCGCTCCCGTCCATCTTCACCGGCCTGCGGCTCGGCCTCGGCTTCGCGCTGATCGTCGTGGTGGCGGTCGAGATCGTCTCCACGAGCCGGGGGCTCGGGGCGCTTCTCTGGCTCTCGTGGCAGATCCTCAAAGTCGAGGACATGTACGCGACCTTCTTCGTCATCGCCCTCGTGGGCGCGGTCCTGTACTACGGCCTGGCCGCGCTCCAGGCGAGGCTCCTGCCGTGGGTCCAGGACGTGGCGGACCGGTAAATTGAGCCTCGCGGTGCCCGTCGCCCTGCTCGCCCTCTGGGAGATGGCCTCGCGGCTCGCGCTCGTCTCGCCGCGGTACTTCCCGGCGCCGACCACGATCGGCGGGGTGCTCGTCGATCGCCTCGTCGCGGGCGATCTCGGCGAGGCACTGCTCGTCACGCTCGCGCGACTCGGGCTCGCGTTCGCGCTCGCCGCCGTACCCGGCGTGCTCCTCGGCCTCTTGATGGGGATCGCGCGGCCTTTCCGCGCCGCGGTCGAGCCCTACGTCGCGTTCGTGTTCCCGGTTCCGAAGATCGCGCTGCTACCGTTCCTCATGATCATCCTCGGCGTGGGCGAGCCCGCCTTCGTCCTGACCGGGGCCGCCTCGGCGTTCTTCCAGATCGTCATCAGCACGCTCGGCGGCGTACGGACGATGGACCCGCGCCTCCTGGAGGTCGGACACAACTACGGCGCTCACGGCGCGCGCCTCTTCTGGAAAGTGATCCTCCCGGCCGCGCTCCCGGCGATCTTCACGGGTCTACGCCTCGGGCTGGGGCTGGCCCTGATCGCCCTCGTGGCCGTGGAGTTCATCGCGGCGAAGTCGGGGCTCGGACACCTTGTCTACCGCCACTGGCAGATGCTGAGCACACCGGAGATGTACGCGGCCTTCGCGCTCGTCGGCGCGCTCGGGCTCCTGCTCACCCGGGGGCTTCGCGCGCTTCAGGC
>DASPZZ010000314.1:0-1935 GCA_035635995.1 Binatia bacterium | reverse complement strand
TCTTCCTTCTGCTCGCCGACACGCTGGCCCGCAGCGTCGTCGCGCCCGCCGAGCTCTCGGTCGGCGTCATCACGTCCTTCTGCGGCGCCCCGTTCTTCATCTATCTCCTCCGCACCCGCTACCGCGCCAACCTCTGACCCCATGCCCTCGCCCCCCGCGCCGACGGATCAGGCCCCGGTGAGCCCGCGAGTCTCATCAGCCGGGACGGTGGATCGCGAGCTGCCTAGGTCGTCGACTCCGATGACCTCGACCGTGTCCGCGGGCGTGGGCCGCCGGGCTGGGGGAGGGGTCGATGAGACCCGTTCCCGCCGACGCGGCTACGGGAGACGCGCGCCCAGACGGAGCCCAGCCGCCGCGGGGCAGCGAACGCGTGCCGCGTGGTCGAACGACCCCTTCCCCAGCCTGGCGGCCCGCGCCCGCGACTCACGCGAATGACCCTCGCGGAATTCCGCGACGTGAGCTTCGCCTATCCCGCGTCCGAAGAGCGCAGAGCGCGGCCGTTCGCGCTGGCCGACCTATCCTTTGAGATCACGCCGCACGAGATCATCGGCGTGATCGGCCCGAACAGCTCGGGGAAGACCACGTTGATTCGCCTGCTGACGCGCGTGCTCGAGCCCGCGTCGGGCGAGATCCGTCTCGAGGGCGCGCCGATCCGGCGCCTGTCCCGCACGGATCTGGCCCGTCGGGTCGCGGTCGTGCCGCAGGGGATCCTGCCCCAGTTTCCGTTCACCGTCGGCGAGCTCGTGCTGATGGGCCGCTATCCGCACGATCCCAGCCGCTACTTCGAGAGCCCGCGCGATCGAGCCGTGGCGCGCGAGGCGATGGAGGCGACCGGGGTGCTCGAGCTCGCCGACATGCCGCTCGAGCACCTGAGCGGCGGCGAGCGCCAGCGCGCCGTCATCGCGCGCGCGCTCGCCCAGGAGCCCCGCCTGCTGGTGCTCGACGAGCCGACCGCGCATCTCGATCTGCGCTATCAGGTCGAGGCGGCGGCGCTGTTGCGGCGGCTCAACCGCGAGCGCGGCATGACGGTGCTGCTCGTCTCCCACGACCTCAATCTGGCCGCCGAGGTGTGCGACCGGCTCCTCCTGCTGAACGGCGGACGCGCGGCGGCGATCGGCGCGCCCGAGGCGGTGCTGGACGAAGCGCTCCTCGCCTCGGTCTTCGGTTGTGCGGTCATCGTCGACAAGAACGAGACGACCGGGCGGCCCGTCGTACGGCTCACCTGGCGGAAGGAGGTGGCAGAGACGAAGTAGCCCTTCGAGAATTCGCTCCGGATCAAGGGAAGCCGGTGAGGCCGGACGAGGCCGAGACCGGCACGGACCCGCCACTGTGAGTGGGGAGCAAGCGCCCGAGATTGCCACTATCCGCGCCGCCGCGGACGGGAAGGCTGGGCGCGCGCGGCGATCCACGAGTCAGGAGACCTGTTCCGGGCGACTGCTTCCAACCCTTTCGTGGAAGAAGGAGTGAAGCCGCATGCTCTGGATCGTTCGTCCGCTGTTGCTGCTCGTATTGCTGATTCCCGCGGGCATGCTCACGGCGCAGGAGCTGCCGCCGCGAGACCTGGATCCCGTGGTCATCACCGCCACCAAGCTCGAGACGCGCGCCGAGCAGCTCGGCGCCTCCGTGACGGTCGTCCCCGGCGACGACGTGCAGCGCTATCACTACGAGACGGTGGAGGACGTGCTGCGCACGGTGCCCGGCGTCGAGGTCCGCCGTTTGGGCGGCTACGGTAAGCTCTCCACCATCAGCATCCGGGGCGCCAACCCCAACCAGGTCCAGGTCCTCGTCGACGGTGTCCGGGTGAAGAGCCCGACGACGGGACAGGCCGACCTCTCCGACATCTCGCCCGACCTGATCGAGCGCATCGAGGTGATCCGCGGGCCCCAGTCGACCCTCTACGGCGCCGACGCGATCGGCGGCGTCGTCAACATCATC
>DASPZZ010000313.1:0-2624 GCA_035635995.1 Binatia bacterium | reverse complement strand
CGATGGCTCGGCCCCAGTACGGCCCCATGACGTATGCGCCGACCGCTCGATCTCCACCACGGGCGGCGCTGGATCGGTGCTCGCGTCGACCACGATCTCGCCGAGCCGGTCGTGCGGTACCGTCGGCTCGGTCCGTAGGATCTTGAGACCTGCGCGCGTCAGCGCAGAACTTGCCAGTGACGATAGAATGGCCTCCCATGACTTCTTGCCGTCGGGTCGGATAGACGCCATGCCCTGGGATCCCCGAATCCAGGCGCTAGTCGATCGCTACCCCGTGCTGCGGGCGGTGGGCGGCACCCCGCTCGTGCCGGTGGACGTCCTGCGGCGCGAGCTGCCGGACGTCGAGGTGTTCGCGAAGATGGAGTCGCTGAACCCCGGGGGCTCGCTCAAGGACCGGCCGGTGCTGCGGATGCTCCTGGGCGCGCTCGACGACGGCCAGCTCAAGCCCGGCAAGACCGTGCTCGATAGCTCGTCGGGCAACGCGGGCATCGCCTACGCGATGATCGGCCGGATCATCGGCGTGCCGGTCGAGATCGTGATCCCCAACAACGCGAGCGCCGAGCGCAAGAAGCGGATGCTCGCCCACGGGGCGACGCTCACGTTCACCGACGCGCTCCTCGGCTACGACGAGGCGCTCCGGGAAGTGCGCCGGCGTTACGAGGCCGATCCGGATCACTACTTCTTCTGCGATCAATACAGCAACCAGGACAACTGGCGGGCGCACTACGAGACGACGGCCGTCGAGATCCTGCAGCAAACCGGCGGCCGCGTGACCCACGTCGTCGTCGGCGTCGGCACCGGGGGCACCCTGACCGGCCTGGGGCGTCGCCTCAAGGAGCACGACCCGGCGATCCGTCTCGTCTGCGTCATCCCCGAGGCGTTCCCCGGCGTCGAAGGGCTCAAGCCGCTCGGGCGAGCCGAGGACATCGTGCCGGCGATCCTGGACGAAAAGCTGATCGACGAGCGCGTGCCGGTCACCGTCGACGAGGCGTACCGGATGTGCGTCCGGCTGGCGGCGGCCGGGTTGTTCGTGGGGCAGTCGTCCGGTGCCTACATGGCCGGCGTCGAGCGCGTCGCGCGCCGCGTCGGCCGGGGCCGCTTCGTCACGCTCTTCAACGACATCGGCGAGCGCTACTTCTCGACGCGCCTCTGGGACTGACCCGCGCGCGGCCTCAGGCCAGGCGCGGCGCGACGCGCTCGGCGAAGAGCCGCATCGATTTCAGCACGCGCTCGTTCGGAACCTGCCCGCCGGGATTCATCCACATGGAGAGCGTCGAGAATCCCATCTCCTCGCGCAGCGCGAGCAGCCGCTCCGTGACCTCTTCGGGCGTCCCGACGATCGCGTAGTCGGCGAGCACCTCGTCGTACGTGATCGCGGCCAGACGATTGGCGCGCGCCTCACGCGCCTCCGCTGTCTGCGCGGTCGCGCCGTCGGATTTGGTCAGCGCCTTGCTGATCGAGCGGAAGAAGCCCATCGTGCTCGCCTCGGGCTCCTCGCGCGCCTGCCGCGTGGTCTCCGCGACGTAGAGCGGCACGCTCACGCCGACGTCGCCCCGCCCCGCGTGCCCCGACGCGGTCCACGCCGCCTGATACGTCGGCAGGTGTCGCGTCAGATCCGAGAGCGAAACCGTACGGACAGCCACGAAGACCGGCGCCCCGAGCCGTCCCACCAGGGGGTACGTCTCGGGAGTCGTCGCCGCGATGCGGATGCGCGGATGCGGCTTCTGGTAGGGCTTCGGCATGATGCAGACGTCCTGGAACTGGAAGTACTTGCCCTGGTGCGAGAATCGATCCTGCGTCCACGCCTTGGTGAGGATCTCGAGGGTCTCGAGGAACCGATCCCGGCTCTCGCTGTACGGGATGTTGAACCCCTGATAGTGCCCGGGAAGTCCGCTCCGCCCCACGCCGAATTCGAGCCGGCCCTTGGCGAGATGGTCGACCGTCGCGACGTCCTCGGCCAGGCGCAGGGGGTGGCTCAGGGGGAGGACCTGGACGGCGATGCCGATCTTGACGCGCCGGGTACAGGCGGCCAGCGCCGCCGCGATCACCAGAGGCGACGCAAGTACCGATCGATCCTTCTGGAAATGGATTTCGGCGAGCCAGACGGCGTCGAAGCCCATGTCCTCCGCCGCCTTCATCTGGCCGAGCGACACGTCGAAGGCCGCCGCCTCGCTCACCCCCGGCGGGCTCGCGAACTCCGTGAACAGGCCGAATTCCATCTCGCCCTCCCCTTGAAATTCGAGATATCCTACGCCTGAGCGTCCCATGACGGGGGGCCATTGACGGAGGGGGCCAACAATGCCAGGCGACAGGGTGTTCGATCGAAGCGCCGAAGACATCGGCAACATCGTTCTGCTCGAGCATGTCAACGTGAAGATCCCGGACCAGATCGTCGCGACGAATTTCTACGTGACGGCACTCGGGCTCACGCGCGACCCGTACATCATGACGGGCACGGAGAACATGTGGATCAACGCCGGCCAGCAGCAGTTCCACATGCCGACCGGGAAGCCGGAGGTGCTCCGGGGCGTCATCGGATTCGTCGTGCCGGATCTCGAGGGCCTGAAGATGAGGCTCACGAGCGCGCGTGAGAAGCTGGGCGGGACGAAGTTCATGTGCGCCGC
>DASPZZ010000312.1:0-2038 GCA_035635995.1 Binatia bacterium | reverse complement strand
CGTGCCTCACCTTCAGAGAGTCGAAGCCCTGAGCGAGCGCTTGACGGAAGAATTCGAGCCGAAGGCGACGCCGGTCTTCGGCGCGCTCGGCCCTTGCTTCGGCACGCCGGGCCCGGCGAAACAGCTCGACGGACATGACAGGAGAGCGTAACAACCCGGCAGGAAGACTGTCAAATGCGGCGCAGACTTACTAGAATGAGCGGATGAGGAGACTCTGGCGCCCCGTCCTCGACGGCCTGATCCCCTACGACGCGGGCCTGTCCCTCGAGGCGCTCGCCCGAGAGCTCGGCCGCTCCGATCTCGTCCGGCTGTCGGCCAACGAAAACCCGCTTGGCCCCTCGCCGCGCGCCGTGGCCGCCGTCGAGCGCGAGGCCGGCCGGATCCATCTCTATCCGGACGGCGGCTCGACGGCCCTGCGTGAGGCGCTCGGGCGGGGCCTGGGGGTCGCCCCCGGCCAGATCGTCGTCGGCAACGGCGCTGACGAGCTGATCGCGCTCATCGCGGCGGCGGCGTTCGAGCCGGGAGACGAAGTGATCGTGCCGATACCCTCCTTCGAGCCGTACGAAATCTCCGCGAGACTGGCCGGCGCCAAGGTGGTGCCGAGTCCTCTGGCCGGATACGACACGGATCTGGACGACGTGCTCCGGAAAGTCAACGACCGGACAAAGGCGGTGATGCTCTGCTCGCCGCACAATCCGGCGACGACCATCATCCCCCGCCGCGCCCTGCTGGCGTTCCTCGACGCGCTGGGCCCGGACTCGCCGCTGGTCGTACTCGACCAGGCGTACATCGATTTCTGCGACGACCCCGACCACGCCGACGGCATCCGGCTCCTCGAGCGCTACCCGCGGCTGGTCGTGCTCCGCACCTTCTCGAAGATCGCGGGGCTCGCCGGGCTCCGCGTCGGCTATGCGGTGGCCGGCGCCGAGACGATCGATCGCTTCAATCGCGTGCGCGCGCCCTACAACGTGAACCGGCTCGGCCAGGTCGCGGCGCTGGCGGCCCTCGAGGACCTCGCGCACGCGGAGAAGACGGTGCGGCTCGTGCTCGAGGAGCGAGCGTATCTCAGCGCCGAGCTGACCAAGCGCGGCTACGCGTTCCCGGCCTCGCACGCGAACTTCCTGCTGGTCGCCGTCCCGGACGCCCCGGGCCTGCGCGCGCGCCTCATGCGCGCGGGGATCCTGGTTCGCGACGGCGCCGGCGTGGGCTTCCCCGGGCACCTGCGGTTTTCGGTCGGCCTGCGCGAGACGAACGAGAAGCTACTGTCCCTGCTGTAGCGCGGCGTCCAGCTCGTCGAGCCACGCGTTGACCGCGCGGATGTGGAAGTCGATGAGCGCGTCGATCTCCGTCGGCACGGTGAGATTCCGGGCCCGGCAGTACTCGCTCACGGTCGCATCCACGTCGAAGAACGACGTCGCAACGGCGCCGGCATCCATCTCGTCCACCTCGGCCCGGCGCTCGGCGCGCCGCTCGTTCTCGGCGGGCGCCAGCCGCTCCAGCAGACCGACCATGCGCTCGTAGACGGCCCCGTATCGATCGCCCATCGCAAAGTACGGCGCCAGCCCCTGAGCGGCGAGGTAGTCGGCCACCGTGCCCTTGTCGCCGTAGACGCCGGCCGTTTGGGGGTGCGGCTCCAGGTGGCCGAAGCTCTCGTTGCCGTCGGGATCGACCCAGCGGGCGAGTGGATAGATGCGGCACGCGAGCGGGCGGTCGGGATGGACGCTACACCCGCGCTCGTCGAGGAACACGCACGACCGGTCCTCCTTGGTTCGGAGGACGGTGCCGCCCGCCTCGGTGTGGCGGGCGAAGAACTCGGTGGTCGTCAGACCCAGCCTGCGAGCGAGGCGCAGCGCCTCGTAGGGCCCCACGCGAATCGCCTTGCCGTAGCAGCAGCGCTTGCACGCGTTGCAGACGTACGAGAAGCGGCTGCCTCGCTCGAGGCTGAAGTCGACCTTCCCCAGGAGATCACGGTATGGAACGGCCGTGCTCCTGACGAAGGGTCACTCTATTGCTTGCCTTCCGTCTTGCCTTCGGTCTT
>DASPZZ010000311.1:0-5767 GCA_035635995.1 Binatia bacterium | reverse complement strand
GGTCGGCGTGCGCCATCACGCCTCGCGCGCGGCGACCTGCTCGCCGCGCCGAGCGAGCAGCTCGCGAACCTCCTCGTCGGTCGTCTGCGAGAAATCCTCGTACCAGAGGCCGACGGCATAGAACGGCTCCGGCGTGACGGCGCAGATCACGTCGTCAGCTTCCGCCCGAAGCTTCTCGCAGGTCTCGGGCGACGCGATCGGGACCGCCACGACGATGTGCGCCGGCCGTTGCTGTCGCAGCGCCTCGATGGCAGCGTGCATGGTGGCCCCCGTCGCCAGGCCGTCGTCCACGAGGATGACGGTGCGCCCACGCACGTCGAGGGGCGCCGCGGTAGAGGCGCTCGCGCCGCGCCAGCTCGTCCGCCTCCTTGGCGGCGACGGCGTCGATCACGCGGTCCGGGATGTTCAGAGCGCGCACGATGTCCTGGTTCAGCACGCGCACGCCGCCCGAGGCGATGGCGCCCATCGCCAGCTCCTCGTGGCCGGGAACGCCCAGCTTGCGCACGAGGAAGACGTCGAGCGGCGCGCCGAGCGCCTGGGCCACCTCGGCCGCGACGGGCACGCCGCCGCGCGGCAGCGCGAGCACCAGCACGTCCGGTCGGTTGGCGTACGCCCCGAGCTTCGCGGCGAGCAAGCGACCCGCGTCGCGACGATCCCGAAATCGTGACATGGCGTCTCCTCCGTTCTGATGCCAGGCGAGACAAGTCGGTCGCTCGAGGGTGCTGAGCCTGGCCATACCTAGCAAGAGCGCCGCCAGGGGCCGCGCGGTCGTTTCGCAGCCGATTCAGCGCTGCGACCCGGCACCGGGTGAAATTCCACCCGGTCGCCCGCAGACAACGCTCGGCGCGAAGCGCGGTTGGGATCCATACTGAGGGGCGGTGCCGGAACTGCGTCTGCTCGAAACCGTCATCGTGCTGCTCGTCGCGGTGCTGGCTCTGGTGACGATCGCCCGCCGCGTCCTGATCCCCTATCCCATCTTCCTCGTGCTCGGCGGGCTCGTCCTGAGCGTGGTGCCGAACGTCCCGATCGTGCGACTCGATCCCGATCTGGTGTTCCTGATCTTCCTGCCGCCCATCCTGTGGGCGGCGGCCTATTTCACGTCGCTACGAGATTTTCGAGCCAACCTTCGGCCCATCACGCTCCTCGCGGTCGGGCTGGTGATGGCCACGACGGCCGCCGTCGCCGCGGTGGCGCGCCTGCTCATACCCGGCTTGAGCTGGCCGGTGGCGCTCGCCCTCGGGGCCATCGTGTCCCCTCCCGACGCCGTCGCCGCCACCGCCGTCGCCCGGCGGCTGGGCATCCCCTATCGGATCGTCACCGTGCTCGAGGGTGAGAGCCTCATCAATGACGCCGCGGCGCTCGTGCTCTACCGCACGGCGGTCGCCGCGGCGGTGACGGGCGCCTTCGCGCTCACGGAGGCCCTCTGGCAGTTCGTCCTGACGTCGGCGGGCGGTGTGCTGATCGGTCTGATCGTGGGCGGGGTCGCCTGCCGGGCGCTCCGCCTGACCGACGACAGCGTGGCCGAGACCGCCGTCACGCTGCTCGCGCCGTATGCCGCCTGGATCCTCGCCGAGCGGACGCACACCTCGGCGGTGCTCGCATGCGTGGCCGGCGGCCTCTATTTCCGCCAGGGCTTCAGCGCGGCGGCGGCCCCCGCCACCAGACTCCAGACGAAAGCCGTCTGGGATCTCCTCGTCTTCGTCCTGAACGGCGTCATCTTCGTTCTGATCGGGCTGCAGCTCGGCGCCATCCGCGAGACGGGCCTGCCGGGGAACCTCGGCGCTCTCGTGTGGCGAGGCGCCATGATCAGCCTCACCGCGATCGGAGTCCGTCTCGTCTGGGTGCCGCTCGCCGTCGTGGTCCCGCGGCTCGTCAGTCCCACGCTCCGACAGCGCGACCCGATCCCTCCGTGGCCGTACGTGCTGCTGCTCGCGTGGATCGGGATGCGCGGCATCGTCTCGTTGGCCGCCGCCCTCGCGCTCCCGGTGACGACGGCGTCCGGCGCGCCGTTTCCGTTCCGCGACGAGATCATCCTGCTCACCTTCGCGGTGATCCTGTCGACCCTCGTCCTGCAGGGGTTGAGCCTCACGCCGTTGATCCGCGCTCTGAACCTGGACGAGGACCGCACGCTCGACCTCGAGGAAGCGAGCGCGCGGGAGGAAGCGGCCCGGGCTGCCCTGGCCCATCTGGATCACCTCGCGACCGCCTCCTGGCCGCGCCGCGAGCACGTCGAGCGCCTCCGGGCGATCTACACCCAGCGGATACGGCGCGCCTCACCGATCGATGTGGGCGACAGCGCCGAGGCCGCCCGGGCGCAGGCGGCCTACCGCCGACTCCGCCACGAGACGCTCACCGCGGAGCGCCGGGCGTTGATCGCCCTCCGCGATCAGGGCGCCATCAGCGACGAGATCCTCCACCGGCTCGAGCAGGAGCTCGACGTCGAGGCGACGCGCATCGGGCTCGGGGAGGCGCGCCTGAACGACTGATCCGGGTCGCGGCCTACTCCGGGCGCACCAGCGGCGTGTCCACCAGATGCTCGCTCAGGAACCACACGTGCATCTCGTTGGTCCGGATCACGTCGCTGACGAGCAGATCGTTGGTCCCGTCGTCGCCGGCCACGGTCGCCTGTCGTGCCATGGCCCGCGCCTCCTTCAGGATGACCTCGTGGCCGTGCAGCAGCCGCGAGATCTGCACGGGCACCTCTTCCCGCCCGCGCGGTGGCCGCGGGATCAGCGTCATCTCCGCGACGTCAGGGGCCATCGCGATGCTGACGCCGCCCAGCAGCTGGACCCGCTCGGCTATCGCGTCAACCAGCTTGACCTGCTCGTCGTAGTGCTTGTCGAACAGGAGGTGCAGCTGGTAGAAGGTCGGGCCTCCGACCTGCCAGTGATGCTTCTTGTACATGTCGCGCAGGGTCATGCTGTCGGCCAGCAGCTGGTTGAGGTTCTCGATGCTCGACGCGCAGGCCGAGGCCTCGAGCGCGATCGGCAGTCGCGCCATGGTGCCGAAGTGCTGCAGCTCCTTGGGGTGCTGGGTGGACAGAGGCCGGAACCGGGTCACGATGGTCGGACTGCCGTTCTTCTTGCTGGTCATGGTGTCTCGCTCCTCGCTGGCGGACGCGCCGCCGGTTGGTAGAGTTCCTCGACGTTGAGCTCCTCGCAAGAGCGACGCCAGGCCGCCCCTGGTGTTTTTCGTCGCTCTCCCGGCGCCCGGCCGGGCCGGAAGGCCGCAATCGGGTGAAGACACACCCGAGTGGGGGGGATAGCTCACCCGGGGATCGAGCGCTCGTCGGGGTTGACGCTTACCCGGCGTCACTGCCCCATCGGTAGCGGAGGAAGGCGCCGACGCCTTCCCCCGCCTCCTGGAGGCGCCGAGCGGCGGAGCCCTGCACGACCTCCACGCTGGCGGCCTGCTCCCGGGCACGCGCCATGGCGCGATGAAAGACGTCGTGCAAAGGTCTCATCGCCTTGCCGCACGTCGAGCACGTGTCGACGCTCCCCAGCTCCAGCCGCCCACAGTTGAGGCATTCGCTCCCGCCGCCGTGAACGCCGTGCGCGACGACGAGCGTCTGGACCATGTCGGCCCACAAGGCGTCGAGCGTCGGCACAACGCCCAGGGTCGCGCGGCCTCCCGGCCCCGCGAGGTCGAGGAGCTCCTTGAGCAGGCGCTCCTCGGCCTCGCGCTCGATCCGTCGCTCGACCTCGAGCGTCGCGTTCAAGATTTCCGCGTCGCCGGCGCCGAGCTTGGCCGGCACCACCGCCACCAGCAGACTGGCGAGCTGGCGTGGCAAGAGCCGACGCAGCATGGTCGTCACCTCGTCCGGCCCGGCCAGGATCAGCCGATCGAATCGGCGACGGCGATGGAGCTCGGCCAGGCGTCGCGCGACGCGCGCGAGGAGCCAGTGGACGTGCGTCTCGTGGTGGCTCTGGTATTTCGCCTGCGAAAGACCGCCCTGATCGTGCCTGGCGGGCACGAGGGGGTCCTCGAAGGCTTCGGTCTCCTCGATCTCGCCGAGGAAGACACTGAACAGCCGCGCCTTCTTCTTTTCCACGAGCGCCACTGCGTAGCGTTCGTGCTCGTCGACCAGCTCGAGCAGCGGAGCGACGTCCGGCCGCGGCTCGAAGGCCAGGTGCTCCCTGACGCGAACGGCGAGGAAGTGCGCCTGCCAGAGTCCCTTCGGCGAGCAGGAGAACAGAGCCAACCCTATGCCGCGTGGCTCCTGGCCCTCGAGCCACGCCTGGACGTGCGCGGCCTCGCGCGCCAGGTGCTCGCGTGTCGGCCCCGCCAGCCCCTCGCGCGCCGCCTTGACCAGGTCCTCGAACGCGATCCGGTACGAGCGCCTGACCTGGCGCGCGGGATCGAGGTCCAGGTACGCGCTGAGGACCCGAGTGTCTCCGCCGTCGAACAATTCGAGTCGATCGATGTCTTCCGGTGTGAGCATCGGAGTCAGCTCCTCAGTTTTGTGTCACGCCGCGGGCCGCGCCTGCCCCAGCGCACGGCTGAACAGCGCAAGCATCTCCCGGTTGAAGGCCGGAATGTCGTCGGGCTTGCGGCTCGACACGAGGTTGCCGTCGACCACGACCTCCTCGTCCACCCACACGGCGCCGGCGTTGTGAAGATCGGTCCTGAGCGACGGCCACGACGCGATCCGCCGCCCGCGAGCGGCGCCGGCCTCGATGACCGTCCACGGGCCGTGGCAGATCACCGCCACCGGCTTGCTGGTGTCGAAGAATGCCTTCACGAACTCGACCGCTTTCGGCTGCATCCGGAGGGCATCAGGATTCATGACGCCGCCCGGCAGCAGCAGCGCGTTGAAATCGTCCGACCGGGCGCGCGTGAGAGGCACGTCGACCGGGAACTCCTCGCCCCAGTCCCTGAAATTCCAGGCGCGGACGCGCTCGCGTCGGGGTGACACGATGCGGGTATCGGCGCCGGCGATATCGAGGGCCCTCTGGGGTCTGGTCAGCTCGACCTGTTCGAAGCCGTCCTCGACCAGGATGGCGATGGTCATGCCTTTGAGATTCTCCATGGCACACCTCCACGTGAGCCCACATGCACGACTCGGGCCGAGCGAATGGACTCTGTCCGACGGACAATCCGCTACGATGTCCTCGTGGAGGAAGCGACCCCCATGCCGGCGGAACGAGAAACGCCATAGTCGAGCAGCTGCTCGCCTTCACGTGGCGCCTCGGCCATTGGGCGTACGCGGTCATCTTCCTGGCCGCGACGCTGGAGGCATCGGCCTTTCTCGGGCTCCTGGTGCCGGGCGAGACCCTGACGGTGGCCGCCGGGTTCCTGGCCTCCGCCGGCGTCCTCGACCTGGCGCCGACGATCGTGGCGGCCGCCCTCGGCGCCACCGCCGGCGACTCGATCGGCTACGAGATGGGCCGCCGGCTCGGTCGGCCCTGGCTCGTGCACCACGGCGCGCGGTTGGGGTTCAGCGGTCACCGGCTGGCCCAGCTCGAGGCGCTCTTCGCTCGGCACGGCGGCCGAGCGATCGTCATCGCGCGCTTCATCGGATTCCTGCGCGCGCTGGCCCCTTTCGTGGCCGGCGCCGCCCGCATGCCCTATCGGCGGTTCTTGTTCTTCAATGTCGTCGGCGCCTGGGCATGGGCGCTCTGCTTCGTGCTGCTCGGCTACTTTCTCGGCGAGTCGTGGTGGGTCGCCGAGCGCTGGATCGGCCGGGTGGGAGCGATCGCCGCGGGCGTCGTGCTCGCTGGCGTGCTGCTCTGGATCCGCCAGGCTCGGCGCGCGCCGAGCTGACCAC
>DASPZZ010000310.1:0-11513 GCA_035635995.1 Binatia bacterium | reverse complement strand
GGATCGCGATCGGCCTGGAGTATGTCGGTCCTCTCTCGCTGGCGACGAAAGACTGGATCGGCGCAGGGACAACCGGGCTCGCCCTTGTCCAGATGGCTGGGGCGGCTGGTGGGACTGGGGCGGCTACCGGCGCGATGATCGCCTGGCTCCGTAACCAGCTCGAGGGCCTGGGGACGTGACGACGCGGATCCGCTTGCGCATCGCGGTCTGCCTGACCTGCGGCTCGTCGGTCGCGGCGCGTGGGCCCCGGCAGCCGCGGTGCCCCTACTGCCACCCTGCGCCGGCACGCTGGAAGCTCTGCCTTGTGGCGGGCATAGTCGCTGGCATCGCCGCCGTCTTGCTGTCGCGATGACCTGGCGACAGACAGCAGGAGAAATCAGCGCCCTCGCCTCCGCCCTGGACGCCTTCCGCCTCGCCGGCGGCGGAAACCCATACCGGCCAACCGTGGTGAGGGATACTCACGAGGGCCGCGGCGCGTAGAGTTTGTGACACCGGACGCAGGCGGACCCAGGCGCGCTTGACGACCAACCGGCGCGCGGCCTGTCGACTCGCCCCGTCTCACGGCCCACCACTTCGTGAAGGGCGTGAAGGGCGCCGGGCCTCACGCCTGCGCGGGCATCAGCGAGCTGCAGATCGGGCGCGGCGCCAAGCCGCGAGGCGCGGACCCCATGCCTGTACCGGTTGTGTAACGGTTGGGGCGATGGGAAGCGGTGTGAAGCGTGTGGTTCCGCCCAGCAGAAGCGGACGCGAACTCCCCGTTATTCTGGGGTAAGCGACTCCGGCTCGGCCGGCGTCCCTGATACTGCATAACGCGAGAAAAACCGAGCCTGGAATGGCCCGAAGACGCCCTTGACGATCGCCGAACGCATCTCGCGTACGAGCTGGAGAAAGAACGTGACGTTGTGCAGCGTGAGCAGTCGATACGCGAGCAGCTCGCCGGACATGAAGAGGTGGCGAAGGTAGGCGCGCGAGAAGCCGCGGCAGGCGTAGCAGCCGCATTCCGCGTCGAGCGGTGCGCCGTCGCGCGCGTACCGAGCCTGCTTGAGCGTGACGGGGCCGTCCGTCGTGAAGGCTTGGCCGTTACGCGCGTTGCGCGTGGGCAGGACGCAGTCGAACATGTCCACGCCCCGCGCGACCGACTCGACGAGATCCTCGGGCTTGCCGACTCCCATGAGGTAGCGCGGCTGCTCCACCGGCAGGAGACTCGCCACGAGCGCCGTGAGGTCGTACATCGCCGGCTTCGGCTCGCCCACCGCCATTCCGCCGATCGCGTAACCGTCGAAGCCGAGCTCGACCGTCGCCCGCGCCGCCTCCCTCCGGAGCGCCTCGTCGCTTCCGCCCTGCACGATTCCGAACATCGCTCGACTCGCTGCGCCGCGCGCCACGTGCGTCGCCTTCGACCGCGCGGCCCAGCGCAGCGTCAGCTCGAGCGAGCGGCGGGCGGCCTCGCCGGACGCCGGATAGGCGAGGCACTCGTCGAGCGGATGGATGATGTCGGCGCCCAGGGCGTGCTGGACCTCGACGGCGATCTCGGGCGAGAGGAAGTGGGTCGAGCCGTCGACGGGCGAGCGGAACTCGACGCCGGCGTCGGTGATCTTTCTGAGCTTCGAGAGGCTGAACACCTGAAATCCGCCCGAGTCAGTCAGAATCACGCCGTCCCAGCCCATGAAGCGATGCAGGCCGCCGAGCTCTCGGACGACTTCGTGTCCGGGCCTGAGAAACAGATGGTACGTGTTGGCGAGCACGATGCTGGCGCCGGCCGCGCGGAGATCGTCCGGCGCCAGAGCCTTGACGGTAGCGTGCGTGCCGACCGGCATGAAGATCGGCGTCTCGACGACGCCGCGCGCGGTCGCCAGCCGGCCGGCGCGGGCGGCGCCATCGACGGCGAGCACCTCGAATTTCATGGCCGTGCGAGCCGAGACGGTTCGACCGACGAGGCGAGCCCTTCAGCGGTTCGGAGCCGTGCGAGCGGCGCGACGTGGCTCACAGGATCAGCGTCGCGTCGCCGTAGGAGTAGAAGCGGTAGCCGGCGCGGACCGCGTGACCGTAGGATTTCAAGACCAGCTCGCGGCCGGCGAAGGCCGCGACCAGGACCAAGAGCGACGAGCGAGGCAGATGGAAGTTCGTCACGAGCGCGTCCACCGCGCGGAACGCGTAGCCCGGGGTGACGTAGATGCGCGCCGCGCCGTCGAGCGGATGCACACGGCCGTCCGGACCGGCCGCGCTCTCCAGCGCGCGCGCTGTCGTCGTGCCGACCGCGACGACGCGGCGGCCATCGGCCCGCGCCCGATTCACGCCGTCCGCCACGCTCGGGGGGACCAGGACCCGCTCCGGCGGCAGGACGTGGTCCTCGAGCTTCTCCGTCTTGATCGGTCGAAACGTCCCGGGGCCGACGTGGAGCGTGAGCTCGTAAATCTCGACGCCGCGGCGCCGGAGCGCGTCGAGGACGCGCGGCGTGAAATGAAGGCCGGCGGTCGGCGCCGCGACCGATCCCGGCGGCCGCGCGTAGACGGTCTGGTAACGCTCGAGATCCTCCGCGGTGGGCGCCGAGAATCTTTCGATGTACGGCGGCAGCGGTGGCACGCCGTGGTCGCGCATCAAGTCCTCGACCGTGCCGTCCAGTCGCTCGACGACGCGGGGACCGTCCGTGTCGACGCCGACGATGCGCAGCCGCGACGCCGGCGCGTCACCGACCACGAGCTCGACACCCACGCGGCAGCGGCGCCCCGGCCGCGTCAGCGCTCGCCAGCGCCGGGGATCGAGTGGCTCGACGAAGAGCAGCTCGACCGCGCGCCCGCCGGCGTCCCGCGCCAGGACCCGCGCCGGGATCACGCGGGAGTTGTTGACGACGAGGCAGTCGCCAGGCCGCAGCAGGTCGGGAAGTTCGGCGAACACATGATCCTCGAAGCCGCCGCGAGCGCGGTCGACCACGAGGAGGCGCGACGCATCGCGCGACGGAGCAGGGGTCTGTGCGATCAGCTCGGCCGGCAGGTCGTAGTCGAGCTCCGACAGGTCCACGGCACGTCAGTGTACATGGTCGGCCGCCGCCGGCGCACCGTCGCGCCGCTAGCGGGATAACGAGGGCCGGCACGGCTTCGTCGCCCCGGCCCGAGCGTCGGGGGGGTTGGGGGCCATGAGGCACGGGACGCTAACGGCGGGGCCGCTGTCCGAAAGCTGATCGACGAGCGATTCGAGTCAGCTACGGGCTGGACGAAGAAGCAGACCGGCGACGTTGATTGGACGAAGTGTGTCGTCGTCAACGGGACGCGGGTTTGCGTTGGTGTGGAGATTCAGTTCTCCGCTCGAAGCGATTTGTTGGTGATCGACCTAATCCACTTACGCAAGGCCGTGGTCGAGGGGAAGATCGACGTGGCCGTCCTTGTCGTTCCGAGTGACAAACTCGGCGTTTTTCTCACGGATCGCGGCCCGAAGATGGCGGACGCGAAACGGCATGTTGTGGCCGCGCGTGCTGATGATCTTCCGCTCTTGGTCATCGCGCTGGAACACGACGGCTCCGGCCCGGCGCTGGCGAAGCAGGCAAAGCGGCAGCGTCGCCGCTAGATCGAAGCCGGACGGACGAACGCCCCGGCCTGGACGAGCACCGGGGGCGCTACTGAATCACTTCATCCGCCCGCCCCAGCACCGATTGTGGGATCGTCAACCCGAGTGCCTTGGCGGTCTTGAGGTTGATCGCGAGCCAGAACTTCGTCGGCTGTTCGACCGGCAGATCGGCGGGCTTGGCACCCTTGAGAATCTTGTCGACGTAGCGGCTCAAGCTCCGCCACAAATCGCGATGGTCAGGCCCGTACGACATCAACGCCCCTGCCTCAGCGAATGTTGGGTAGCTCGCCAACCACGGAAGCCGGTACTTCGCGGCGAGGGTGCCGATCAGGCCGCGCTGCACAGTGTAGCGGTCGTCCGCGGCGACCACCAGTGCGCCGATGCGTTCGCGCGCCATCGTCGCGATGGCTCTCTCTACTTCTGCCGGTTGCGTCGCGTCGAACCGACGCAACTTCACGCCCAGCTTCACGACTTCAACCTGGGTTGCCTGCCATCCCCGCACGCTGGCCGGATTGTCCGGTATCACGAGATAGGCGATCTCCGAGATCCCAGGAACTGCCTCCAGGAATATCTGGATCGCCTTGACGCGCCCCTCCACTGTTTGAAGGGCCATGCCCGTGACGTTGCCACCGGGCTTGGCGAAGCTGGCGACGAGGCCAGCGGCGATCGGGTCAGCGGAAGTCGTGACGATAGGCACAGTCGTGGTGGCTTTCTTTGCCGCCACCGCGGTGGGCGTCTCCGTCGTGACAATGACGTCGACGTTGAGACGGAGGAGATCCGCCACAAGACCAGCCAGCCGCTCGGACTTGCCTTCGGTCCAGCGGCCCTCAATGATGAGATTCTCCCCCTCGGTCCAACCGAGGTCGCGGAGCCCCCGCCTGAGCCTGTTGAAGCTAGTTTCTGGGAGTGAGGCACTCTGGGACCCTTGGCTCAGGTAGCCGACGCGGTACACCTTCCCCGTCTGCTGTCCCTCGGTCGCTCCCGGAGCGAAAGCGCAGAAAGCGAACAAGACCGCGAGCCCGATCCGCCGCATGGGCACCTCGTGGAGGATGGCTGGGGGGGAGTCTAGCCGAACGTCACGACGCGCACCAGCGCCCCGGCCAAGGGCACCGGGGCATGGGCTACACTTGAAGCATGGACCCGTGCGCGAATTGTGGAATCATGGGCGACCACGACGACGGCGAATGCTTGCTCGGGAGCCCGAGCCCCGGTGACGATCGGCGGGCCTGGCTGAAAAGGAACGCCCCGGCGACGGCCACCGGGGCGTGTAACGCTAACGGTCCGGACGATCAGCTAGGCGACGGTGCGGCCCTCGAACGGGACTAGCAGGGGTGCCTGGACACCCAAGGACCCGTGTGCCCCTTCGAGGCCCCCCATGTCACTAGACGCTCGCGAGCGCCTCCCGAACCCGGCGCAGCCGCGCGAGCGAGCCCAGGACCTTCGGCTGGTCGTTGGTGAGATGGCGCACGATGACGTCGGTGTACCCGAGCGCGGCCAGCGCGGCAAACCGCTCGACGACGCTGGCGACCGACCCCGCGATGAGCGCCGAGGGCGGGAGCCCGCGGTACCCGGCCGCCAGAACGCGCTCCACTACCTCATTGGCGTCGGCGCCCGACTCGCCAACGTAGACGTCGCGGCGGATGGCCACCGCCGCGGGCGGCCGGCCGTAGGCCTTGCAGCGCTCCAGATAGTACGCGGCCTGGTCACTCGCCTCCTCCAGCGTGAGCGCGGGCGAGGCGAGCCAGCCGTCCGCGAGGCGGGCGGTGCGGTCGATGGCCGGGCGCGCCGTGGCGCCGATCCAGTACTCGACGTTGTCGACCGGTCGCAGCGCCACCCGCGCGTCTCGAAAGACGAAGCGCCCGGACGAGCTCACGGCCTCGCCCCGCAGCAGGCGCTGGATGATGGAAAACGCTTCCTCGAAGGCCGAGGGTCGATACTTGAGGGTGGTTCCCATGGCCGCGAACTGCGCCTCGTCGTACCCGAGCCCGCACTGGACGATGAAGCGGCCGCGCGCGACCGCGGCGAGCGTCCCGACCTGCTCGGCCACGAGCACCGGATTCCAGAGCGGCAGGAGAAACAGACAGCCCGCCGGCGCTGCGCCCCACTCGGCGAGCAGTCGGCCGAGGATCGGGACGTTCTGGTAGTAAGGCGCTGACGTCGCGTGGTGGTCGCCCACGAAGAGGGAGTCGAGGCCGGCCTGCCGGGCCGCCGCGGTCCGCTCGATCATCCAGCGCGCGCCGTCGCGCGGATCCTTCACGGCGTGACCGCTCGTCAGCGAGATACCGACTCTCATCGCCAGGGCTCCCTTCGGTGACGGAATTCGTGGCCTCACCCCCGCGCGGGCGGGCGCCGGCGAGAGCTTAGCCGATCTTCGAGCCGGGCGCGACGGGCTGGTCGGGGTGGAGCAAGATGACCTCTCCGGCATCGTTGTAGGCGCCGAGCACGAGGACCTCCGACAGGAACGGGCCGACCTGCTTGGGCGGGAAGTTGACGACCGCGACCACCCGTCGGCCGATCAGGTCACCGGGACGGTAGCGCGCGGTGATCTGAGCGCTCGAGCGCTTGACGCCGAGCGGGCCGAAGTCGATCCAGAGTCGGTAGGCGGGACGCCGCGCCTCGGGGAACTCTCGCGCATCGGTGACGACACCGACGCGCATGTCCACCTTCTCGAAGTCGGGCCACGAGATCGTCACCGTCCCGAGCGCGTGCCGAGCGAGCCGAGGGCCGTCCCCGGATAGTAGTACTCGAGGATCGTCTCGGCCTTGTACCCCTGCTCCGCCATGCCCTTGGCGCCCCACTGAGACATGCCCACGCCGTGGCCGTATCCGCGCCCCGAGAAGCGGGCCACCGTGCCGTCCAGCGCGACGGCGAAGAGTGTGGATTTGATGGTCTCGTACCCGATCATCCGCCGAAAGTCGTTGCCGCGAAGCCGTGCGGAGCCGCGCGTGCCGTGGACCGAGAGGCTCGACACGCGGAGCGAGGGCGTGCGCTCGGTGACCTCGATGGCGGTCACGCCTCCGACGTCGTAGCCGTTTCGCCGGAGGATCTCGGACAGGTCGACGAGCCGGAGGTCGAGGTTCCAGTAGAAGTTGGGAGACGCCGTCGAAAACTCGTCGCGGATCGCCTTGAGCGCGGGCATGTTCCGCGCCGCGAACACCGTGCGCGGATCCTCCGTATAGCCGCCGCTCGCCGAGTGGTAGAAGGCCGGGAACAGCTCGCCCTCCCAGAGCAGCACCTGCCCGGCCGTGTCGCGCACCGCGTCCCAGATGGGCGAGGACGCCGGCACGCGCCCGATGTACATCTGATGGGTGGTCGAGGCGACGATGTGGTACGGCTTGGCACCGTTCAGCGCCCGATGGTAGGCCGCGTAGGTTCGTGCCACGATCGCCTGCGCGCGCAGCGTCTCGGCCGGCCACCGCTCGCTGGTCTCGGCCCGCAGAACGCCGACGACGTACTCCTCGAGGCGAAGCTCGTTGACGATCGCGAGGCCCTCACCGTTCCTGACCACCTCGAGCGTCGCCGGGTACTCGCGTCCATTCAGCCGGATCGGCGAGTCGCTCGTCAGGCGAAAGCCCGGCGCCGATCGCCCGTCGATCTCGACACCCTGGCTGCTCGCGATCGCCCGGACGGCATCGGCGCGCCACGCGCGCCGCGGGCATGCGGCGCAGCCGAGCTCGCTCACCTCGATGTCGAGGCCGCGAAGCTCCGCGACGCGCGTGTTCTCCGCGATCGCCACGCGGATCGTGTCCGCCGCGACCAGCGCCGTCCCGGACAGCGCCAGCAGCGCCGCCGCCGCGAAGAGTTGGCTCACCGGCGGCCCATCACCCACAGGAGCAACGTGAGAATGACGCTCAGCAGAAGCGACGTCGCGAGCGGGAAGTAGAAGGTCCAGTTTCCGCGCTGGATGTGGATGTCGCCGGGCAGCCGGCCGATCCACGGCACGCGTCCGACGAGCACGAGGACGAGGCCGACGAGGGCGATCAAGAGACCGAAGGCGATGAGGATCTTGCCGACGTCGTTCACGGAGTCGTCACGAGAACAGTCCCTGCTGACCCAGGGCCGGGGCGGGCGGCTGTTTGCCCAGATGCAGGTACGCCTCGCGGGTCACCCGCCGCCCGTTGGGCGTGCGCACGATGAAGCCGATCTTCAGGAGATAGGGCTCGACCATCTCGGACAGCGTCTCGGCCTCGTCGTTGATGGTGGCGGCGATCGCCTCCAGACCCACCGGTCCCCCGCCGTAGTGGTCGACGATCGCCCCGAGAAAGCGCCGGTCGAGCCGGTCGAGGCCCCGGGCGTCCACGCCCTCGCTGTCGAGGGCGCGGCGAGCGATGTCCTCGGCGATGCCGCCGTCGCCCTTCACCTGCGCGTAGTCGCGGACGCGGCGGAGCAGCCGGTTCGCGATTCGCGGCGTGCCCCGGGCCCGACGCGCGATCTCGCGGGCGCCGTCGGGCTCGATCCGCGACTCGAGGATCACCGCCGAGCGGTTCACGATCCGGGCGAGCTCGCCCTCCGAGTAGAAGTCCAGGTGATGAAAGATGCCGAACCGCTCGCGCAGCGGCGCCGACAGCATGCCGGGCCGGGTCGTCGCCGCCACGAGCGTGAAGGGCCGCAGCGCGTATTTGAGGGTGCGCGCGTGGAGCCCTTTGTCGATGACGAAGTTGACGGCGAAGTCTTCCATCGCCGGGTACATCAGCTCCTCGACCGCCCGGGGGAGCCGGTGGACCTCGTCGATGAAGAGCACGTCGTTCTCGCCGAGGTTGGTCAGGATGCCCATCAGGTCACCGCCCCGCTCGATCGCCGGGCCCGAGGTGGTCACCAGCGTGGTGCCCATCGCGTTCGCGAGGATCCCGGCGAGCGTCGTCTTGCCAAGGCCCGGCGGACCGTAGAGGAGCACGTGGTCCACGCACTCCCCCCGCAGCTTTGCCGCCTCCACCGAGACGCGCAGGCTCGCCACGGCCTGCTCCTGGCCGACGTACTCCTCGAACGTGCGGGGTCGGAGTTGGCGCTCGAACTGCGCCTCTTCGGGCACCGCGACCCGGCTGAGAATCTTGCCCTCGTCGGCCGCCGCCGTCACGGCTTCTCTCCGCGGTAGATCTCGTCGAACAGCTCTTCCGGCGTCATGATCTTGGGGCGGCGGCGGAAGGCATCGGTGATGAGCTGCGAGGCCTCCGACGGCCGGTGGCCGAGCTGCTTGACCATGATCTCCCACACCAGCTCCCGCAGACCGTCGGCGTCGACGGGCGCGGGCGCGGCGGCGATCGGCTCGACGGCGGCACCGGCGCGCGCCAGCGCGAACTTCGCGACCTTGTTCTGGAGCTGCGCGACGATGTTCTTGGCCTTCTGGGGGCCGATGCCGGGCAGGCTCCGCAGGAACTTCTCGTCCTGGCGCGCGATCGCCGCCGCCAGCTCGGCGACCGGCATCGCGAGCGCGCGCGCCGCGACCATCGGCCCGATGTCCTTCACGGTGATGAGCTTCTCGAAGAATTCCTTGTCGAGATCGGAGGTGAAGCCTATCAGCACGGGACGGGGCTGATCGCGGGTCGCGTGGTAGTAGACGACCAGCTCGAGCTCGCTCCCCTTGTCGCCGGGTCCGGCGGTGACGTGCTCGATCTGGCGCAGGGCGATCGGCGGCAGGAACACTTCGTAGCCGAGGCCGCCGCACTCGAGCACCACGCGGTCCTCGAGCTTGCGGCGGAGCCGTCCGGCGAGGGTCGCGATCACGACAACCGTCCGCCCAGGCGTGAAAACCCGGTGAGCGCCAGCGCCAGCGCGTCGGCGACGTGGGACGGCGTCGGGAGGGCGTCGAGCTTGAGGATCCGCCGGACGGAGTGCTGCACCTGGTGCTTGGAGGCGGCGCCGGCCGCCGCGACCGCGCGCTTGACCTCGGCCGGAGCCAGCGCGAGCACCGCGACGCCGCTCTGGCGGGCGGCGAGGCAGATCACGCCGCGCGCGTGGGCCATGAGCAGCGCGGTCCGCGGGAACCGGTACTCCGCGTAGAGATCTTCGAGGACCAGCACCGTCGGCGCGCGCGCCTCGAGAAGGCCGCGCACTCCGTCGTAGATCAGGTGGATCCGCGCTTCGAGCGGCAGGTCCGCGGTCGTCGAGATGACGCCGCTGTCGAGCACGACCACCCCGCCGACGGCCGGCTCGATCACGCCGTACCCGGTCCCGACCAGGCCGGGATCGACGCCGAGGACCCGGAGGCTAGGCGGCCGAAATGGCCTCGAGGACCTCGTCAGGAATGTCGTAGTTAGCGTAGACGGACTGGACGTCGTCCAACTCCTCCAGCGCCTCGACCAGGCGCACCACGGCGGTCGCGTCCTTGCCTTCGACCCGCACCGTCGATTGCGGAACGAAGCTGACCTGGCCCTCCAGCACCGGCACGCGCGCCCGGTGCAGCGCGTCGCGCACCGAGTCCATTTCAGCAGGCGCGGTGACGATCTCGAAAGCTTTTTCGGCCCGGCGCATGTCGGTGGCGCCGGCGTCGAGCGCTTTCCCGAGCAGGTCGTCCTCGTCGATCTTGGCGGCGTCCACGTGGATGATCCCCTGGCGCTCGAACATCCACGCGACGGCGCCCGAGGATCCCATGTTGCCGCCGAATTTCTCGAACGCGTGCCGGATCTCGGGGCCGGTTCGATTGCGGTTGTCGGTGAGAACCTGGATCAGAATGGCGACGCCGCCGGGCGCATACCCCTCGTACGTGACTTCCTCGTACGATTCCCCCGGCAGCTCGCCGGTCCCCTTCTGGATCGCCCGCTTGATGTTCTCCTGCGGCATGTTCGCTTCCTTCGCGGACTCCATCGCGGCTTTCAAGCGCATGTTGGCCTTGGGATCGCCGCCGCCGTTCTTCGCCGCCACCGTGATCTCCCGAAGGATCTTCGAGAAGACCTTGCCGCGCTGGACGTCGGTCTTGCCCTTCTTGCGCTTGATCTGCGACCACCGAGAGTGCCCTGACATCGTCCTACCCTCTTTCGTTGAGCAGCATCGCCTTGAGTCCCTTCACGCGCTCGAGCCGCTGCGCCCGCCGACTGAGCGCCGCTTCCCACCGACGCCGCGCGCCCGCGGTCGTCGGCGTGTACGGCGGACAGGGTCGCGGACGCAGGTCGGGCCCGAGATGCACGAACGTCAAGAAGGCGGTGCAGGCGTGCCGGACCTCGCCCGACCACGGGACTTCGGCCAGAACCTTCACGCCGACCTCGAGCGACGAGGTGCCGACGTGATTGAGCCCCGCCCTGAACGTGACGACCTCGTGCGTGAAGATCGGCGAGTAGAAGTCCATCGCGTCCACGCACGCGGTCATCACGAGCCCTCTGCAGTATCGCATCGACAGGATCCCGCCCGCCTCGTCGAGCGCCATGAGCATCTTGCCGACGAACATGGTGTTGCCGAAGAGCGCGTCCTCCGGCAGGACGCTCCGGGCGGACTCGAACCGCCAGCCGACGTCCACGTCGCTGGCGTCCAGGTCGGCGTCGGCGCTCTCGGAAAGGCGCGCCGCCCTCTGGGCGAACCGCGCCAGCCGCTGCTCGCGTCGGGCCCGCGCCGCCTCGACGAGCGCCGATTCGACGGCGTCCCGGGGCTGGATCTTCGCCGCGACGGCCCGCGGGCGCACGTCCTCGTCGACCTTCACGAACACCAGGTGCGAGTTCAGGGTCACCCGGCGTTCCCCGGAAAGGACGTCCTCGGCGAAGACGCGCACCCCCACTTCGAGGGAGCTCGTGCCGACGTCCTCGACCCGGGCCCGGAGGATCGCGATCTGGCCCACCTTGACGGGATGGAGGAAGTCGATGTCATCCATCGCGCCGAGGACCACCGTGCCGCGCGCGACGCGGGAGGCGGCCAGCGTGCCGGCCTTGGTGATCCACTCCATCATGCGTCCGCCATGGATCTGCCCCGGCCCGCCCGCGTGCTCGGGGAAAACCCATTCGACCATCTCGACCGTGGTCTCGGCGATC
>DASPZZ010000309.1:0-2029 GCA_035635995.1 Binatia bacterium | reverse complement strand
CCCACGTGCCGACGACGTTGGCGGTCGGAGCGTTCGCCATCGCCTTCTCTTCCTTCATGGCGGCGCACCCGACGGCAGCGACGCAGAACAGCGCGAGAAGCCCGACCGTGGTTGCTCTCATCATGGTTCCTCCATTGTGGGGTGATCGAAGCTGTCGAGGGAATCCTCTGATCCGTTCTTGTCCGCCACAGCTCCGCCCGGGGCAATGGGACCTTCGGCCTATGCCAAAGGGGTGGGATCCTTGACGCGCGACTCGATTGACCGCAGCATTTCGGACCAGGACGATGAGCGACGAGCCGATCCTGACAACCCGCCGGCAGTGCTGCCTCGGGCTGATGGCCATGCTCGCGGCGGGCTGCTCGACCGGCGAATCGCGCCCCTCGCTGATCTCGACACAGAAGGAGCGCGAGCTCGGCCAGGAGGCGGCGAGCGATGTCGAGCGCGCCGTGGGGCTCGTGCGGGACCCGGCGCTCGTCGGCTACGTGAGCGAGATCGGGCGCCGGCTCGTCGCCCATACGTCGACGCCCGACGCGCCGTACCAGTTCCACGTCGCCGACGACATCGAGCCCAACGCGTTCGCGCTCCCCGGCGGGTTCGTCTACGTCACCCGGGGCCTCCTGGCGCTGGCCAACAGCGAGGACGAGCTCGCCGGTGTCATAGGACACGAGATCGGTCACGTCGCGGCGCGCCACTCCGTCCGCCAGATCGAGGCGTCCACTCCGTTCTCGATCCTCTTCGGTGTCCCGAGCGCCATCGTGGGCATCGTGAGCCCCGCGCTCGGCGGAATCCTGGGCGGCGTCGGCAAGCTCGCGAGCGGGCTCGTGCTGGCGCCCTACAGCCGCGACCAGGAGCGGGAGGCGGATCAGATCGGTATCCAGCTCGCCGCGCGGGCCGGCTGGGATCCGGCCGGGCTGCCGTCGATGCTGCGCACGCTCGAGCGTGAGGAGGCGCTGGCGGGAGGCGATGCCTCTCGGATCAGCTTTTTCGCCAACCACCCGGCGACGCCGGAGCGCGTCAAGAACACGGCGGCGGCGGCGAAGGCCCTGACACGCGGGCCCGGGCGTCCCATCGCCGCCCCCCGGCCGGCTTTTCTCGCGCGCCTCGACGGCCTCATCGTGGGCCCGGACCCGGCCAACGGTATCTTCGTGAAGAACCTCTTCCAGCATCCGGGTCTCGCCCTCGCCCTCGAGATGCCGGCCGGTTGGAAGACCAGGAATACTCCGACCGCCGCCATCGCGAGCGAGCCCTCGGGCCGCGCGGCGGTGGCGCTGCAGATGGTCGCCGAGGGCAGTGATCCCGTCGAGGGAGCGCGCCAGGACGGCCTCGAGGAGCGCGAGCTGAGCCGGCTGACTCGGACCACGATCGCGGGGCTTCCGGCGGCCCAGCTCGTCGCGCAGGACCGCGAGGTGCGCATGCACCTGACGTGGATCGCGTACCGCAACCACGTGTTCCGCGTGGCCGGCATTGCGGCGATTCGCACATTCGAGACCTACCGCGAGGCCTTCGCGCGGACCGCGTCCAGCTTCCGCCCGCTTCGCCGCGACGAGCGCGAGCGCATGACGGAATTGCGCCTGCGGTCGCGTCCGGCGCGCGCCGGGGAGAGTCTCGCCGCGCTCGTGACCCGCACCGGCGGGACCTGGAAGCCGGAGCAGACCGCGGTCGCAAACGGCATCGCGGTCGACGCGAAGCTGGACGAGGGGTTCGCCGTGAAGGTCCCGATCCGACAGCGCCACACCGAGTGAAGCGAAGCGGACTCGCCGTCGTCTTCGCCTGCCTGCTCGGGATCCCGCTCGGGGTCGGCGCCTTCACGTTCGTCTACGCGAAGGGCTTCTCCTACCTCTCGACCGACCCGCGCGCGTGCGTGAACTGCCACGTCATGAATCCGCAGTACGACGCGTGGCTCAAGAGCGGCCATCGGCACGCCGCGACCTGTGTCGAGTGCCATCTGCCGCACGCGGGCATCGCGAAGTGGGCGGCGAAGGCCGAGCACGGATTTCGGCATTCCGCCGCCTTCACCCTGCAGAACTTC
>DASPZZ010000308.1:0-15562 GCA_035635995.1 Binatia bacterium | reverse complement strand
GGGCGCCGAGCCGCAGTCAACCCGTGGTCCCGGGCTGCAGTCACCCCGGGGCGCCGGGCCGCAGTCAACCCATGGTCCCGGGCTGCAGTCGCCCCGGGCCGCCGATCCGCAGTCATCCCGTGGTTCCGGGCTGCAGTCGACCCGTAGCGCCGGGCCGCGGTCGATCCGTGGCTGTGGGCTGCAGGCGACCCGGGGTTCCGGGCTGCAGTCAACCCGTGGTCCCGGGCCGCGGTCGACGCGTGGCGCCGGGCTGCGGTCATCTCGTCTTGTCGGTGCGCCCTCATCGCGGCCTCCGGGCCCCACTCAGTGTTCGACGCAGGTGGTTGGTCCCGTCGTCGTCGACCGAGAGGTCGGCGCCGGTGCCGGCGATCACGACGCCGTACTCGCGGCGGGCCGCCTCGACGGACACGTAGTCGTCGAGGACGTCCTCGAGGACTCGCTGGGGGGCGCGCTCGAGCGGGTCGCCGTATCCGCCCGCGCCCGATTGCTGGAACGAGACGACGTCGCCGTAGGCGAGCTCGCGCGAACTCTTGCCGTGCACGACCTGCTCGTCCGGCCCGGGGTTGATGACGGTACGCCCGAGCTTCCCGGGCTTGCCGCCGCGGAGGCCGTACGGCGCGAACTTCTGCCGATCGGCCAGGTTCGTCAGCTTGGCCTCGTCCCCCAGCAAGCGCAGATCCCGACGGATCCCGCAGCCGCCCCGGAACCTGCCGGCGCCGGCCGAATCGCCGATCAGCTCGAAGCGCTCGACGATCATCGGCTGGTTGGCTTCCTGCGCCTCCACCGGGATGTTGGACGCGTTGAACGCCCACGACATCGCCTCGCAGCCGTCCCGGGTCGCGCGAGCACCCGTTCCCGAAAGCACCAGCTCGTAGGCGACGAATCGCCGCTTCCGCGCGCGGTCCCAGCCGCCGAAGGTCGGATTCGCCATGTGCGAGGCGGCCGCCGCGACGCGGTCGGGGAGCGCCGGGGCGAGCGCGCCCAGCACCGACTCGAACGTCCGGTAGCAGATGATCGCGCGCGGTCCCCCGCCCGCGGGCGGTCGCGGATTGAGGAACGAGCCCTCGGGCGCCTTCACGGTGACGGGTCGCAGCGCGCCCTCGTTCATCGGCCCCAGCGGGTCGGTGAGGCACTTCACCGCCGCGTAGGAGTAGGAGCGCGTGTAGTTGATGTACGAGTTCATTCCCGACGCGGTCTGAGGGCTCGAGCCGTCGTAGTCGATCACCATCGAGTCGCCGTTCACGGTCACGGCCACGGCGACGCGAAGCGGCTCGGTGCCCGGACCGTAGTCGTCCATGAAGTCCTCGAACCGGTAGACCCCATCCGGGATCTTGTCGATGGCCGCGCGCATGCTCGCCTCGGTGCGCGCGATGATCTCGTCCATGCCGGCCAGGAGGATCTCACGCCCGTAGCGCGCCGCCAGCTCCTGGAGCCTCAGCTCGCCCACGCGAAGCGCGCTCCGTTGCGCGCGGAGGTCGCCGAGGACCTTGTCGGGCGTGCGCGTGTTCGCCGCGATGATCCCGACGATGCCCTCCTGCTCCTGATACTCCTTCCACACCCTGGTCGGCGGGATGCGGAGGCCTTCCTGGAAGTAGTCGAAGATCCCTTCCACCCCCTGGCTGCCGGGCCGCTGACCGCCGACGTCGGTGTGGTGCAGGATGTTCACGGCGAAGCCGACCAGCGCGCCGTCGTGGAACGCCGGCTGGGTGACGAAAAAGTCGGGCAGGTGGCCGGACCCGAGGAGCGGGTCATTCAATAGGATGGCGTCGCCCGGTCGCAGCGTCTCGACGGGATGTGCCGCGAGCGCGTTCTTCACCGCGAAGGACATCGCGCCCATGTGCCCGGGCGAGTAGGGCCCCTGGGCCACCATGCGCCCGCGCGGGTCGAAGACCGCGACCGAGAAGTCCTGGCCCTCGCGGGCCTGCTCCGAGTACGCGGTGCGGTGCACCGTCGTGCCGATCTCGACCGCGATCGACTGGAGCGCGCCCCAGATGACGCCCAGGGTGATCGGATCGACCCGGCTCATGCCGGCCGCGGCTCCGCGATCAGGTTCGCGTACTCGTCGACCGTCGCCGTCACGCTCGGCGGCAGCACCGTCGTGGACTCGCGCTCCTCCACGATCGCCGGGCCGGTGAGCGACGTTCCCGCGGCGAGCGCGTAGCGATCGTACACGGGCGTGTCCGTGTAGCCGCGCGTCTCGGGGAAATAGGCCCGCCGCATCCCCTTGCGGCTCCCGTCCGCCGAGCTCGCCGCCGCCTTGGCGAGCGCGATACGCGGCGAGCCGCCGATGGCCGAGAGCTTCCACGTGACGATCTCCACCGGCTCGGCCGGGTTCGCGTAGCCATACCGCGCCGCGTAGACCTCGTCGAAGCTCGCGCGCATCCGGGCGAGCGCCGCCGCGTCGAGGCGGCCGAGCGGGACCGGCACGGTGACCTCGTAGCCCTGGCCGACGTAGCGGGCGTCGGCCGAGCGCACGACCGTCACCTCGCCGGCGACGGCGGACGCGTGCACGACCTCGATCGCCTGCGCGGCCATCTCGTCGTAGATCGCGTCGAGGGAGGCCGAGTCCGCCGCGTCGAGGCGCCGCACGTAGGTGCGCGCGACGTCGAACTTCACCTCGGCGGCGAGCAGACCGATGGCCGCCGTCACCCCGGCCGCCGCCGGAAGAATGATCCGCGGAATGCCCAGGGCCTGAGCGAGCCGGCAGCCGTGAACCGGGCCCGAGCCGCCGAAGGCGACGAGCGTGAGGTCGCGCGGATCGTGGCCGCGTTCGATCGACACCACGCGTGTCGCCAGCTCCATGTTGGAGTTGACGATGGTGTGGATACCCCATGCCGCGTCCTCGAGCGACAGGCCGAGCGGCCGGGCGACCCGTTCCTCGATGGCGCGCGCCGCGGCGCCCGGTTGGAGCTTGATCGAGCCGCCCGCGAAGTAGTCGGGGTTGATGTAGCCGAGGACGAGGTCGGCGTCCGTCACCGTCGGCTCTCGGCCGCCTCGTCCGTAGCAGGCGGGGCCGGGCACCGACGACGCGCTCGCCGGGCCGACCGCGATGACGCCGAGCCGGGCTTGCGCGATCGAGCCGCCCCCCGCGCCGATCTCCACGAGATCGATCGCCTGGATGTTCATCGGAAGCCCGCTGCCCGGCGCGTTGTTCACGCGATGCAGCTCGAAGGCGGTCGTCGTCGAGGGCCGGCCCTTCTCGATCAGCGCGAGCTTGGCGGTGGTGCCACCCATGTCGAAAGCGATGAGGTCGCGGTGGCCGGTGAGCTCACCGTACCCGGCCGCCATCAGGGCGCCGGCGGCGGGACCGGACTCGATCATCCGGACGGGATACCGTTGCATCGCCTCGGCGGTCGCGATCCCGCCGGAGGACTGCATCACGAAGAGCCGGCCGCAATATCCGCGCTGGCCCATGGCCGTCGCGAGGCCGCGCAGGTATTCGCGGACGGCCGTCATCACGTAGGCGTTCACGACGGTCGTCGACGTCCGCTCGTACTCGCGAAAGGTCGGCGAGACCTCGTGGGACAGCGTGACCGTGACGTGCGGCGCTTCCTCGGCGACGATCGCGGCGACGCGCCGCTCGTGGGCGGGGTTCAGGTACGCGTGCAGCAGGCACACGGCGAGCGTGGTCACGCCGCGGGCGGCCAGCTCACGGATCGCCCGCCGCGCGTCGGCCTCGTGGAGGGGCGTTCGCACCGTCCCGTCGGCCAGCATCCGCTCGGTCACCTCACCGATGAGCCGGCGCGGGATCAGCGGCGCGGGCTTCTCGATCTGGAGGTCGTACACCTGGTAGCGCTTCTCGCGCCCGATGATGAGCACGTCGCGAAAGCCGCGGGTCGTCAGGAGCCCGACCCCGCGCGCCTTGCGCTCGATGACGATGTTGGAGCCGAGCGTGGTGCCGTGCACCGCCTGGGCCACGTCGCTCCACGGCACGCCGCCCTGCGCGAGCAGCTCGTCGAGGCCGGCCAGGCAGGCCTCCGACGGATCGGGATAGGTCGTGAGCCGCTTGCCCGCGAGCAGCTCGCCGGAGGGCGCCTGGAGGACGAAGTCGGTGAAGGTTCCGCCGACGTCGAATCCGACGCGATAGGACATTATTGTCGCGGGGCCCGTGAGATCGGGAGTACCGATGGTGGCCTGAAACAGGCGCGAACCGGCACCGTCAGTTCCGGCGCTCGGCGCGCGAGAGGACGATCCGGTATGGATAGCGGCGGCCGGTCTGCCAGGAGATGGCGTGCTCGACAGGCTCGCCGCTCAGCGCGAAGTATGTTCGCTCGAAGAAGAGCAGCGGCGACCGGGCGCGGATCTGCAGTTGCTCGGCGACGTGCCGCGGGGCGAGCGCCGCGTCGACGACCTGCTCCATGAGGTTGATCGGCACGCCCAGCAACCGCTCGATGGCGCCGATCATCGAGGTCTTGGAGAGATCCTCGTCGGACAGGGCCGTGCCGATCGTCAGCGGCATGTAGGCGGTGACATGCTGGAACGGCCCGGTCTCAGCGTGGCGCACCCCGACGATGCAGTAGGCCGAGGAGCGAGGCGGCAGGCGGAGCGCCTGGGCGATGTTCGCCGGCAGGAGCACGACGTCGCGCGACACGAACTTGAACCAGGTCTCGTCGCCCAACGCCATCATGTCGCCCACCGAGCCGATCACGCGGAGCTTCCGGTCACCCCCCGCGGCGGGCGTCGCGAACGTCCCCCGGCCGGCGTGGCGGTAGAGTCGTCCTTCCTGGACCAGGACGTCGAGCGCCTGCCGGATGGTCGGGCGGCTCACCTTGAAGCGGGCGCAGAGCGCGTGCTCGGAGGCGATGCGCTCGCCCTCGTCGCGGAGCTCGTGGCGGATGGTGTCGGCGATCTGCAAATACCGGGGAATGCCGGGGCGGTAATTCAAAGGGAGCGACCTCCTGCTGTCAGGATGTCTAGACACGTACCACCGCGGGGCGGGCGCCGTCAAATATCCGTGCTTTTGGCTGAACGTGCGAGGCGGGCCCCTGGAGAGACTCCGCCCGACCGGCTACCCCCCCGAGAACCGTCGCGCGTTGCCCATGTTGGGCCACGCGAGCGCCTGGAAGTTCGCCAGCATCTGGCGGAGGTGGTTCCGGTCGTGGTGGACCCACTCGTGCAGCAGGTCGCCCACGCGCAGGAGGCCGACCGTCGGATGTCGCCCCCCGCGTTCGAGGTCGGCGGCACCGAGACCGGCGACGAGGGCGACGCTCTCCCCGCGGAGCGCGGCGAACTCGGCGAGCAGGGCCGAGGAGGCCCGCTCGCAGTCGCGCCGCGCTCGGGCGATCCCGCTCTGATCCCAGGTTTCCAGGATCGGCTCGTCGCCCGCGAGAATGATACGGATCCGGCCGGCAAAGCCGCGCCGCTCGCTCTCGATGAGATGCCCGACGACTTCCTTGGCGCACCACTCGCCGGGCGCCGGATGCCAGGCCAGCAGGTCATCCGCCAGCGCGGCGAACTCGGCGCGGACCGTCGCGGCCGCGCTCTCCAGCAGCCGCGTGACCTCGCTCGGCGCGAGCGGCCTCGAGGCGAGCGTCATCGGCGGGCGAGCTCTCGGGCGATGACCAGGCGCTGGATCTGGTTCGTGCCTTCGTAGATCTGGGTGATCTTGGCGTCGCGCATGTAGCGCTCCACGGGGTATTCGCGCGTATAGCCGTACCCGCCGAAGATCTGCACGGCGTCGGTGGTGACCTTCATCGCGGCGTCGGCGGCGAAGCACTTCGCCATGGACGACTCGAGGGCGGTCCCGGCGGCGCCACGATCGACGAGCGATGCCGCGTGATGAACGAGCAGCCGCGCGCCGTGCACGCTGATCGCCATGTCCGCCAGCATGAACTGGATCCCCTGGAAGGCGGCGATCGGCTGGCCGAATTGCTGGCGCTCCTTGGCGTAGGCCACCGCGGCCTCGAGCGCGGCCTGGGCGATGCCGACCGCTTCGGCGCCGACCGCGGGGCGGGAGCCGTCGAGGACCCGGAGCGCGATCGCGTAGCCGTCGCCTTCCTCGCCCAGGCGATTCTCGACCGGCACCTCGCAATCGGCCAGATGGAGCGCCGCGGTCGGCGCGCCCCGGATCCCCAGCTTCCGCTCGAGCTTGCCGAGGGCGAAGCCGGGAAACGTGGGCTCGACGAGAAAGGCCGTCACGCCACCCTTGCCGCGGCCACGGTCCACCGTGGCAAAGAGCGTGATGACCGACGCCTTGCTTCCATTCGTCACCCAGAGCTTGACCCCGTTCAGAACGTAGCGATCGCCTTTGCGGACGGCGCGGGTGGAGATCGCCGCCGCGTCGGAGCCGGCACCCGGCTCCGAGAGCGAGAAGGCGGCCGTGATCTCGCCCGACGCCAGACGCGGCAGATAGCGTCGCTTCTGCTCCTCGGTGCCCGCCGCCACGATCGGCCAGCCGCCCGCGTACTGAACCAGATAGACGGTCGCGGAGGACGCGCACGCCCGGGCGATCTCCTCGACGGCGAGGCAGAACGCCAGGGTCCCCATGTCGGTGCCGCCGTAGGCCTCGGGGATGTAGAGCCCCATCAGCCCCTGCTCGCCGAGCAGCTTGAGTGGCTCGGCCGGGTAGGCTTCGGCCTCGTCCACGTGGGCGGCGAGGGGCGCGATCCGGTCACGCGCGATGGCGCGCACCAGGTCGCGCATCTCGCGCTGCTCCGCGGTCAGGTAGAAGTCGTCACGCGCCATCGTCTCGCTCGCCTCGGCCGGCGGGGCCCCAGCCCCGCGACGGCCTGCGGCTCGTATTTCCCGGCTCGCTCGCCTCGGCCGGCGGGGCCCCAGCCCCGCGACGGCCTGCGGCTCGCACAACACAGGCTACGCCCGCGGCGGTGACCGTGCCGCTGACAATTCTGGTCACGTTCGAGTACGAATTTTGGCGGCCGCGGAATCCGGATGCGGCCGTGGTGCGGCGCAAGTGCGCGAGATCTCGATCGGCCACCAACTGGCACCGACGGTGCACTTGGGGGGCCCCGTGCAGACGTCGGAGAAGGTCGTTGTCGTGATGCCGGCCTACAACGCGGGGCGTACGCTCCGTCTGACATACGAGGAGCTGCCGAGGGACACGGTCAGCCTCGTGATCCTGGTGGACGACGGTTCCACCGATGGAACGCTCGAGGTCGCTCGGCAGCTCGGCCTCGAGATCTTCGTCCACAACCGGAACTACGGCTACGGCGCGAATCAGAAAACGTGTTACGCGGAGGCGCTGCGAGCGGGGGCGGACATCGTGGTCATGGTCCACCCCGACTATCAGTACGACCCGCGGCTGGTTCCGCAGATCATCGAACCGATCGTCCGTGGGGAGGCCGACGTTGTGTTCGGCTCGCGACTCAAGAGCGGTTCGGCGCTGGCCCAGGGGATGCCCTGGTGGAAGTATTTCTCGAACCGCTTCCTCACGAACCTCGAGAACCGGGTGTTCGACCTGTCGCTCTCCGAGTTCCACACGGGCTACCGCGCCTTCCGTCGGGAGGTGCTCGAGACCGTCAACCTCGCGCTGAACTCGGACGGCTTCATCTTCGATCAAGAGATCGTCGCTCAGATCGTCGCCTCGGGCTTTCGGATCGCCGAGATCGCGGTGCCGACGCGGTACTTCCCGGAGGCCTCGTCGGCGAGCTTCTCGGCCTCGACCGTCTACGGTCTGCGCATCCTCTCGCTCCTCGCCCGCTACGGCCTCCACCGTCACGGTGTGTGGCACTCGCGGGCCTTCGACAGCCTCCGCGGGCGATATACGCGGCTGCAGCCAGCGGCTCCGACGGCGCCTCGCGTGGCCGTCGATCGGCGCCGGTCCGTTCCCGCGCTCGGACGCTGAGTCATGTGGCTCGTTGAGCGGCGGATCCAAGACGGTGGTGCGGCCGATGTCGATCGGCTCGATCTTCTGAGAATCACGTTTCCGCACAGTGATCTCTTCGTCAGCATCTCTCCGAACCAGCACGGCGTCGGGTCGAGCCGTGCCGAGGGTGAGCGCCTGCGCGAGCTCGTCGACGCGCAGGGCGCTACCCTCGCGAGAAGGCGCCACACGCTGCGCGTGGTGAATCGCGTGCTCCTGGCGACCCTCGTCGCGGCGTGGGGCATCGTTTTTCTGGTCATCTAGGCCGGTTCGGTCAAGAGCGCGCCGGCGCGCTCTTGACGATTCCGGCACTTCTGCCGGATCATTGCGCCCTCCTCAGCCCCGTTCTCGAAAGGAGACGCGCGATGGCAGCGGTGAACACCGGAAAGCGCATCGTCACGGTCCTGGCCGCTCTCTCACTCATGCTCGCGGCCGCCTTCTACGCCCTGGCCCAGCAGCCGAGCGACGCGAAGAAAGCCTCCTCGGCGGCGCCGGCCGGCGGCAAGCGCCACACGCTGGCGGCGACCCTCGAGACGGTCCAGTGGGGCTGGCTCGACCCGAAGGAGCCTCCGAAGCTCATCGTCGACTCGGGCGACACCGTCTCGGTCGAGACGATGATGCACTCGCACGACAAGGTGCGTCCGGGGATCACGATGGACGAGATCGTCGCCCTGCGGCGCGCGAACCCGGGTGGCGGGCCGCACTCGATGACGGGCCCGATCGCCGTCAACGGCGCCGAGCCCGGCGACGTGATGGAGATCCGCATCGTCAAGATCGTGCCGAAGCCGTTCGGCATCAACTTCAATCTCCCGGGTAAGGACTTCCCGACGATCGGCGCGCTGGCGCCGGAGATGCCCGACGGGTTCATCAAGTTCTTCACGCTGGACCTCAAGAAGCGTCAGGCGGAGTTCAAGCCGGGGATCACGCTCGACCTGCGGCCGTTCCCCGGCACACTCGCGGTCGGCATCGACCCCAACGACCCGTCCCCGCGCAAGGGCGGCTCGACGGACCCCATGGCGCCGGTGTCGACGCTCCGACCGTGGAAGAACGGCTCGAACATGGACATCAACGAGCTGCAGGAAGGCACCACGATCTTCATCCCGATCTTCCTCAAAGGCGGGCTCGTGTGGACGGGCGATTCGCACTGCCGGCAAGGCAACGGCGAGGTGAATCTCACCGCGCTCGAGTGCGCCTATCGCGAAATCGCGCTGCAGCTCATCGTCCGCAAGGACCTGAAGCTCGAATGGCCGCGGCTGGAGACCAAGACCCACTGGATCGCGACCGGCTTCGACGAGGACCTCAACAAGGCCATGGTCAATGCGGTGCGTGAGACCGTCGACTTCCTCGAGCAGCAGAAGCTGGTGCCGATGAGCCGGTACGAGGCGTACGCGCTCAGCTCGATGGCCGCCGACTGCCGCGTGTCGCAGGTGGTGGACGTACGCAAGGGCGTCCACTGCATGATCCCGAAGTCGATCTTCACCAAGAAATCGTAGGTGCTCCGGGCGCTCGCCCTCGTCCTGCTCGCCGCCGTCCCCGCCTGGGGCGGCGGCGCGCTCGAGGTCGTCACCACCTCGACCGACCTCAAGGCGCTCGTCGAGGCGGTGGGCGGCGAGCGCGTCGCCGTCGAGAGTCTCGCCCCCGCGCTCCACGACCCCCACGCCGTCGAGGTCAAGCCGGGCCAGCTCGCCAAGCTCAAGTCGGCCGCCTTGCTGGTACGGGTAGGCCTCGATCACGAACCGTGGCTCGCGCGCGTTCGCGCCACCGTGAACGATCCTCGCTTCCTGCCCGGCGGCCCGAGCGACGTCGACGCGTCCCGGGGGATCGCGCTGCTCCAGGCCGAGATGCCCCGGGTCAGGAGCGAGCGGGGCGTGCACGTCCACGGATTCGGCAACCCCCACTACTGGCTCGATCCCGCCAACGCGCATCCGATGACGCAGACCATCCTCGACGCGCTCGGGCGACTCTCGCCCGACGGACGCGAGGCCTTCGCCCGGAACCGGGCTCGCTTTCTCGAGCGGCTCGACGCGGGAATCGCACGGTGGACCGACGCCATGACACCGCATCGCGGCGCGCGCGTCGTGGTCTTTCACGACAGCTGGCCCTACTTCGCTCGCCGCTTCGGCCTCGCGGTCGTCGCCACGGTCGAACCGGCTCCCGGGATCCCACCGTCACCCGCCTCGCTCGCCGCGCTGACGGCGAGCATGAAGGAGGCCGGCGTGCGGCTCCTGGTCGCGGAGCCGTCCTCGAGCCGCGCGATCGCGAGCCAGGTGACGGCGCGGAGCGGCGCGCGCCTCGTCGTCCTGATCCCCTCCGTCGGCGGCGATCCGGACGCGCGCGACTACCTCTCGCTGTTCGAGGTCAACGTTCGGCGGCTCGCCGGGGCGCTGGCCGGATCCCGTTGAGGGTCGCGTGATGGTGGAGTTCCTGTGGGCGCCGTTCCTGGCCTGCCTCGTGCTGACCGCGGTTCACGTCTATCTCGGTCTCCACGTGCTGGCGCGCGGGGTGATCTTCGTCGATCTGGCCCTCGCCCAGGTGGCCGCGCTCGGCGTCACGATCGCGTTCCTCGCCGGCCACGCGATCCAGAGCGAGGCCGCCTACTGGTACGCGCTCGCCTTCACGCTCGGCGGCGCCGCGCTCTTCGCGGCGAGCCGCACCCGACGGTCACCGGTGCCGCAGGAGGCGATCATCGGAATCGTCTACGCCGTGTCCGCCGCGGCGGCGGTGCTCGTCGTCGATCGGGCGCCCCAGGGCAGCGAGCACATCAAGCAGATCCTCGTGGGGAGCATTCTCACCGTCACGCCCGCCGAGGTCGGCATGCTGGCGCTGCTCTACGCGCCGATCGGCGTCCTCCACTGGCTCGTCCGCCGACCGCTGCTCGAGATTTCCTTCGACCCGGAGGGAGCGGGCGCGCGGCGGGCGGTGCGCGTCTGGGACTTCGTGTTCTACGCGTCGTTCGGCGTCGTCGTGACGAGCTCGGTCCGACTCGCCGGCGTGCTCCTCGTCTTCGCCTACCTGGTCGTGCCGGCCACGGCCGCCGCGGCGCTCGCGCGCTCCGCGCGCGGCCGGCTGGTGGTCGGGTGGGCGCTCGGGGTGCTGGTGAGCGCGGGCGGGCTCACCGCCTCGTGGACCTGGGACCTACCGACCGGCGCCACCGTGGTCGTGGCGTTCGGCGTGGTGCTGGCCTCCGTCGCCCTCGCGCTCGCGGTGCGCGCCGGCACGCGGGCCACGCGAGAACGCGGCGTCGAGGCCCTCCGCGGAGCGGCGATCGCGCTGTGCGCCGGGGTGGGGCTGGCCGGGTTGCTCCTGGTCGCGGCACCGCGGATGGACCATTGGTGGCTCGACTGGCTGGAGGCGGGGCTGCCCGGGGCCCAAACGCTGTTCCTGAGCGCGGACGACCGCGACACGCACCGAGACACCGTTGAAGGCGTCCGGCGGAGCCTCGCCGAGCTCGAGCGCGTTCGCGCGATGCAGCGCGAGGCGCAGTGGGGCACGCGCCGGGTGCCGGAGGAGATGCGGGAGCGGATGCGGCAGTACCTCGCCGGGCGGGCGGAGATGCTCGCCGGCGACCGGATGGTCCTCCGCACGCTCCAGGCGCGCGCGCGGGCACACCAGCGCTGGTGGCTCGGCGTGCCGCTGCTGATCCTCGGCGCGAGCGGCGCGTTCTGCCTGGCGCGGCGACGGCCGGCTACGTAGCGGTGTAGGTGTAGAAGCCCTTCCCGGTCTTCCGCCCGAGCCGGCCGGCCATGACCATGCGCTTGAGCAACGGCGGCGGCGCGTAGCGCGCTTCTCGGAACTCCTCGAACATCACCTCGGCGACGTACATCGCCGTGTCGAGGCCGACGAGGTCGAGGAGCGTGAACGGGCCCATCGGGTAGCCACATCCGAGCTTCATCGCCGCGTCGATGTCCTCCAGCGACGAGAGCCCGCCCTCGTAGACCCGGATTGCGTCGAGCAAGTACGGCACGAGGAGACGATTGACGATGAACGCGGTGGAGTCCTTGGTCTGGACCGGCGTCTTGCCGAGCGCCCGGACCCACTCGGTCGCGGTCTTCACGGCGGCGTCGTCGGTCAGGATCGTGCGCACGACCTCGACCAGCTTCATGAGCGGCACCGGGTTGAAGAAGTGGAGACCGAGCACCTGGCCCGGGCGCCCGGTCGCGGCCGCCATCGCGGTGACGTTGCACGAGGAGGTGTTCGACGCCAGGATCGCGTGCGGCGCGCAGATCTTGTCGAGCTTGGCGAAGGTCTCGTTCTTGAGCGGCTGATTCTCGGTCATCGCCTCGACGACGAGGTCGCACGACTTGAGCTCGTCGAGCCGGGTCGTGCCGGCGATGTGCGCCAGCGCCGCGTCCTTGGCCTTCGCGTCGACCTTTCCCCGGCTCGCGAGCCCCTCGAGCGTCTCGCGCAGCCGGCCGAGCCCACGCTTGACCAGCTCGTCGTCGGCCTCGACGAACAAAACCTGGAACCCGGCCTGGGCCGCCACCTGAACGATGCCGGAGCCCATGAGACCGCATCCGATGACGCCGACGTTCGTGATGGTCATACGAGGCCCCGTTTCGTCAGAGGTTCTTCGCGAGATGGTGCGGCGTGGAGCCGCTTACTTCCGGGCGCGGCCGGGCAGAGGCAGCGGCTCGAAGTGGGTCCCGGGCGGGCAGGGATTCCTCACCGTGATCGTCGTCGAGCCGTACCGGACGCTTCCGTCGGGCTGGATCTCGCCGTCGGGACGGCGCGGCGGCGCGGGGGGCTCCTTCATCGCCCGATCGAACGCGGCGTCGCGGGACTCGGCGATGGGCGCCATGATGCTGAGGAGCATGGAAGCGCTGATGGGCGACTTCGCCTCGTCCGCGACCGCGGCGGTGGCCCAGCCGCCGACGAGGACCAGCGCGCCCGCGAACGCCACAACCCTATTCATAGACGATGAGCGAATGGAGCGGGTGCTCCTTCAGCTTGTCTCGGCCATGGAGGAACGCAAGCTCGATCATGAACGCTACGCCGACGACCTGACCGCCTAGCTGGCATATCAGCCTCAGCGTTGCCCCCATCGTACCACCGGTCGCGAGCAGATCGTCCACGGCGAGCACGCGCTGCCCGGCCTTGATCGCGTCCTCGTGGATCGCGAGCGTGTCGCGGCCGTACTCGAGCTCGTACTCGACCTCGATGGTCTTGCCCGGGAGCTTTCCGAGCTTGCGAACCGGGACGAAGCCCGCGTTCAGCTGATGGGCGAGGGCGCCGCCGATGATGAAGCCCCGCGACTCGATGCCGACCACCATGTCGACCCGCTCTCGCTGATACCGCTGGACGAAGGTGTCGATGACGTACCGGAATGCCGGGCCGTCCTTCAGGAGCGTCGTGACGTCCTTGAACAGGATGCCCTCGGTCGGGAAGTCCTTGATGTCGCGGATCTTCGCCTTGAGGTCGGCGATGTCCATTAGCCCGGTATCTTACCTCCGATGCCGCGGTGCGCAAGGAGCCAAAGTGTCCGGGGCCGTAGCACGGTGACACCGGCGGCACCGGGAAACGTCAGGAGGCTGACGGCGCGCCCGGCCGCCGGCGGAGGCTCAACAGCCCGAATTTGCAGCTGCGAGCGACGCTGCCGGCCGCCGTGGCACCCTACTTGCTCCCCACGGTGGCAGCGTCCGTCGAGGAGGAGATAGCGATGTTGCTTCCGGAGCAAGTGCAGCGCCTGGTCGAACTGGCCCTGGCGGAATTCGCCCCGGAATGGCAGGTCGCCGGGCTGTGTTCGGAGCTGAGCCTGCACAATCAAGACCACTGGGTCTCCGGCCTCGGGACGTTCGGGCTCGTCCTGCGCAATCGCCAGAGCAAGAGCGCCAAGGTTCTCGGTTGGCGGAACGGCGATTTCAGGAGCGCAACCTACCATCGCGGCATCTCGTATCGTGTGCTCGAGGCGTACGCCGACCGCATCACCGATCCTATTCGCCGCTACTTCGAGGAGATCGGCCTCGTCATGCCGGGACGGATCGCGCCACGCGTCGCCCAGACGACCGCCGCCCGCTCGAGCGTCAACTACGCCGGGTAGACCGACCCTTCCGTTCGCGACGTAGTCACGACTCGAGCCGCGCGATCGCTTCCGGCAGCTCGGCGAGTCGGGAGATGGTGAGATCGGGTCGAGTCGCGCCCCTCCGGACCGACGAAGTCACCTGGATCACGCGCATCCCCGCAGCCCGCGCCCCCTGAACGTCGAGGATCGCATCGTCGCCGACGTGGACGGCGGTTCCGGGCTCGCCGGCCACCGCCCGCAGGGTCATCGCGAAAATCTCCGGGGCCGGCTTTCGAATCCCCACTTCGTCGGAAAAGGTCGTCTGCGTGAAATAGGCGAGCAGCCGGAACCGCTCGAGCAGCTGTCGGAGCGTCACACCGGGGGTCCGCATGACGTTCGACACCAGCGCGAGCGTGTAGCCTTCCCCCTTGAGCGTCTCCAGCGCGGCCAGCGCGCCGTCGTCGACCGCGGGCGGGACGATGAGGATGGGCCGGGCGTAGGCGTCGATCAGGGCCGTCAGCAGCGCCGGGGGGACACGTCGCGGCAGCCCCGGATCGACGGCGGCCAGGATCGCGCGGACGTGGTCGTCGACTGGAACGTCCCGGTGCGTGGCCCAGATCCGGCCGAGATAGGCGCCCGACTCCTCGTACGCGCGCTCGAGCGCCGCCGTCGACGCGGGCATACCGGCGGCGCCCAGCAGCCGCTCGAAGTCGGTCAGGCGCCGCTTCTTGTAGCGGTTGTCGCTGGTCGGGCTGTCGATGAGCAGCGTGCCCCAGAGGTCGATCGTGATGGTCTCGACCTTCACCGCGTCATCTCTCGAAGTTCGGGGGACGCTTGTCCAGGTACGCGCTCATTCCCTCGCGCGGCTCGTCGGTCGCGTACGCGGTGGCGAACGCGTTGATGCCGTAGCGCACCGCGGTCGCGAGATCGGTGTCGCGCCAGCGGACGATCAGCTCCTTCTGGAGCCGGATCGCCTCGGGCCCGCTCGCCAGGATCGCCGTCACCAGTTCCTCCGCGCCCGCGCGCAGGCGGTCGTCCGGGACGACACGGTTCACGAGGCCCCAGTCGAGCGCCTGCGCCGCGGTGATCGGCGCGCCGGTCAGCAGCATCTCCGCGGCGCGGCCGGGCCCGACCATCGGCGGCAGCAACGCCGCCTGGATGACCGAGGGCACGCCGACCCGCACCTCGGGCAGGCCGAACGAGGCGCTCGCCGCCGCCACCCGCAGATCGCAGGCCAGTGCCAGCTCGAAGCCGGCGCCGAGGCACGGTCCGTTCACGGCGGCGATCACCGGGAACGGCGCCCGGTGCACGGCGTCGAGCGCGTCGTGGAGCGTGGTGATCAGTGCCCTGGCCCGGCCCGGATCGAGATCGCGCAAGACGCGCACGTCCATGCCGGCCGTGAACGCGCGGCCGCTCCCGATGACCACCGCCACGCGCGTCGCGCGGTCCGCCGCGAGCGTCACGAACGAGTCGCGCACGGCGCGGATGAGGGTGGGCTCGAAGAGGTTGAGCGGCGGACGATCGAGCGTGCACCAGACCGCGGCGCCCGCGCGATGGATCGTGAGCGGCGGCCCCACTAGTACCGGCGCATCGCCGGATCGACGGTGCGGGCCCAGTAGTCCAGCCCGCCGAGCAGATTCTTGACGTTCTTGAAGCCGCGCTGCCGCAGGTAGTCGGCGACGGCCGCGCTGCGCACGCCTTGATGGCAGTAGACGACGATCTCGTCGGCGGCGTTCAGCTCGTCC
>DASPZZ010000307.1:0-2016 GCA_035635995.1 Binatia bacterium | reverse complement strand
CACCCCTCCCCCACCAGGGCCCCAGCCCCGCCCCGATAGGGCGCTCACGGCAAGACGAAAGGTGGCGCCACGGACGACCCAGCCGGAAGCAAGATCCGAATGGAAGCACGACGACGAGCGTCGGCGAGCCAGGTCGCCTGGGCCTCGGACGCGGCCTGGCGCACCAGGCGCTCGCGCGCCTGCTCGCGGGCGGCCTCGTCGTGCTGCCCGGGGCCGAGCTCGCGCGTGATCGCCTCCTCGTCCGGAAACACGAAGGCGGCGAATCGCGCGTCGAGGAACTTGGACTTCACGAGGTCTTCCGCGACGAGGCGTCGGGCCCAGTCGCGATCGATCGCGTTGTCCTGGAGCCAGCGCTCGAGCGCCGCTTCGCCGCCGGCCCGGATGCCGACGGCGACCCACGCGGCATCGATCGCGGCCGGCTCGACCTCGATGCCGATCCGGCCGGCTTCCTCGAGCATCAAGAGCGCGTCGACGTACCGATCGACGTCGGATCGCTCGATCGGCGAGGCCGACGGCGCGAAGCCCAGCACGCCGAGCGCCCGCGCCAGCGCCACATCGCTCGCCGAGATCGTTCGCGAGCCGGCTCGAGCCAGCAACGTGTCGACCGGCTCGGCCGCCGCGAGAAAGACATGAAACAGGACGACGAGCACCGCGGCCGTCGCGAGGCCCGGCCGGCGGAGCTCGCGCGGCGTGGGCCGCCGGCGCGCATCAGAAAGCTTGGCCAACCGTGAGATAGACCTGAAACCGGTCGTCGGTGCGGACCTGCCGGAGCCCGTAGCCCACGTCGAGGCGAATGGGTCCGATCGGCGTCGTGATCCGCAGCCCACCGCCGACACCCGGGTAGAAGGCGTTCCACGCGAAATCGGTCACGCCGGGAGTGACCATGCCCACGTCGCAGAAGACCACCCCACCGAGCCAGCGATAAAGCGGGAAGCGCCACTCGAGGTTCATCAAGATCCGGAGATCGCCTCCTTGCGGGTTGCCGTCCACGTCGAGTGGGCCGACGTGATCCTCCTTGTACCCGCGAACGGTCGTGCTGCCGCCGGCCTTGAAGCGATCCTCGATCACGAGGTCCGCGGTGTCCCCATAGGGCCCGGCGACGCCAAAGCGAGTCGAGACCGCCAGCACGGTCCGAAGCGGCCAGGAAAAGAGCCACGTATCCTCGAGCCGGAACTTCACGAAGTTGACGTTGCCCCCGAGCGCCGAGCTGCCGATCTCGAGCGCGGTGAAGTGATAGCTGCCCTGCTTGGGATCGACCGGCTGGTCCCGCAGCTCGAGGGAGAGAATCCCCTGGACGCTCGTGACGAGATCGTCCCGCTCGCGGATGGCGCCATCCGCAACGAGGTCGGGATCGATGTCGTGGCGGCGGAACTCCTCGACCCGGTACCGGAGCGCGCCGCGCAGGCTCTTGGGATGGTCCGTCGGATCGACGGGGCGAAGGAGACCGGTCAGAAGCTCACGCTCGATGGTGAGCGTCGAGCCGAGTCGATCGCTGATGTAGCCGAGCTCCTGCTTCTGCTCCAGGAATCCGATGACCTCGCCGTTCCAGCTCGAGCCGAAGACCCACGGCTCGCGATAGTTGAGCTCCGTCCGATAGCCCTTCTCGCTCGCCCGCTCCCGGATCGAGGCGCTCCGCCCGGTGCCGAACAGGTTATCGTAGCCGAGCGCGACGAAGCCGCGAAAGCCTTCCTCGGTCGCGTAGCCGGCGCCGAACTCGACGCGCCAGGGCTTCGCCTCGCGCAGGACCACCTGCACGTCCCGGATCGGCGCGGAGGGGTCACCCAGCGGCTCGACGTCCACGCGGTCGAAGAGGCGCGTGGTATCGAGGCGGCGGCGCGCCTCCGAGAGCGTGACCGCCGTCAGCGGATCGCCCGGCGCGAATTGCAGCTCGCGCTCCACGACGTACGGCTTGGTAGCCGTCAGGCCGGAGACCATGATCTGGCCAATCCGGGTGAGCTCGCCCTCCTGCACGGCGTAGCCCGCCGAGACGGCCCCGTCCTTGTCCGCCGTGCTCAG
>DASPZZ010000306.1:0-2599 GCA_035635995.1 Binatia bacterium | reverse complement strand
GGCGGTTTTCATCAGGTCCGTCGTGTGAAGGCTCAGGACGCGGCCGCCGGCGCGACCGACGCGACGCGCGCATTCCTGCATGAGCGCCGCACCGACACCACGCCCGCGCGCGGCCGGCGCCACCGCGAGCAGCCGCACCTCGGGCCAGGGCATCTCGAGCCGGCGGCCCTGCGGCAGCTCCATGCGGCGCGGGGGATAGAGCAACACCGTGCCCATAATGTCGCCGTCATGCTCGGCGACGAGCTGCTCCGCCGAGCGAACGTCCTCGAGCGAGGCCACGATGTTCCGGCGATAGCCGTCCCAGAAGGCCTGCATTCGCGCGGCGTACTCCCCATAGGCCGCGAGAGTGACGGCGCGGATCGCGTCTCGATCGTCTGGTCGCGCGTCGCGAACGAGCGGCGCGGTGGCCCGCTCAGTCACGCGAGCCTCCCGTTAGGTAACGCCCGACCACTCGCACGCCGCGGGCGCGGCTCAGGACGGGAGCCAGCGCACCCGCGGTCATGGCGTAGGCCGTGTCGGTGGCGGCGGCGATCGCCACGAAGACGGAGGAAGCCGTCGCGAAAGATCCGTCCGAGCGATGCCGGCGCGGGAATCGGCGCTTCGCCCTCGGGGCGAGTCGCGGGCATCGCCTGCAGGCCGAGGTAGACGAGGTAGACCGCGCCGAGGTACTTGACGACCGTCCGGGACCCGGGGTCACCGCGAGAACGACGCTCGCGATCAGGAAGGCCGAGAGCACGCGTCGCCGCCTTGTGAGAGCAGATCGACGTAGGCGCCCTCGACGAGCTGGTCCTCGGCGAGGCCGAGCGCCGTCATCAGGGCGCGCGCCTCCTTGACGCCCGCGTCCGGGCTTTCGCCCGCCGCCAGGACCACCTCGAGCTCGAGGAAGTGCCCCAGGCTCTCGACCCGGTCCAGGTGAACGCGCGTCCGCCCCACCAGATACAGGGTGCGATGCTTTCGCACGCGCCCGGCGGTGCCGTAGGCGAGCGACAGCGCCTCGCGCAGAGAATCGGGTGAGCCGGTCGGAGAGATGACGAAGCGCGATTCCTTGGGCCCCGTCTGATTCGCGCGGCGATAGAAGATCAGCTGCCCCTCGCCGGCCGAGAACGTCCGGAGCTTGAGCCTCCCGCGCTCGCAGACGAAGAACGTGTCGTCCTGCTCGATCTCGATCGGGCCGCGGTCGGCGAGCGCGGCGACTCTCGGCGTGATCGCCTCGACGCTCTCGATCCGCGCCTTGATCTCGACATTGCGCGCCTCGCTCACCGAGACCTCCGCCGGAGCTCGAGCACGTGCGTGCACGTGCTCCCCTCGTCGTCTGCCCGAAAGCCCATCGCCATGTAGAGGCGCGCCGCCGCCTCGTTGTTGGTCCGCAGGCGCAGCCGGTCGAAGCGGCTGCCGGCGCTGTCGATCACGCGCAGAACCAGCTGCCGACCGACGCCGCGCCCCCGGAACGATGTCAGGACGTAGAGATGCCGGACTCTGCCGACACGATCGTCGCCGGCGTAGGGATCGACGTTGAGCCCGCACACGCCGACGAGCCGTCCGACGACCCACGCGGCGAACAGCGACTCGCCGGGCCGCTCGAAGCGGTTGGTCCCATCGGCCCACTCGTCCATCAGGCGGCGGACGATCCGAGATCCGGCGGCCTCGCTGTCGACGAGCAAGTCCCCCACCCGGTCGGGCGACACATCCTGAAGCTTGTCGATGAACGCGGGATCGGATGCGATCCCCCCTCCCGGCGGCCCGTGAACGCAGCCGCCGGGCTCGGTCATCGCCGGGTACGGGTGATGATGACTTCGACGACGTCGAATCCCGGGGCGGGCGACGCCGTGCTGCTGAAGGCGACCTCCACCAAGTACGCCTTCCCCAAGTCGGAGCCGGCGGCCGCCTCCATCTCGCGCCTGGTCTGATCGCTGAACCGGCGGAACGTCCCCACGGGATAGTAGCTGCCGACGACGAGCGTTTCGGGCGGACCTTGCGCGTCCCTGAACGAGGGCCGCACAGCAAGCCCCACTCCGGTCTTCGGATCGGTGGCGATGACGCCCGTGCCCTGGTCACCGGGGCCGGGCCAGAGCTTCCACGTCTGCGAATCCACCATGCGTCTGGCCTCGGCCTCCCACTGAGAACGGTTCAGCCCGAAGATACGGTCCGCGTCCTGCTTGCTGACGATGCGCTCCTGACCCGCCGAGGGGCCGGCTGCGGCCCCGAACACGGTGAGAAGAAACGCCGCGACGAAAAGCCAGAGCACTCGGGAGCGACCCTCAGATGCCAGCAAAGGTAGCAATGTTCGATCCTCCAGTGAAGTGGATGTGACAGATCCACCGAGAGCGTAATCCACACCCCCGCCACCGCAAAAAATTTAGGCCGGGAGCCGCCCCAGCCGGCCCTCCAGCTCCGGTCCGTACACCCCGGCGAAGTACGGCTCGAGTCCGAGCCGCCGCACGATTCGATCGGCGTAGAGTCTTCGGTTTCAAGGTCGCGACGAACACGGCCGACGCGGCCCCGCGCGCCTCGTCGAGCATCTGGCCGACGCCCGCGTAGATCCGATTCTCGAGCAGAGTCGCGAAGGTTTCCCTAAGCGGGGGCCTCGGATCGGTCAGGG
>DASPZZ010000305.1:0-1629 GCA_035635995.1 Binatia bacterium | reverse complement strand
CGCAGGGCATGCTCGGCTACGGCCTCACCTCGGTACTCGGCGCCATCCCCGCCGAGATCTTCGAGGGCCGTCACTACGGCGCCGTGTTCGGAACGCTGATGCTCGCGGCGATCGGCGGCGGCGCGGCGGGGCCGTGGGTCGCGGGCGCCCTCTACGACCTCACGGGCAGCTACACGCCGGCCTTCTCGATCGCCATCGGCGGCTCCGTGCTCTCGGCGCTCGCCATCTGGCTCGCGGCGCCTCGAAAAGTCCGCGCGGTCGGCGCGCCACGCTGAGGAACGAACCCGGCGTCCGGTGTGCCGAGCTATTGGGTGATCGTGTCGTTGGCGCTTCGTGCCTTGCTCTGCTCCCACCACGTTTGCCACGCCCGGACCCCGGCGGCTCGATCAGGAGCACCGTCGCTCGGGTCCACGCAGACGCGGTCGACCGGCAGCTGGCTGACCGCGAGCAACGCTCGTGTCGACTCGTAGCGGGCCGCGAACGAGTCGGCATCGAGACCGCGTAGAAGCTCGGGAACGACCCGAGCCTTCGTGGGCGCCTGGTTTGGAAGAAAGCCGCCCGTCGCGGCGATGATGCTCCCGAGGAGTCGCGCGGTTGGATCCTTGCCGGTGAGGAGTCGCGGAAGCGGCTCGCCCCATCCGGCGTTCCTGGCGTTGCTCGATTTCCTGGCGGACTCGGCGATCACGGCGGCTGCGAGTCGCCGTGTCATGAAGGGCTCGGCGGGGTCGTCGAGCACCCTCGTCAGAGGCGAAAGCCCCTTTCGCCAGACCTCGAGATTGGGGCCGGAACGATCCACGGATTGCGACACCTTCGCCAGGCGCGCGAATGCCTTTCCGGCGTCGTCGGCGTATCCCGATACCATCTGGACCTTTTGTTCGACCGCGGACCCCTTCGACGGAGCCAGCTCGCGCAAGCCGGCGGTGACCTCCATCACGGGCTCTTCGTAGCTGAGGACCTTTCCAATCATGCGATCGACGTACTCCTCGATCGTCTGCCACCGGCGCGCACAGTCCGGCGACGAGAACCCCTGGAGCAAACGCTCGACGACGGCCGGAACGCCGCTCGGTTGGGCGCCGACCGCGGATCCCAGCAAGGCGAGGGCGACGAGAGCTCCGCACAGCGAGCGGTGGAGCGCGCGCGCCATTGCTGGGATTGTACGACGGCGATCGACCCGGTAGAGTCTCAGTCCGAGGGAGGAGCACTCATGACCGGCAAAGCACTGGTAGCGCTCGTCGTCGTGGCCGTGGCTGCCGTGATCTCCGTCGGCGTCGGGGCGGCGGGCGCCGGCGTCGAGAAGCTCTACGTGCTCGACTGCGGGCAGAACATCGGCAAGGACCAATCGCGCTGGTCACCGGGCGTCAATGAGGGCAAGGCCATCGAGTTCTCGGACAACTGCTACCTGATCCTGCACGACAAGGGCCTGTTGCTCTGGGACACCGGGATCCCCGACTCGGTCGCGGCGATGCCGGACGGCATGGTCGTCGCCAACGGCGCCATCACCTACCGCCGCGCCAAGACCCTGGCCTCGCAGCTCGAGCAGATCGGCGTCAAGCCGGCCGACGTCACCTATCTCGCGGTCTCACACACTCACGGCGATCACGTCGGCAACGTCGCGCTCTTCCCGACGTC
>DASPZZ010000304.1:0-25419 GCA_035635995.1 Binatia bacterium | reverse complement strand
GCTCGATCGTGCTCGTCCCGGGTGATCGTCCCCAGGTCGCGCATCCGGGCGAGCACCGTGTTGCGGCGGTCGCGCGCCCGATCGGGATCCACCGTCGGCGAGTAGATGTTCGGGCCGCGGATGATCGCCGCGAGCAGGGCCGCCTCGCCCGTCGTCAGCTGATGCACCTCTTTGCCGAAATACGAGCGCGTCGCGGCCCCGACGCCGCGGATCGCGATCGGGCCACGCTGGCCGAGATAGATCTCGTTGAGGTAGGCCTCGAGGATTCGCTCCTTCGAGTATCGCGACTCGACCAGGGCGGCCAGCCAGGCCTCGCGGAGCTTCCGGAAGAGCGTCCGCTGCGGGCTGAGCAGCCGGACCTTGACGAGCTGCTGCGTGATCGTACTCCCACCTTCCTTGACCTTACCGGCGCGGAGGTTGGCCCACGCGGCGCGTACCAGCGCGCGAACGTCGAGGCCACCGTGCTCGAAGAACCGATGGTCCTCGGCCGCCAGCACCGCGTCGATCAGCACCCGCGGAGTCTCGTCGAGCCGGACGGGCCGATGGTCCTCGCCGGGCCGGTCGGCCGCGCTCGCGAGCACCTCGGGATCGAGCGCGACCTCGGCGACGTCCTGGCCCGCGCTGGTGACGCGCGCGATCCGATCGTCGACCACGTCGAGGCGGACGAGCCGTGCGCCGCCGGGGCTCATCTCTCCGGGGCCCCGCAGAAAGATGTCCCAGCCTCCGGCGGCGCGCCGGAAGAGGCCGGGTGACGGCGGGACCGCGCGCGTTTCGGTGTACCCGAGGCGGGCGAGCGTGGCCGCCAGGCCGATGCGCTGGACGTGAATGCCGGGAGCGAGGGATTGTCCGGACGCGTAGACGAACGTTGCTCGTCGGGCGTCGGCCCGCTCGAACCTGGCGAGCTCGATCGCCGAGTAAACGAACGGAGCGCAGACCGCGGAGGCGAGTGCTGCGCCGAGGACCAGTCGTCTCCAGCGGCCGAGTTGCCGAATCAATTTCACCCCGAGTGTAGCAGGTTCCCGCTCTCCGCCACTCGCGCGGACCGTGCACCGGGTATGCCAGAAGCCGGCGGCCTTTGCCAGATGGACTTAGATCGGATGGGAGCACCGGCGAGTCGAGCTCACTGTCAGAAAGTTGACACGTGTCGGGGAGCGTCGTCGCCCGGCGTCCCCGGTAAGGTCAGGCGACAACCCCTCAGGGGCGGTCGCTCGGCGGCTAGGTCGCGGGCGGACGGAGCGGGTCCAGCCGCCCGAACGCCGCGGTCACCGTCTGGTGCAGCTGTCCGAGCCCCACCGGTTTCATCACGTAGGCGAAAGCTCCCATCGCCATGGCCTTGGGCTTGAGCGTGGCGTCGGTGCTCCCGGAAATCATGATGACGCGGATCGCCGGGTCGAGCTCGAGAATGCGCTCGAGCACTTGGACGCCGTCGAGACCCTCCATCATGACGTCCAGCAGCACGACATCGGGGCGGTACTGCGAGACGGCGATGAGCGCGTCGCCGCCGTGGGCCGCCGCGTCGACCGCATATCCCGCCTCCGAGAAGTACTTCGTGAGGATCGTGACGAGGTCGGGCTCGTCGTCGACGACGAGGATACGGCCGGGCGCACGCGAGACGGCGTCGCGCATGTCCATTTGATGGTCGATACGATTATCGCCCTGCGACGGCGCCGGCCGAAGGGGAATGCGCAACGGGCGCGGGCTAGCCCGAGCGGAGCACGCGTCGGTCCTCGGGCCCGCGCGCCCCCCTCGTCCGAGGCCCGGACCGTGCCCCGACGAAGAACGCGCCCCACGAGCTCGTGGGAACGTCGCGGAGCTCACGGCCGAAGAGCGCGTCGGCGTCGAAGTGGTGGGCCAGCCGGTAGCCGAAGCTGTAGAACGCCCAGATGCTTCGCGGCGTGAGCTTGCCGTTGAAGATGATGTCGAGGACCAGGTGCATGAGCGCGCCCATCAGATATCCGCTCAGGGCCGGCGACGCGTGCCACCAGGCCATCAGCGCGAGCAACGCGAAGAGCTCGTACGAGTGCAGGATCAGAACCACACGACGCGCGTGCCCCTCGAGATAGTAGCGGAGGAAAGCGCTGGGACGCAGGTCGCGCCGCCGCTCGACCACGAGGTAGTCGGCGAGGTGATCGACGTCGATCAGGAAGCCGCCGACCGCGACCCCGGCGGTAAGGGGCAGGGAGCCAGTCGTCGCGGCCACGCCGCAGGCGGCGAGGACCGTCGTGACGAGATGGCCCCCGGGGCTCACGCGACCGGTCTCGCCCCCACGGGCTCGACCGAGGCGCTCTCTTCCATGATCACCGCCGACTGGTCGAGCCAGAGCGAGTGGCCGCACAGACGGCACTTCCAGAGCAAGCGCGCGGTCGCCAGACATGCGAACCGTCGCGCTTCGGAGATGTGGGACTTATCGAGCATGAGTGGACCGCCGCACCGGCACGTCATCATGGTAGCACCTCCGGTTCGCCGGTAGGTGCATGCTTCAAGCCAGCTTCAAGACGGCGATTCCGTTGACGCCTTCCCTCATCGGCGCGGGGCGGATTGGCAACAGCGAGAATGCCGAGTGACCGTTCTGGTCACGTCGCGCCGCGCGCCGCTGCTACTGTGAGGCGCATGCGGCTCTACGAGCGGCTGCAGGCGCTCTACCCCGGGGCCTCACACCGCCGCCTCAAGCAATGGCTCGAGGCCTCGAGGATTCGGGTCAACGGCGCCATCGTCCGCCGGGGAGACCTCGCCGTCGGCGTCGAGGATCGTGTGGAGCTGATCGCGGCGCCGCCGCCCGCCTGTCCGCCACCCTTGCGACTCGTTCACGAGGACGAAGACATCCTCGTCGTGGACAAGCCCTCCGGGCTCTTGACCATCGCCACCGAACGGGAGCGCGAGCATACCGCCTACCGCCTACTCCGTGAGTGGGTCAGCGGACGCGGCCCGGCATCCGCGCGGCTCTTCATCGTCCACCGCCTCGATCGCGAGACCTCCGGCCTCATCGTGTTCGCCAAGTCCGCGGCAGCCAAGGAGCGTCTCCAGGCGCAGTTCGCCGCGCGCGCGGTCGAGCGAGTGTACGTCGCGCTGGCGGAAGGCGTGATGCGGCAGGGCGAGGGCACGCTTGTCTCGCGCCTCATCGAGGATCCCGCGCTGCGAGTTCGGACGACCGACCGCCGAGCGGGTCGGGAGGCGATCACCCGCTATCGGGTCCTCGAGCGCCGGAGAGCCGAGACGCTGCTCGAGCTCCAATTGGTGACCGGGCGTCGCGCTCAGATCCGGGCTCAGCTCGCCGCGGCAGGCCATCCGATCGCGGGCGACCGCGAGTACGGCGGCCGAACGGATCCGCTGAGGCGTCTGGCGCTCCACGCCACCCGGCTCGCGTTCGTGCATCCGCGGGGCGGCCGCGTGAGCTTCGACAGCCCTCTGCCGGCGGCATTCGGCCGCCGCCCCGCGTGACCGCTGGTGCTATGATCCCGCTGGCAAAGCGCCATGAGCGAGGGGGAGCGTCGAGTCAGCGCTGATGTCGCCGGCCTCGCCGCCGCCATCGAGCGGGCGGCGGCCGACCTCGCGATCGCCGAGGAGCCGGCGGGCTTCGTGGTCGCGCTCGAGGGCGACGCCGACCCCGGCGAGCGCCGTGACTGACTGGACGGTCGAGACGCTCGCGCGCGCGATCACGGCGCGCAAGATCTCGCCGGTCGAGGCGACGCAGGCGTGCCTCGACCGCATCGCCCGGGTCGACGGGCGCATCCACGCCTTCATCACGGTCGACGCCGAGGGGGCCCTGGCGACGGCGCGCGCCCTCGAAGCCGAGCTCGCCGCCGGCCTCTCGCGCGGCCCGCTGCACGGCGTACCGCTCGCCTACAAGGATCTCTGCCACGTGCCCGGTCTGCCGACCTCGTGCGGCACCAAGACTCGTGAGTACTTCGCCTCGCCGACCGAGTGCACCGCGGCCGCGCGCCTGCGCGAGGCGGGCGCCGTGACGCTGGGCAAGCTGAACATGTCGGAGCTGGCGCTGGGTCCGTTCGGGGACAACGCCCATCACGGCGACGTCCAGAATCCGTGGAGGTCCGGGCACTGCGCCGGCGGGTCGAGCAGCGGCTCGGCCGCCGCCGTCGCTGCCGGCTTCGCGCTCGCGACGCTCGGCAGCGACACCGGCGGCTCCATCCGGCTGCCGGCGGCCTGCTGCGGCGTCGTCGGTCTCAAGCCCACGTACGGGCGCGTGAGCCGCGCCGGCGCGATGCCGCTGTCGTGGTCGATGGACCACCTGGGGCCGCTGACCCGAACGGTCGCCGACACGGCGCTGCTGCTCGAGATCGTCGCGGGGCACGACCCGCGCGACGCGACGTCGAGCCGCCGCGGCGTGCCGTACTACCGGCGCATGCTCGAGAGCCCGGTTGCCCGGCTTCGCGTCGGGCTCCCGGAGAACTACTATTTCGACGGGATCGACGGTGAGATGGACGCCGCCGTCCGGGCGGCCGCGAGTGTGCTCGAGGGGCTCGGCGCGCTCGTCACGCCGGTCCGTGTCCCCGATCCTCGACCGCTCACGGACATCTGCAGCGTCATCTCGCGCTCCGAGTCCGCCGCGGTCCACGCGCGCCTGGTCCGTGAGCGACCGCACGAGATGCAGCCGGCGGTCCGGTCACGGCTCGAAGTCGGCTTCCACATCTCCGCGCACGACTATCTGCAGGGGCTCCGTCTGCGCTCGCGGCTGGCGCGGGAGTTCATCGCGGAAGTGTTCGCCGAGGTCGACGCGCTGGTCGTCCCGGTGATCCCGGAGCCCGCGCCGGCCCTCGAAGCGGTAAAGTCCGGGACCGTCGACGAGGTCGTCGGCCGGATGGGGCGGTTCTCACGCCTCACCCGCCCCTTCAACGGGCTCGGGCTTCCGGCCCTCACCGTGCCGTGCGGGTTCTCGTCCGACGGCCGGCCGCTGGCTCTCCAGATCGTCGGGCGCGCGTTCGACGAGGCGACGACGCTCCGCCTCGGCCACGCCTACCAGCAGGCGACCGCGTGGCACCTCGAGCGCCCGCGACTTTAGACAGAGACTGGCGGGGGCTTGGCTGACCGCCCGCCGCTCTGGCCCGTCTTCGTCGCGTACGTGGGCGCCTTCGGGGCGATCGTCGTGCTCTCGGTCCTCGCGGCCGGAGCCGTCCGATCTCTCCACCCGGACCTCCCCGAGGACGCCGTGTTCGAGGGCCTGCCCGGGTTGCTTGCCGGCGGAATCGCCTCGTCCACGGCGCTCCTTCTGACGGCGCTGATCGCCAGCCGCGGAGGCCCGCTGGCCGGCCTGCGTCTGATGCCTGGGAGAGAGACGGGCCGCACGCTCGTCCTGATGGTCGTCGGCATGCTGGCGCTCGGCCAGGTGCTGGACTCGCTGACCATGCTCGCCGGGCTGGGCCAGCAGGGCAGCATGGTGATGATCCGCCGTGCCCTGGCTCAGGCCGTCGGCCCCGACCTGTTCCTCGCCGTCCTCATCATCGGCGTGCTCGCGGGCACCGCCGAGGAGGTCTTCTTTCGCGCGTACATGCAGACGCGGCTCGTCGAACGCCTGCCGCCCGCAATCGCCGTGATCATCACCAGCGTGTGTTTCGGCGTCCTCCACCTGGAGTGGTTGCACGCGATTCTGGCGTTGGCGCTCGGCCTGTACCTCGGCTGGATCACGGAGCTGACCGGGAGCGCACTCCCCGCGGTGGCGTGTCACGTCATCAACAACGCCCTGTTCACGGTACTCACCGTGTCGTGGGGCGCCCTCGAAGGGTTCGCGATCAACGCCGTGCTCGCCTCGGTCGGCGCCCTCGCGTTCACCGGATGTGTCGTCTGGTTGCGGCACGTCCAGCCGACGCGGTAGGCTGATGGCGCTTCGCTCCCGACCATGACTGGACCCACCTGGAAGCGGCGGCGGTGAGGGGCTCGATCCTCCGGCTGGCGGAGCTATTCGCAGGCGCGCGCCGCGCCGTCGCCTTCACCGGAGCCGGAGTGAGCACCGAGTCCGGCATCCCCGACTTTCGCAGTCCGGGGGGTCTCTGGGATCGGTTCGACCCGAGCGAGTTCACCTACCAGAACTTCATGGGCAGCGTCGGCGGCCGACGGAAGTACTGGGAGCTCGGCCGGGTCACCTATCCCGTCATCCGGGCCGCCCGGCCGAACCCTGCACACCTGGCGCTCGCCGAGCTTCACCGCCTCGACCGCTTGGACTGCTGCATCACGCAGAACGTCGACGACCTTCACCAGCGCGCGGGCCTGCCGCCGGAACGGGTCATCGAGCTCCACGGCAACGCGACGCGCACCCGCTGTCTCGAGTGCGGAGTCGCCTACGCGCGCGACGAGGTGCACGAGTGGCTCGAGGCCCGTGACGAGGTTCCTGAGTGCCCCCAATGCGGGGGCGTCGTGAAGCCCACCACGGTGCTTTTCGGCGAGGCGATGCCGGCGCGCGCGATGCAGGAGGCCGAGCGCCGGTCGCGGGCGGCCGATCTCTTCGTCGTCCTCGGCTCCTCGCTCGTCGTCTACCCGGCGGCGTACATGCCGGCCCACGCCAAGCACGCCGGCGCCACGCTCGCGATCGTGAACCTCGAGCCGACGCCGCTCGACGCGGAGGCCGACCTGGTGATCCGCGAGAAGGCCGGCACGGTCATGGCGACGGTCCTCGCGGAGATCCGCGCGTGGACGTCGCGGGCGACGGACCCGGGACGTGGTCCACTGATTCCGTGACGCTCGATCAGCTCGTGGCGCTGACACGACGACGGCTCGCGGCGCGCCAGCGCCGCGTCGTGCCGCCGGGCCCGCTCGTGCGGGCGGCGGTGCTGGTTCCGCTCATCGATCGCGGAGAGCCCCACCTCGTGTTCGCCAAGCGGACCGAGACGGTCGGGACCCACCGGGGGCAGATCGCCTTTCCCGGGGGCACCGTCGATCCCGAGGACGCGTCGCTCCTCGAGGCGGCCCTGCGCGAGTGCGAGGAAGAGATCGGTCTGCCGCGGGAGACGGTCGAGCCGCTGGGCGAGCTCGACGATACCGAGACGTTCGCGACCAACTTCGTCATCACGCCCTGGGTCGGCGTGGTCCGAGGACCCGTCACGTGGCGGCCCGATGGTGCGGAGATCGAGCGGGTGATCGAGGTGCCGTTCGCGGCGCTCTCCGGACCCGGCGGCCTGCGCGTCGAGGAGTGGGAGCGCGACGGCGTCCTGCGCCCCGTGTACTTCTTCGACTACAACGGCGATACCATCTGGGGCGCCACCGCGAGGATCGTCAAGCACTACCTCGACCTCGTCGCGGACGGGCCATGACGCCGAAGACCGCTCCGCAAGGTCTCTGTGCCACCTGCGCCCACGCGCGCACCGTGGCCTCCGCGAAGGGCTCCGCGTTCGTGCTGTGCGGGTTGAGCCGCACCGACGGGCGCTTCGCGAAGTATCCGCGCCTGCCCGTCCTCGCCTGCGTCGGCTTCGAGGCGGCCGCGCCGGCGCCCCAGGAGACTCAGGGCCACCAGAGATAGAGAAAGCCGGGACCAGCCCCGACGACCGACGCGAGCCGGGCGACGGTCGCGTCGAGGCCGCCGAGCGGCGCATCGGAGCGGGCGTAGTAGGTGGCGCGATACTCCGAGGGCCGGTGATACACGACCACCTTCGCGTCGTCGACCCCGATCGCGCGATGCGCGAGCCGGAGCACGTCGTCCATGTACCCGATCCGGTCGATCAGCTTGAGCTCGAGCGCCTGCTGCGCCGTGTAGACGCGCCCGTCGGCCACCCGCGTCGCGGTCTCGAGCGGGAGCTTACGGGATTCGACGAGTCTCGAGACGAACTGGCCCTGCAGCCCATCGATCACGGACTGGAAGATCTTGCGCTCCTCGTCCGTGAGGGCCCGGAACGGGCTCCCCATGTCCTTGCGCTCGCCCGACTTGATCGTGGCCGTCGCGAGCCCGAGCTTCTGCATGAGACCCTCGGCGTTCAGCGTCACCATGATGACGCCGATCGACCCGGTGACCGTCGTCGGGTGGGCGACGATCGTATCGGCCGCGAGCGAGACGTAGTAGCCGCCCGAGGCGGCGACGTCCATCATGACGGCGATGACGGGAATCTTGGCGGTACGCTTGAACGTGTCGATCTCTTTGAACATGATGTCGGACGCCGTCACCGTCCCGCCCGGGCTGTTGACGCGCACGATGAGGGCCTTGACGTCGGGATCCTCGCCGGCCTTCTTGAGCTCCTCACGAAGGCGGACGAGCAGCGGCACGCGAGGCGGCGGCGCGCCGATGATCACGGTCTGGGACTGCCCCTCTTCACTCAGAAATCCCGAGATGTCCGTCAAGAGGATCTTGGTCCGGCCGCTCCCTTCGACGGTCCGCTCCTCGAGCGGCTTGATCCGCGGCGTGAGGTCGATCGAGATGAGCGAGCAGCCGGCCGCCAGCAGGAGGGACACGAGCAGGGTGATCGTCGTCCGCATGTCGCGAGTATACCGCGAGGGTTGATCGCGGCTCGTGGGCTCTGGGATAATCGGTACCTCGTGACCGCGGGCTCTCGGCTGACGATCGACGACGTGCAGGCTGCCGCTCAGCGGCTCTCGGGTCGCATCGAGCGCACGCCGGTCATCTCGTCGTCACCGTTCGACGACGCGAGCGGCTGTCGCGTCTTCTTCAAGTGCGAGAACCTCCAGCGCGCGGGCTCGTTCAAGATCCGCGGCGCGCTGAACAAGCTGCTGGCGCTCTCGCCGGCCGAGCGCGCCCGCGGCGTCGTGGCGTACTCGTCGGGCAATCACGCCCAGGGTGTGGCGCTCGCCGCCCGGATGGTCGGGACCACCGCGATCATCTGCATGCCGACCGACGCGCCGGCCCTCAAGGTCGAGGCGACGCGCGGCTACGGGGCCGAGGTCGTCTTCTACGACCGCCTGAAGGACGACCGCGCCGCCGTGGCCCGGCGCCTCGTCGAGCAGACGGGGCGCGTCCTGGTGCCTCCGTACGACGATCCCGCGATCATGGCCGGTCAGGGGACCGCGGCGCTGGAGCTCTTCCAGGACGTTCCGTCGCTCGACGCGCTCGTCACCCCCGTCGGCGGCGGTGGCCTCATGGCGGGCTGCAGCACGGTGGCGCGAAGCCTGTCCCCCGGGATCATCGTGATCGGCGTCGAGGCGGACACCGCGAACGACACCTATCTGTCGCTGCAGAAAGGCGAGCGCGTCACCATTCCGCCCCCGCCCACGATCGCCGACGGGATCCGCCCGCAGAGCCCGGGTGAGCTCACGTTCCCGATCCTCCGCGAGAACCTCAGCGCCGTGGCGCTCGTCAGCGACGCCGAGATCGTCGCCGCCGTCCGCTTCCTGGCGCTGCGCGTCCGCGTCGTGGCCGAACCGACCGGCGCGGTCGGCGCCGCGGCGGCCCTGGCGGGGAAGCTCAGCCTCCCGCGCGGCGCGCGGGTCGGCGTCGTGATCTCCGGCGGCAACCTGGACCCCGATCTGTTGATCCGGATCCTCCGGGGAGAGCTGAGTGGATCTGGCGTGAGCGCCGGCGGCGCTCAGCGACTGTGAAACGCCGGGATCACGTCGGTGGCGAGCCGCTCGAGCTGCTCGAGCATCCGCTCGGGCGGGCACATCGGCCGTAGGACGAACTTCGACCCGCCACCCTGCACGTACTGCTCCAGGCGCTCGCTGACGAGGTCGGCGGGGCCGAACGCCGTGCACGCGTCGAGCGTCGGCGCGTCGGCCCGCCCGCGCGGGATGAAGGGGAGCGCGATCGCGCGAGCGACCGTCGGGTCGCGGTCGAGGCAGAAGTTCACGAGCGTGCCGAAGTGGTCACCCGGCACCTCGCGCCCGGCCTCGGCCGCGAAGGTGAGCGTCTTGTCGACGCCGACGCGGAACTGATCCGGCGTGATGAAGGACGGAATCCAGCCGTCGCCCATGCGGCCGGCCCGACGCATCGCCGCCTCGCTGTTGCCGCCGATCCAGAGCGGCATGGGCTGCTGGACCGGGCGCGGCAGCACCGTGATGTGGTCGAGGCGCCAGAACTCGCCCGCGAACGTCACCTCGGGCTCCTCCCAGCACCGCCGCATGATCTGGATCGCCTCGTCGGTGCGGCGCCCTCGCTCCCGGAACGGCACGCCCGCGGCGTGGAACTCGCGCTCTTGCTCGACGCCGATGCCGACCGCGGGAAGCACCCGGCCGCCGGAGAGGTAGTCGAGCATCGCGAGCTGGCGGGCGGCGAGCACCGGCGACCTGAACGGGGCGACCAGCACGCTCGGCCCGAACTTGAGCCGTTGCGTGCGCGCGGCGACCGCCGCCATCGTGGTCATCGGCTCGAGGACGGGCAGCGGCGAGGAGAGCCGGTCCGAGAACCAGATGGAGTCGATCGCGGTCTGCTCGCAGAGGTCGATGAGCCGCCAGAGGAAGTCCGGGCCCTCGTCCGGCGAGCCGGCCGGCCACGGTCCGGGCATGATGCCAATCCGGTATTTGATCTGCACGGCGGCCCGCCTAGAACATCGAGAAGTCTTCGGCCTTCTCGGTGAGGAACTCGAGGAGCGCGGGCGTGCCCTCCTGCGTCTTGCGGATGGCGCGCCGGATGGCCGGCACGATCTCACCGGGCTCGGTCACGCGCTCGCCGTGGCCGCCGAAGGCGCGCGCCATGGCCGCGTAGTCACCGCTGATGTCGGTGCTGCGGTACTTGGCCGTCGCCGTCTTCATGATCTTCAGCTCGATCGCCATCGAGAAATTGTTGAGCAGCACGGAGAGGATCGGGATCCGCTCGCGCACCGCCGTCTCGAAGTCCATCCCGGTGAAGCCGATCGCGGCGTCGCCCCAGACGTTCACGCAGAGCTTGTCGGGCGCGGCCAGCTTCGCGCCCATCGCGAGACCGAGGCCGTAGCCCAGCTGCGTCGTCTTGCCCCAGCCGATGTAGCTGAGCGGCGCCACCGGCTCCCAGAACGGCGAGATCTGGTCGCGCGGGCTGCCGGCGTCGTGCGTGATGATCGTGTTCGCGACGTCGACCGTGTGCATGAGGTCCCAGATCACGCGGTACGGAGACAGCGGCTTCGTGTCGGCGGTGAGCCGCGGCGTCCATTGCGCCAGCCACTCGCTCTTGAGGTTCTTGATCTCCTGCGTCACGACCGAGAAGCGGCCGCGCGGCCCGCCCTTGAGCCGGTCCTTCACCTCGACGAGCAGCGCCTGCAGCGTGAGCCCGGCGTCGCCGACGAGCGCCAGCTCCGAGGCGACGTCCTTGTTGATGTCGGTCGGGTCGAGCGTCGCGTGCGCGATCCGCTTGCCCTTCGGCATCGCGACGCCGTAGTTCGTGGTCGCGAAGCTGCACCCGATGCCGAAGATGAGATCGGCATTCGTCAGGAAATGGTGGAGCTGCTTGCTGATCGAGCGACCGCCGGAGCCGAGCGACAGCGGGTGCGTCTCGGGGAACGCGCTCTTGCCCTGGAGGCTGGTCGTCACCGGCGCTTCGAGGAGCTCCGCCAGCTCGCGCAGCACCTGCCACGCGCGCGCGTAGTGCACGCCCTGGCCGGCGTAGATCACGGGCCGCTGGGCGGCCACGAGCGCCTCGGCCACGCGCGAGACGTCGCGCGGATCGGGCGCCGAGCGCAGCCGGGGCGCCGGCGTGTACTGGATCGGCTCCGGCACGTCTTCGCGCAGGAGATCGACGGGGAACTCGATCAGCACCGGCCGCGGGCGCCCGTTCTTGACCTGGGTGAAAGCCCGGCGCATCGCGTCCACCACCGCGTCGGGTACGATGACCTGCTCGCACCACTTCGTCACGTGCTGGTAATTCAGGAACGAGTTGAAGTTGGGCTGGATGTTCGTGATGCGTCTGGGGTAGCCGCCCGGCAGCACGACGATCGGCACCGAGTCGCCGTAGGCCTGGGCCACGCCGCCGAACGCGTTCTCCGAGCCCGGGCCGTGCTGCATGGCGAAGACGCCGATCCGGTCCCCCGACGAGATGCGGCTGACCGCGTCGGCCATGTGGAGCCCGGTCCGCTCCTGTCGAACGATGATCGTGCGGATGTCGGCTTCCGCGGCGGCTTCGATGATCGGGTTGACCGGGTATCCGATGAGGAATTTCACGCCCTCACGCTTGAGGACCTCCGCGACGGCCGCCGCTGCCTTCATGATCCACTCTCCTGGGTCTGGGTCAGACGCTCGAGATTGCCCCGCCTCGTCGCGCGGGTCGGGCTTATCCTACGCCAGACCCGCACATCGGGGGAGGAGAAGATGCCGTGACCCGGGACGAGCTCAAGCAACGCGTCGACGAAGCGATCGAGCGTCACGCGGACGAGATCATCGCGGTCGGGGAGACGATCCGCCGCCACCCGGAGCTCGGCTTCAAGGAGTCGCGTACCGCCTCGCTCGTCGAGGCGAAGTTCCGGCAGCTCGGCCTGCGGCCGCGGACCGGGCTCGCCATCACGGGCGTGCGAGCCGATGTGGCCGGCGGCGGGGGGTCCGGCCCGACGTTTGCGCTCCTCGGCGAGCTCGATGCGCTCGTGGTGGCCGGACATCCGGAGGCGGATCCATCCACGGGGGCCGTCCACGCCTGTGGCCACAACGCCCAGATCGCGGGGCTCGTCGGCGCGGCGATCGGCCTGGTGACGACGAAGGCCGTCGAGCGCCTGGCGGGCCGCGTGGCGTTCATGGCCGTCCCGGCCGAGGAGGGCGGGGACCTCGAGTGGCGCCTCGACGAAGTTCGCCGGGGGCGGCTCGAGTTCCTCGGCGGCAAGTGCGAGCTGCTACGCCTGGGCCACCTGGACGACGTCGACCTGGCGATGATGATCCACACCACGCCGCGTCCCGAGGACGGCGTCGCGTGTGTTCCCGGCTCCAACAACGGACGGTTCGGCAAGACGGCGCGCTTCGTCGGGCGCGCGGCGCACGCCGGAGGCGCGCCGCACCTGGGCGTCAACGCGCTCTACGCGGCGCAGATCGCGCTGGCCGGGATCAACGCCGTGCGCGAGACCTTTCGCGACGACGACACGATCCGCGTCCATCCGATCCTGACCCACGGCGGCTCGCAGGTGAACGTCATCCCGGGCGAAGCGCGGCTCGAGACGTACGTCCGCGGACGGACCCTCGAAGGCATCCGCGACGCCAACGAGAAGGTCGACCGCGCGCTCAGGGCCGGAGCCCTGGCGCTCGGCGCCAGCGTCGAGATCGAGACCCTGCCGGGCTATCTCCCGCTGCGCACCGACCCGACGATGGCGCGGACGTTCCGGCGAACCGCCGACGTCCTCTTCGGCGCCGGCGCCTGTCGCGAGGCGGGACACCGCGCCGGCTCGACCGACATGGGCGACCTCAGCCAGGTGATCCCGGTGGTCCATCCGTACATGGGCGGCGCGCGCGGCACCGGCCACGCGGCCGACTACGAGATCGTCGACCCGCACCTCGCCTACGTGATGCCGGCGCGGGCCATGGCGGCCGTGGCGATCGACCTCCTCTGGGACGGCGCCGGTGGAGCGCGCGAGGTGATCGCGAACGCCCGCCCCGGGATGACGCGCAAGAGCTACGTCGAGTTCCAGCGGAGCGTCCGCCGGCGCGAGGTGTATGACGGCGCATGAGCCTCGCGGATCCCGGCCCGTTCGCGACCTCGGGGTTGATTCTCCGTGCGAGCGACCGTAGAATGAACGGCGGTTCAGTCAGAATTCATGCGAGATCCCGACAAGCCGCATCAGATCATCGACGCCGCGATCCGCGTTTTCGCGCGTAACGGCTACTACAACTCGCGCGTCTCGGACATCGCGCGCGAGGCCGGCATCGCGAGCGGCACGATCTACCTCTACTTCAAGACCAAGGACGAGATCCTCGTCACCCTCTTTCGCGAGAAGATGGCGGAGTGGGTGGCGTCGGTGCGCCGGGAGGTCGCGGCCGAGCGCGACCCGCTGGCGAAGATCCGCAGGATCGTGGCCCTCCACTTCAGGGTGCTCGAGGAGAACCCCGAGCTCGCCGAGGTCGTCCAGGTCGAGCTGCGGCAGGGGCAGAAGTTCTTCCGCGGGGCCTCCGCGCACGAGATCTCGGCTTACTTCGGCGTGATCAACGACGTGCTCGAGGAGGGCGCCGCCTCGGGGCAGATTCGCCGGGACGTGCCGGTGAAAATTGCGACCAAGATGCTCTTCGGCGCGATGGACCAGCTGGCGACCTCGTGGGTCCTCGGCAAGCGCGCGTACCGGCTGACCGAGGCGGCCGAGCCGGTCGCGACCATCTTTCTCCAGGGAGTCTGTGCCCATGGCGTATGAGACCCTGCTCGTCGCGCGTGAGGAGAGCTTCGCGGTCATCACGCTCAACCGTCCGCCGGCCAACGCGATCAGCGAGCCGCTCATGCGGGAGCTGAACGCCGCCCTCAACTCCGTGGAGAACGACGACACGGTTCGTGCCGTCATCCTCACCGGAGCCGGGGACCGGATCTTCTGCGCCGGCGCCGACCTCGGGTCGGCCTTCTCCGGGGGCGACGTCGACACCTTCATCCGCTTCGGCAACAGCGTGGTGCGGAAGATCGAGCGATTCCCCAAGCCGGTCATCGCCGCGATCAACGGACACGCGCTGGGCGGGGGCTGCGAAATCGCGATGGCGTGCCACTTCCGCCTCCTGAAGGAGACGGCGCGGATGGGGCAGACCGAATCGAACCTCGGCATCACCCCGGGGTTCGGCGGCTCACAGCGGATGCCGCGCCTCATCGGCCGGACCAAGGCCCTCGAGTTCCTGATCCTGGGCACGCAGGTGCCCGCCGCCGAGTGCCTGGCCCTGGGCCTCGCCAATCGGCTCACGAAGGAGGGCGGGACGCTCGACGACGCCAAGGCGCTCGCGCGGGAGATCGCCAAGCGGCCGCCGATCGCCACGCGGCTCATCATCGAAGCCGTCGACGAGGGGCTCGAGGCGCCGATCGACAAGGCGATCGACATCGAGATCCGCGCGTTCCTCGAATCCCTCAAGACCGAGGACGCCTCGGAGGGTATCCAGGCGTTCTTCGCCAAGCGCGAGCCGAACTTCAAGGGAAAGTAGGATGGACCTCGGCATCCGTGGCCGCGTCGCGCTCGTGACGGGCGCCGCGCGGAGTCTCGGGAAGGCTGACGCCACGACGCTGGCCGCCGAGGGCTGCGCGATCGCGATCGTCGACCTCGACGGGGACGGCGCCACCGGCGCGGCCGGCGAGATCGAGGCCGCGGGCGGCCGGGCTCGCGGCTACGCGTGCGACATCCGCGAGTCGGCTCAGATCCAGGACGTCGTGGGGCGAATCGAGCGCGATCTCGGCCCCGTCGACATCTGCGTGAACAACGCCGGGCTGATCTACACGGTGGCCCAGCTCAAGGACATGCGGGACGAGGACTGGGAGCTCAACCTCGCGGTGAACGTGACGGGCACCTACAAGGTGACGAAGGCGGTGTTCCCGAGTATGCGTGAGCGGCGCTGGGGGCGGATCGTCTGCATGGCATCGATCGCCGGCCTCATGGGCGGCTTCGGCCAGACCGCCTACGCGACGAGCAAGATCGGGCTGATCGGATTCGCCAAGTCGGTCGCCCTCGAGGGGGCCCGCTACAACGTCACCTGCAACGCGATCGCGCCCGGCATCATCGCGCCGAACGCGAAGCTGAGCCCGCTCTACGAGCGGATGGTCAAGCGGGTCGCGATGCAGCGTGAGGGGGAGCCCGAGGACGTGGCCAGCGCCGTCGCCTTCCTCTGCTCCGAGCGCGCGCGCTACATCACGGGCGCCGTGCTCACGGTGACCGGGGGGATGGACCTCTTTACGTTCTGACCGACCGACGGTAAATCCGAAGACAAGGAGAAAGCGATGCCGACAGTGAAAGAGACCTTTGACGCGATGGCGACGCGGTTCCGGACCGACAAGTCCGCCGGAACCAACGCCGTGATCCAGTACGACGTGAGCGGCGACGGCGGCGGCACGTGGCACGCCGTCATCAAGGACGGAACCTGCACGGTGAAGCCGGGGGCGGGCACGAACCCGACCCTGACGCTCCAGATCTCGGCCCAGGACTGGCTCGACATGCTCTCCGGCAAGCAGTCCGGGCAGATGCTGTTCATGTCGGGCAAACTGAAGGTCAAGGGGGACATGGGGCTCGCCATGAAGCTCGGCTCGATGTTCCAGATGTGACGCGGTCGATCTCAATCAGGTAAAAGGAGTCCTCTGACCATGGGGCAGGAGCGCTTCGCCGACGTCGTCGAGCGGTTCACCAGCGGGTTCACCGCCGACGCGCCCGCCGAAACGATCAAGCAGTGGCAGGAGGAGCTCGAGCGGGGATTCCGCCGGCTCCGGAACCTTCACGGGATGGTGCTGAGCCCGGCCGAGCCGAAGACCGGCCAGACGCCGCGCGTGGAAGTCTACAAGCGGAACAAGTCGCGACTCTACCGGTACGAGTCGCCACGGACCCATCGGACCCCGCTGCTCTTCGTGCCGAACCTCGGCATCAGCCGGCCGTACATCTTCGACCTCTTGCCCGGCGGGAGCTTCGTCGAGCACATGACGCGGCAGGGGTTCGACTTCTACATGCTCGACTGGGGTGTGTTCGGCCCGGAGGACAACGACCTCACCGTCGATGAGTGTGTGACCAGGATCCTGCCGCGGATGGCCAAGCGGGTGCTCGAGACGTCGGGGACGGAGCAGCTGTCCGTGCTCGGCTACTGCATGGGGGCGCCCATCTCGGCGTCCTTCGTCGCCTCGCATCCCGAGGTGCCGGTGAAGAACTTCGTCAACATGGCCGGTCCGATCGACTTCACGAAGGTGGGTCTCTTCGGGCTCTGGCTCGGCAAGCAGAATTTCAACGTCGACCGCTTCGTGGATACGCTCGGCTCGGTCCCGGCGGACATGGTGAAGGCCGGCTTCAAGCTCCTCAAGCCGACGATGGACCTGTCGACCAACCTGAATCTCTGGTGGAACCTGTGGAACGACAAGTACGTCGAAGGATTCCAGGCGCTGAACAAGTGGGCGAACGAGTACGTGGCCTTTCCGGGCGAGTTCTTCCGCCAGTGGGTGCGGGACTTCTACCAGGACAACAAGCTCTACCGGGGCGAGCTCGTCATGGGCGGCCGGCCCATCCGGCTCGAGCGCATCACGTGCCCGGTCTTCGTCGTGGGCGCGAAGGAGGACTACATCGCGCCGTCCGAGTGCGTCCGGGCGCTCATCGACGCCGTGGGTAGTCGGGACAAGGAGTACATCGAGTTGCCGGGCGGACACATCTCGCTCATCGCCGGGCGGGGAGCCGCCGTCCACTGCTGGCCCAAGGTCTCGGCCTGGCTGGCGCCACGCTCGTAGCGGCGACGTCATCGTTGACGCGTAGCGTCACACCGGGGTAATATTTGAAGTAATGGCTGACGCGTCGGGACCGAACCAGCTGTTCGAGCAGTGGAGGAGACAGTTCGAGGAAGGCGCCCAGGCCTGGACGCGGCTCCTCAATCAAACCGCCACCGCTCCGCCGACAGCCACGCCCGACCCGATGGCCTTCTGGCGGCCGGTGCTCGACCAGGGCGTTCAGACCTGGGCCAAGCTGTTCGCCCAGACGCCGGCCACCCCCGACCTCCTGACCCAGTGGAAGCAGTTCCTCGACCAGTGGATCGAGGCCTGGTCCAAGGTGCTGGGTCAGGCGATGGGCACGGAGCAGTTCGCCAAGCTGATGGGGCAGTCGCTCGATCAGTTCCTGGTTGCCGGCGCGCCGGCGAAGAAGGTCGTGGATCAGCAGATCGAGCAGGCGCTCCAGGCGCTGAATCTACCATCGCGCAGCCAGCTGACCGCGGTGGCCAAGCAGATCGTCGAGCTGGAGGAGCGGATCGAACGGCTCGAGGAGTCGCTCTCCGCGAAGCTCCAGCGTCTCGCCGACCGGGAGCCGCGGTGATCGGCAGGACGATCGCCGAGGTCGCCCCCGGCGACCACGCGGAGCTGGCGCGGCGGGTCGACGAAGACGACATCGCCAGCTTCATCGACGCGGTGGGCGATCTGAATCCCGTCCACAGCGACGCCGGCTACGCGGCGACGACCCCGTTCAAGGAGCCGATCGCCCCCGGCATCTTCACCGCCGGGCTGATCTCCGCGGTCATCGGCACCCAGCTTCCGGGGCCCGGCGCCGTGTACCTCTCCCAGAGCCTCAAGTTCATCAAGCCCGTCAAGGCCGGGGACACGATCACGGCGCGGGTGGACGTGCTCGAGGTGGTCCGCGAGCGTAACCGCCTCCGGCTCCAGACCGTCTGCCTCAACCAGCGCGGCGAAGAGGTCCTCTCGGGCGAGGCGTGGGTGATGCCGTCGAAGGCGCGCGTCGTTTACGAGGAACGACCCCGGCGGGTCGAGTCGCTGGCGATACTGGCGCTCCAGCCCTGGGCCCTGGCGGCTCAGGCGGTGCGGCTCTGGGCCGCGGTCGTCACATCAGCAGTCCGCCGTTGATCGAGAGCTCGGCGCCCGTGATGTAGTCGCCGTCGGACGAGACGAGGTAGACCACGGCGCGACCGACCTCCTCCACCGTGCCGAACCGCTTCAGCGGGATCTGACTCAAGAGCTTGTCGCGGACCTTCTCCGGAATTCCCCGGACCATGTCCGTCTCGATGAAACCCGGCGCCACCGCATTCACCGTGACGCCCTTGCCGGCGAGCTCCTTGGCGAGCGACTTGGTGAACGCCGCGACCCCGGCCTTCGACGCCGCGTAGTTGGCCTGGCCGAAGTTGCCGATCTGGCCGATGACCGAGGTGATGTTCACCACGCGACCGTATTCTTGCTTGAGCATCTGGTCGATGAACACCTTGGTGCAGTTGAAGACGCCGTCGAGGTTGATGGCGAGCACCTTGCGCCAGGAGGCGTGGTCCATCTTGACGAACGTCTTGTCGGAGTTGATCCCCGCGTTGTTGACCAGGATGTCCAGATGCCCGAACTCCTTCAGGAGGTCCTGCGCCATCCGGAACGTGTCGGGATAGTCGCCGACGTCGGCCTGCGCGAGCATCGAGTGCCGGCCCATCTTCCGGATGTGCTCGGCGACCTCCTTGGCGGCGGGTTCGCTCGAGACGTAGTTGATGGCGACATCCGCGCCTTCCTCGGCGAGCGCCAGCGCGATGGCGCGACCGATGCCGCGGGAGCCTCCGGTGACGAGCGCGGTGCGCCCCTTGAGCTTCATGCAGACCTCCTGTCGGCGTGGGCCGTCAGTCTAGCACGCCGTGTCTGGGCCTCTTGACGCGGGGTGTTACGCCATTCATAGTGGCCTCACGGGCCGCCCCACAGAGGAGCGCCATGGCGTACGTCATCAAGCGGTACTCGAATAGAAAACTCTACGACACCCAGGAGAGTCGATACGTCACCCTCGAGGAGATCGAGGAGATGATCCGGGCGGGCAGGGAGATCGCGGTGGTCGACGCCGCCTCCGGCGAGGACCTGACGTCCGTGACGCTGGCTCAGATCATTCTCGAGAACGAGCGCAACCACCGCGCCACGCTGCCCACCGCGTTCCTGCATCAGCTCATCAAGCATGGCGAGGCCTGGCAGGAGTTCGTCCAGCGCTCGATGAAGTCGAGCCTCGAGGGCATCGTCTCGAACCAGCGCGAGATGGAGCGCATCTTCCAGGACTGGGCCTCGCGAGCCGGATGGGGAATCGCCGCGCCGCGCGCCGAGCCCAGACGCGACGGCGCCGAGCCCGATGCGGAGCGGCTCCGCGAGGAAGTCTCGACGCTGCGAGAGCGCCTACGCTCCCTCGAGGAGCGGCTCGAGAAGCGGAAGAACCAGAAGTAACCCGTTAGCTCTGATACACGTCCTTCATCTTTTCCACGACGGCCGTGTAGGTCTCCTGAATGCCCTTGCCCGCCTGCTCCGCCGACGTCTGGAACCGCTCGGCCGAGCGTGTGATGGCCTGGGCTTGACCTTCCATCAGCTTGAACGTCTTCTCGACGCTGTCGACGCCGCTCATCAGCGCCTGCTGGTACATCTGGACCGGATCCTTCGCGCCGTCGAACCAGGCGCCCTGCCAGCGTCCGGCAGCGGCGTGGGAGTTGCGCAGCGTCTCGAGGGCGCCCTGCTGCAGCTCGGCGTAGAGCCTCACGCCCTCCTTCGCGGTGGCCGTCGAGAATTCGACGAGCTCGCGAAGCACACGCTGGTTGGCGTCCGCCCACACCGTCATCGTCTCGACCGCCTTGCCGGTCAGCTGACCGAACAGCTCCTGGGCCTTCTTCTGATCGTCCATTCTCTCCTCCTGCCTGTTCTGTTTCGTCGTCGTACTGCCCTTCGTCGTCGGCTCGTTCATCTCGATCCGAGTGTAACGCGTCGCGTTATCCTGTCAACATCTTTTTCACGCACTGCGTTATCCACCGTGTGCTACGGTCGGTTATCCCTTTGAGATTGATACGTTACAGGGAGGATTAGTCCATGGCCGCCGACACCCTCGCCCGGATGTTCTGGGATCGAGTCGAGCAGAGCGGTGACCGTCCCGGTCAGCAATTCAAGCAGGGCGCCGGCTGGAAGACGATCACCTGGCGCGAGGTCGGCGATGTCGTGCGCGAGGTCGCGCTCGGCCTTATCGCGCTCGGTCGTGAAAAGGGGGATGCGGTCGCGCTCCTGTCGACCAGCCGGGCCGAATGGGTCCAGGCTGACTTCGCGATCTTCAGTGCTGGTTGCGTGACCGTCCCCGTCTATCCGACGTATCCACCGGATCTGATCGCGTACGTGGTGAACGACTCCGGGGCGAAGACGATCATCGTGGAGGATCCCGGGCAGCTGGCGAAGGTGCTGGACGGGCGGGACAAGATGCCGGCGCTCGAGCAGATCGTCGTCATCGCCGGCTACGAGGCACCTCAGCCTCCCAAGACGGTGATGACCTGGGAGACGCTCCGGCGGCTGGGGCGCGACGGCGTGGCCGCGCACAAGAGCACCCTCGCCGAGCGCGTCGCGTCGACGCGTCCGACCGATCTGGCGACGATCGTGTACACCTCCGGCACCACCGGCCCCCCGAAAGGGGTGATGCAGACCCACGGCAATCACGTCGCCGCCGTGACCGCCTCGAAGCAGGCGACCCCCGTCGAGGAGGGATGGGTCCATCTGCTGTTCCTCCCGCTCGCCCACTCGTTCGCGCGGCTCGAGTCGTTCCTCGGCGTCGCGCACGGCCTGACGACGGCGTTCGCGGAGAACCTGGACAAGGTCGGCGACAACCTCAAGGAGACGCGGCCTCATTTCATCTGCAGCGTGCCGCGCGTGTTCGAGAAGGTCTACGGGAAGATCCTGGCCGGCGTCGAGGCCGGCTCGCCCGCGAAGAAGAAGATCTTCGGCTGGGCGGTGTCGGTCGGGCGGGACGTGAGCCGCCATCAGCAGCGCGGCCAGCCCGTGCCCGCCAGCCTCGAGTGGAAGCGAAAGCTCGCCCACAAGCTCGTCTTCTCGAAGCTTCACGCGGCACTCGGCGGGCGGCTTCAGTGGGCCGTGTCCGGCGGCGCCCCGCTCTCGCGCGACATCGCCGAGTTCTTCCACGCGGCCGGCATCCTCCTGCTCGAAGGCTATGGGCTCACCGAAACCTGTCCGGCCCTCACGTTCAACCGGCCGGATCGCTTCAAGTTCGGCTCGGTGGGCCAGACCCTGCCGGGGGTCCAGCTGAAGATCGCGGCGGATGGTGAGATCCTGGCGCGCGGCCCCAACATCGCCACGCTCGGCTACTACAAGCAGCCGGAGGCGACGCGCGAAGTCTTTGGTACGGACGGGTGGTTCCAGACCGGCGACATCGGGACGATCGACCAGGACGGATTCCTGGTCATCACCGACCGGAAGAAGGACCTGATCGTGACGGCGGGCGGCATGAACATCGCGCCCCAGAACATCGAGAACCTCCTGAAGGCCGACCCGTTCATCAGCCAGGTGATGGTCTATGGCGATCGCCGCCCGTACCCGGTGGCGCTCATCACCGTCAACCCGGAGGAGCTGTCGAAGTTCGCGCGCGAGCAGGGGATCCTGACCAACGAGACGGCGGTCATCGTGAAGCATCCGAAGGTCGCCGAGCGCATCGGCCGCACGGTAGAGGAGAAGAACACGCAGCTGCAGTCGTACGCCAAGATCAAGCGCTTCACGGTGCTGGCCACGGACTTCACGCTCGACGGCGGCGAGTTGACGCCGACCCTCAAGGTGAAGCGCAAGGTGGTCTCGCAGAAGTACAAGGACGCGATCGAGGAGCTCTACCGCTGACCGCAGAGCCCGGCGCGCTCGCCGGCAAGGTCGCGATCATCACGGGCGCCAGCCGCGGCCTGGGCCGGGCGATCGCGGTGGCGCTGGCCGGGGCCGGCGCCGACCTGGCGCTTGCCGCCCGATCGAAAGAGGCGCTCGAGGAGACGGCGCAGCTCGCCGTGCGCGGCGGCCGTCGAGCGTTCGTGGCGCCCACCGACGTCGCGAGCTACGCTGACGTCGACGCCCTCGTCCAACGCACGATCCGGGAGCTGGGCCGCCTCGACATCATCGTCAACAACTCGGGCGTGGCCCGGGTCGCGCCGCTGGTCGAGATGACGCCGGAGGACTGGCGCCTCATGCTCGACGTGAACCTGACCGGCGTCTTCAACGGCTGTCGAGCGGCGGCGCCGTACCTGATCGCCCAGAAGTCCGGCAAGGTGATCAACGTCGCCTCGGTCCTCGGCCAGGTCGGCCTGCCGGGCTACACGATCTACGGGGCGACCAAGGGCGGCGTCATCGCGCTCACGCGCGCCCTCGGGGTGGAGTGGGCCCGCCACAACGTCCAGGTGAACGCGATCGCGCCCGGCTGGTTCGCGACCGACATGACCCACGAGGCGTTCGCCGATCCGGCGATCAACCAGCGGCTGACCCGCGACATCCCGGCCCGGCGAATCGGGCGGCCCGAGGAGATCGGGCCGCTGGCCGTCTACCTCGCGTCGGCGAGCTCCGATTTCATGACGGGCCAGACGCTCTTCCTCGATGGCGGCCACTCGGCCGCGTAGGCCGCGGGCCGACCGCACGAGTTGCTGGAACCTGGGTCGTCGAGTAGATTGTCCGCCATGAAAGCGGCGATTCTTCACGGACCGCGCGATCTTCGCGTCGAGGGCGCGCGGGATCCGAGACCCGCGCCCGGCGAGGTCGTGGTCCGCATCGTCGCGGCGGGTCTGTGCGGGACGGACTATCAGATCTGGTCCGGCGCGCGTCCCGTCGCCTACCCCCGGGTGATGGGCCACGAGCTCGTGGGCCGCGTCGAGGCCGTCGCGTCCGACGTGACGCGAGTCGGCCCCGGTGATCCGGTCGTCGTCGAGCCCAACTATTCGTGCGGATGGTGCCCGCTCTGTCGCGAAGGTAACCGCAACCTCTGTCTGTCGCGGACGACGGTCGGCATCGACGTCGACGGCGGCTTCGCGGAGCTCGTCCGGGTGCCCGCGCGCTGCTGCTGGCGCGCGCCGGAGGACGCCGCGGCCGACGCGCTGCTGCTCGCCGAGCCGCTGGCCGTCGTCGTGCGCGCCGTGGAGCGCGGCGTGCCGAGGCGAGGCGAGACCGCCGCGATCGTCGGGGCGGGAACCCTCGGACTCCTGGCCCTCCAGGTGCTGCGGGCGCGCGGCGCGCGGGTGCTGGTCGTGAGCCGGTCGCGGCGGCGCTTCGCCCTCGCGAGCGAGCTCGGCGCCGAGGCCACGCACGCGACCGTCGACGGCGCGCTCGCGGACGCCGGCCGCCGATTTTCCGGGCGAGAGGGCGTGGATCTCGTCGTCGAGACCGCCGGCTCCGCCGAGGCGGTCACGCTGGCACTCGAGCTGGTGAGACCGGGGGGACGGGTCGTGCTCACCGGACTCCCCCACGAGGCCACGCCGGTGTCGTTCTTCTCGGTCGTGCGCCGCGAGGTCACGATCGCGGGCTCGATGATCTATCAGGACGAGTTCCCCGGGGCGCTCAGGCTCGTCGCCAGCGGCGCGGTCCGCACGGGGCCGCTGATCACGCACCGGTTCAGCCTCGACCGGATCGGCGAGGCGTTCACCGCGCACGCGGACGCCGCCTCCATCAAGGTCGCGCTGGAGCTCTGACGCCCGACGCGAGCATCGCGCGGGATAGAATCCTCGGCATGTGGCTTGTCCTGTCGCTGGCGGCCGCGCTGTTCCAGGTGCTGCGCAACACGACGATGAAGCGTCTGGGCCACGCGCTCGACGAGTACATCAACGTCTGGGGCCGCTTCACCTTTCTCCTGCCGTTCGCCCTCGTCGCCTGCGTGGTCAGCGGCTGGCCCGAGCTCAAGCCCGGCTTCTTCGTGTGGTGCCTGGCGTTCGGCGTCTGCCAGACGCTCTCGACCCTCGCCCTCTCGAAAGCGCTCAAGCTCTCGCAGATCTCGTTGGTCACGGCGCTCTGGAAGGTGAGCCTCCTGATCCTCCTCGGGATGGGGGTGACGATCGGTGAGCGGCCGAGCGCCACCGGCGTCGCGGGCGTGCTATTGAGCGCCTCCGGCGTGTACCTCTTGAACGTGCGGAGCGCGCGGGTCTCGCTGGTGGCGCCGCTGCGCGTCCTCTTCACCGACCGAGGTCAGCGCTACACCCTGCTGGCGGCGCTGCTGTACGCGCCGTCGGTCATCACGATCAAGAAGGCGATCCTCGCCTCCAACACCGCCGTGGGCACGTTCGGCACGTACTTCGCGGCGAGTCTCATCGTCACGCCGCTCGCGCTGACGACGTCGGCGCGCCACTTCAGGGCGGTGCCCCGGTACTGGAAGGAGTTCGTCGCGCTGGGCCTCTTCGCGGCGCTCACCACGCTGAGTCAGGGCAAGGCCTACACGCTGACGCTCTCCTCGTACGTCGAGGCGGTGAAGCAGGTCGAGATCCTCTTCGCGATGGCGATCGGCGTCCTGGCGTTCGGCGAAGGTCAGCGGGTCCGGGAGTCGGCGCTGGGCGCCTTCGTGATGCTCCTGGGCATGGTGCTGCTGGCGCTCGCGACCTAGCGGTGCGTCGAGGTCCGCGGTCTAGCCCGCATTATTCACGAAGACGGCGCCGCGAGCACCGGGCTCCGTCACCCACTCGCCCGAACGCAGCTCTTCGAGCTGCGGGCGGGACTCGGGGGTCCCACGTCCGCCCGGCGGGCCGGGGACACCCTGGTGCCACCCGTCCGACGGCGCAGTGCGGTTCGTGAATAATGCGGCCTAGAGCTCCGGCCGCTTGCCGTGCGTCGCGCGGATCTCGGTCTTGATGCCGCCCCGCACGTTGAAGTCGCCCGTCACCTCGAGCCAGCGCGGGCTGGCGACGGCCACGAAGTCGTCGAGGATTCGGTTGGTCACGTCCTCGTGAAAGGCGCCTTCCTGGCGGTACGACCACAGATAGAGCTTGAGCGACTTCAGCTCGACCAGATGCCGGTCGGGCACGTACCGGATGCGGATCGTGGCGAAGTCCGGCTGGCCCGTGCGGGGGCAGAGGCACGTGAATTCGGGCACCGTCATCGTGACCTCGTAGTCGCGGTCCGGATGCGGGTTCGGCACGATCTCCAGCGTCTTCGACGGTGCTGTCGCCATGGCGCGATTATACCCGCGGCGTGCGCCGCAGGCTGTCGCGGGGCGGGGG
>DASPZZ010000303.1:0-20083 GCA_035635995.1 Binatia bacterium | reverse complement strand
CGGACGGCCGGGCGAGATGCTCTTGAAGAGGACCGCCTTCATGCCGGCGCGGCTCGCCTCCTGCGCGGCGTGCATCGGCTCCTCTTCGTCGTGGCCGCGCGCGTGGGCGTGGACGTCGATCGCGTCCGTGAGGTCGTACATCGCCGCTTTGTTGGCGCCCATTCCGTAGCGCGCCTGGTAGGATCGGACGACTCGCCGGCTCACCATGAGCGTTTCCCCTCCCGTCGTGGACCGCGGATCGACATCGAGCAACGTGGTCGGATTCTAGCGCGGATTATTCATGAACGACACCACGAGCCTCGCGCGCTTCAGTATAGTAGTCTCACGCGACGTGTCCTTCGGACACCCCAACGGAGAGACGCGACAAGATGGTGTCGATCGTGCGCGGCCCGAGGTCGAATGTCGCGCGGCCGATGCCCGGTTCGCCCTCGTGGAAGAGGTCGAGGATCCTGTCACCTGGCGTATATTGAGGCCCGGGAGGGAACGGTGGTGACGTCGTTGCGAGTGATGCTGTCGGGCGTGATCATCGTCACGCTGGTGACCGGTCTGGCGACGCCCCGCGACGCCTCGGGGGGGTCGATCAAGGGCACGGTCGTGCTGAAGGGGGCGACGCCCGAGCTCCGGAAGCTCGCCGTGACGATCGATCAGTACGTGTGCGGCAAGGAGAAGAATCCCGAGGAGCTCGTCCTGTCGCCGCAAGGGGGGATCCGCAACGCCGTCGTCTGGCTCGACAAGCCGCCGGCGCCGGCGGCCGCCGAGGCGCTGCCGACCACGACCGCCATGGACCAGAAGGAGTGCATGTTCGCGCCTCGCGTCGTGGTCGTGCCGGCGGGGGGGCGGATCGACTTCCTGAACAGCGACCGGCTGCTGCACAACCTGCACAGCACCCCGAGCGCCAACCCGCCGTTCAACCGGACGCAGCCCAGGGGACGCACGATCACCATCTCGTTCTCGCACCCCGAGATCATCCGCGTGACGTGCGATCTGCACTCCTGGATGCGCGGCTGGGTCGTGGTGGCCGAGCATCCCTTCTACGCGATCACCGACGGCGCCGGAGATTTCGCGCTGCGGGGGCTTCCGCCCGGGCGCTACACCCTGAAGGTCTGGCAGGAGCGGCTCGGCACGGTCTCCAAGGACATCGTGGTGGGCGATGCGGACCCGACCGCCGTCACGCTGGAGATGCCCGCCCGCTAGCCCCGCGGGGGGACCACCATGCCTCGCACGTCGGCCGCCGAGCGAACGCCGCCGCCCGTGGTGGCGTTGCTTGCCTCGCCGCTGGGCGCCCTCGTGCGGGCGGTGGCGCGCATCCGCGCGTCGGTCCACGTCAAGCTCCTCGCCGGCTTCCTCCTCATCACCCTCCTCTTCATCGCGATGACCGCGGTGAGCCTGCGGACCGTCGCCGAGACCGCGCGCCAGACGAATCTCCTCGACGAGGCCCACGAGCGCGTCGGCTGGTCCCGGCAGATCGAGCACGCCCTCGCGATGCAGATGCACTTCACCGCCATGGCGTTGCTGGCCCAGGCCGAGGACTCCGTGAGCCTGATCCTTCGCGAGAACAACCGGTTCAACGACACGCTCGCGCGGCTCGAGACGGCGGCGCCGCCCGAGGAGCGCGCGCTCATCCAGGTCATTCGCGGCGGGCAGGAGGACGCGATGGCGACCGTCGCCGACATCGCGAACGCGGTCCGCGACCGGCGGCTCGCGGACGCGATGACGGCGCTGCAGACCCGTCAGGTGCCGACCTACCGGAGGATCGAGGAGCAGGTGAGCCAGCTCGTCGCCGCCGAGGAGACACGGATGGCCAGCCTCCGCCGCAGCATCGCGGCCTCCCACACGCAATCCCTGCGGCTGATGGCCGGCTTCGCCGTCGTCTCCGTCGTGGTCGCGCTGCTGGGCGGCTTCGTGATCTCGTGGTCGTTCATCCTGCCCGTGCGCGAGGCCCACGGCTTCCTGAGCGAGGTCGCCGAGGGGCGGTTCGGGGGCACCATCGTCGTGCCGAACCGCGACGAGTTCGGCGCGCTCGCCGAGCGCATGAACTGGATGAGCCGCGAGCTCCGCCGATTCGACGACGAGCAACGGGTGGCGGCGGAGACCCTCCGCAGCCTGAACGACCGTCTGGCACTCGCCAGTCGCGCCAAGTCGGAATTCCTCGCGAACATGAGCCACGAGCTCCGCACGCCGCTCAACGCGATCCTCGGCTTCACCGAGATCATGCTCGACGAGCTGTACGGCGAGGTGCCGCCCGCGCTGCGCGAGCCGCTCGTCGACATCCAGACCAACGGTCGCCACCTGCTCCGTCTCATCAACGACGTGCTCGACCTGTCCAAGATCGAGGCCGGACGACTCGAGCTCGGCGTCGGCGAGTACTCGGTGCAGGAGATCGTCGAAGTCGCCCACGCGTCCCTGAAGTCGCTGGCCCTCGAAAAGGGTCTGGCGTTCAACCTGCGGGTGGCGCCCGACATCCCGACGGCCTGGGGCGACGGCCGGCGGATCACGCAGTGCCTCCTGAACCTCGTCGGGAACGCGCTCAAATTCACCCGCCAGGGCCGGGTCGACATCGACGTGCACGTCGACGGCGAGTGGCTCGTCTATCGCGTCAGCGACACCGGAATCGGCATCCCCAAGGACGAGGTCGAGAACATCTTCGCCGAGTTCCGTCAGGTCGACACCACGATCACCAGAGAATACGGCGGCACCGGGCTCGGGCTCAGCATCACGAAGCGACTCGTCGAGATGCACGGCGGGCGCATCGGGGTGGAAAGCGAGCTCGGTAAAGGATCGACCTTCTTCTTCACGGTGCCGTTGCGGACGGACGGAGGGCGCGCATGAAGGACCGGACGGTGCTCCACATCGAGGACAACGAGTACAATCGCAAGATCGTGAGGCAGCTGCTGAGCCGGACGACCTACCGGCTGCTGGAGGCGGCGGACGGCGAAGAGGGGCTCGCGGTCGCGCAGCGTGAGCTGCCCGATCTCATCCTCATGGACGTCCAGCTGCCCAAGCTGTCGGGGCTCGATGCCACTCGCCTGCTGCGGGCCGATCCGCGGACGGCGAACATCCCGCTCGTGGTGGTGACGTCGTTCGCCCTGAGCGGCGACGACCGGCGCGCGATGGACGCCGGCGCCTCGGCGTACCTGGCCAAGCCGTACAGCCCACGCGACTTGATGGCGCTGATCCACCGGTTTCTCCCCGACAACTGAAGGTCCCCTGACGAGAGGAGAAGGTCGATGAGATACGGAAAGACGTCGGCTGTCGTCGCCGCGGCGGCCCTCGTCCTGGCCCCGGGCACGGCGCGAGTGGGGGCGCAGGGTCAGGCCGAGCAGTTCACGCCGGAATACCGTGAGGTCCGCCGGTCGTACGACGAGAAGCACACGCCGAAGATCGAGGCGCCGGACTCGGTGAAGCGCGGGCAGTGGTTCGAGGTCACCGTGACGGTGGGCGCCGGATCCACCCACCCGTCGCTGGGGGAGCACTTCGTCCGCTACATCGCCCTCTACAAGGACAGTGCCGAGATCGCGCGCGTCTACCTGCACCCGGTCTTCTCGTATCCCAAGGCCGTCTTCACCATCTCGCTCGACGAGGGCGGCAACCTGCGCGCGATCGCCGAGCCCACCCATTCGGCGGGCTGGGAAAGCTCGAAGAAGATCGCCGTCACGCGCTAGCCCGATTATTCATGAACGACACTACGACGAACGGGCGGGTGGCGCCGGGTGTGGCCCCGGCCGGCGGGGCGGAATGGGACCCCTTCGTACCTTCGCACTTCGCAGAAGTGCGTGGAGGTCGAACGGGTGATGGAGCCCCGCCGGCCGGGGCCGCACCCGGCGCCACCCGCCCGCCGATCGCGTCGATCGTTCATGAATTATTCGGGCTAGGGCTCAGGTGAGGACTCCGCCGCGCGTCCTGATCGCCGACGACAACCCGGCCAACGTCCGCATCCTGAGGACGCGCCTCGCGGCCGACGGCTACGACGTCGTCACCGCCACGGACGGCGAAGAGGCGCTGGCGGTCGCGCGCGACTCGCAGCCCGACCTGATCCTGCTCGACATCATGATGCCGAAGGTCGACGGCATCGAGGTTTGCCGCCGGCTGAAGAAATTACAAGATCCCTCCTTCACCCCGATCATCCTCGTGACCGCGATGGTGGACGCGAAGGACGTCGTCGCCGGGCTCGAGGCCGGCGCCGACGAGTACCTCACCAAGCCGGTGGATCACGCCGCCCTCTCCGCGCGTGTTCGCTCGATGCTGCGGATCAAGGCCCTGCACGACACGGTCGCCGGCCAGGCCGAGGAGATCGCCCGCTGGAACGCGACGCTCGAGCGGCGCGTGGCCGAGCAGGTGACGGAGCTCGAGCAGGTCAGCCGGCTCAAGCGGTTCTTCTCGCCGCAGCTCGCGGACGCCATCGTCGCCGGCGGCGCGATGGACCCGCTCCGACCGCACCGGCGGGAGATCAGCGTCGTCTTCCTCGACCTGCGCGGCTTCACCGCCTTCGCCGAGATGTCCGAGCCCGAGGAGGTGTCCGACGTCCTGAGCGCCTACCACGCCGAAGTGGGACGCCTCATCCTGGAGCACGAGGGCACGCTCGAGCGATTCACGGGCGATGGCATGATGATCTTCTTCAACGACCCGGTGACGGTCGACAACCCCGAGGAGCGCGCGGTCCGCATGGCCGAGGCGATGCGGGCGAGGGTCCGGGTGCTCGGCGCCGAATGGCGCCGGCGGGGCTACGACCTCGACATCGGCATGGGCATCGCGAAGGGCTACGCGACGATCGGCGCGATCGGCTTCGAGGGCCGGCGCGACTACGCCGCCATCGGCAGCGTCACCAACCTCGCCTTTCGTCTGTGCGCCGAAGCGTCGTCCGACCAGATGCTCATCAGCCAGCGCATCTACACCGCCGTGGCCGACCTGGTGGACGCCAAGGAAGTCGGTCCGCTTCAGCTCAAGGGGTTCCACCGTCCGATCGTCGCCTACGACGTCGTCCGTCTGAAGCAGCCCCGGTCTTGACGCGCGCACCCGGACCCGGGCGACTCGCCTACTGGATGCGGGCGCTCGGGCGCGAGGACCTGCCCGAGCGCCTGGAGGTCTCCGGTCGGAGGTTGCACCGGCAGGCGACGGTCAAGCACGACTTCTGGGCGGCCACCGGATTCTACGAGGACGAGGCCGGCGGTCGGGCCGTGCTCAAGGTCTACCGTACCGCCCGATTCGCCGGGACGCCGCTCCGCTGGCTCGGCCGCTGGCAGTGCCGGCGGGAGGTCGGCTTCTACCGGCATCTGGCCGGGCTTCCGTGCGTGCCTGCGCTGCTCGGCCTCGTCGGCGACACCGCCTACCTCCGCGCCTTCGTGCCCGGGCATCCCCTGTCCCACGAGCGCCCCGTGCCCGACGGATTCTGGCCACGGCTGGACGCCGCGATACGAGAGGTGCACCGCCGCGGCATCGCCTACGTCGACTCCAACAAGCCGGAGAACGTCCTCGTCAGCGACGACGGCCGGCCGTTCTTGATCGACTTTCAGATCGCGTGGGGGGGTGGGCGAGGCGCGCTCGGGCGGTGGTGGCTGGCGCGGCTCCAGCGCGAGGACCTGTACCACGTGCTCAAGCACAAGCGGCGCTTCGGCCGGGACTCGATGACGGCGGAGGAGCTGGCCAGCGTCCGCCGGCGGAGCCCTCTCATCAGGGCTCACCGGGTGCTCAACCGGCCCTATCGCATGGTGCGTCGGCGGCTGCTCCGCTGGCTCCGGCGGACTGGCCGAATCCTGCCGTCCGGGAGTAACTAGCCCCGGGGCGGCGGCCCGTCCGTCACCGGCGAAGCGGCGGCGTCAAGCCGCACTCGCAGATCTTGTTGAGCAACGTCTTGTAGCTGACCTTGAGAATCCGCGAGGCCGCGGCGCGATTCCAGCTCACCTGCTCGAGCACGTCCGCGAGGACTTTGCGCTCGGCTTCGCGGGCCCCGTGCCGTGCGACCTCCTTGAGGCCCTCGAAGGCGGGTCGCGGAGCCGGGCCGTGCCCGTTGCGACCACGGGCCACGAGGGCTTCGATCATCGGCTCGCCGTCCGTCAGCACGACCAGGCGGCGAATCACGTTCTCCAGCTCTCGCACGTTGCCGGACCACGCGTGCTCCGTGAGTCGGGCCAAGGTCTCGGCCGAGAGCTGCTTCTGCCGTCCGTATTGCGCGTTGAACCTGGCGAGGAACCGCGACGCCAGCAGCGGAATCTCTTCCCGCCGCTCCCGCAGCGGGGGCACCCGGATCTCCACCACGTTGACCCGATAGTAGAGATCCTCCCGGAACTGACCGTGCCTCATCGCGTCCTCGAGATCCCGATTGGTGGCCGCGATCACCCGCGTGTTGGCCTCGAGGAGCTCGTACCCTCCCACGCGAGAGAAGCACAAGTCCTGGAGCACGTGGAGAAGCTTGGCCTGGAGGGCCCCGGGCAGCTCCGCGATCTCGTCCAGGTAGATCGTGCCCTTGCTCGCGAACTCGAATTGCCCGGGCTTGCGCCGGTGGGCGCCCGTGAACGCGCCCTTCTCGTGGCCGAAGAGCTCGGACTCGAGCAGCCCCTGAGGGATCGCAGCGCAGTTGACCTTGACGAACGGGCCGTGACGGCGGGACGAGGCGGCATGAATTGCCCTGGCGACGAGGTCCTTCCCGACGCCGCTCTCGCCACGGAGCAAGACGGTCGCATCCGTGTCCGCGACGTTCTCGATGATCGTCCAGATGGCCCGCATCTGGGGGCTTCCGTCGAAAAACACGCTGTGGCTGGTGGGACCGGATTCCATTATCGCGCTCACTACGAGTACCTCCCCTTACTCGAAAAATCTCGCCGAAATAATCTCGCGGTTCATTCGCGTCTTGCCCTCGAGCTTCTCAAGGAGTACCGGCGCGCGCCCGCGCGAACAATCAGGGTGATCCCTGAATCGCGCGGGGGTGAGTGCCGGAGACGGCGGCGGGCGACTCAGTCGTTCGTGCGCGGCCGACCGAGGGCGACCGCGACGGCGGCGAGCGCAACGGCGGCGCCGGCGGCGGCGAACCCGGGGGCCCACGGCAGACGCACCGACGCGCTCAAGGTGCTCGCGGCGCTGATGGCGATCAGCGCGGCCGCGCTCGCGAGCACGCCGAATACGGCCCAGTACCGGATCTGAGACGAGACGACCCGCGGGCCGATCGCAGCCTGCCGGGTGCGCCCGCCGAAGTCGGCCGTCTCGAGCAGCAGGACCAGGCCGACGCCGAAGAGCACGGCGCCGGCGAGACGGGGCGGGCCCGCCCGGAGCCAGAGGGCGAGCGTGTATTCGCCGAGAGCGAGGACCGTGCCGACGACGAGCACCGGCGTCGAGAACAGGATGCCGAGGGCGCACAGGGCGGTCGCCACGGCGCCGAGCGTCAGGACCGCGGTCGAGGGCGCGATCACGAGCGGATAGCCCACGAGTCCCAGGGCGAGGACTGCCGCCAGGCGCCGCATCGTCAGCGCGCCACGCCGCGCCGCCGTCGCGAGCGCGTCAATCCGCCGAGGGCGGCCTCCAGCGGTTGCGCGGCGTCCCACTCGACGACCGTGATGCCCAGGCGCTGCAGGGTGTCGGCCCGGGCTTGCCGCTCGAGCGCCCACAGCCGACAGGCGAGGTCGACGCTGGGCGAGGGTCGCGTCGCGCGCCGCACGAGCGGGATCGGCGACGGGCTCAAGACCACGAGATCGAAGCCCCGCGCCGCCAGGTCGACCAGCGCTTTCTCGAAGCGCGCGTCGAGGAGCGGACTGATCGCGATGACCAGCGCCTGCGGCGGCAGCACGCGCCGTGGCACGAGGGCGACGTCCTGGCTCACGTAGCTGAACATCACGTCGGCCCGGAGCAGGGCCTCGAGCAGCCGCTCGTGGTGCGCGCGCCCGGAGCCCGGCCGGACCCAGCGGAACGGCCCGCAATACTCGAGGAGGCCCACCCGGTCCTTCCGAGCCAGGTACGCCGTCGCCAGCGCGGCGGCCGCCCGGACCGAGACGTCGAGCGTCGTGGCGGGGGGCGCGCCGGCCTCGGTCAGCGTGTCGAGCATCAGGACCACGTCGGCGTTGCGCTCCTGGTGATACTGCGTGACGAAGAGGCGCCGAAATCGGAGCGAGGCCCGCCAGTTCACGTGCCGAACCCGGTCGCCGGGAACGAACGCGCGGATATCGCCGGGCTCGAGCCCCTCGCCGACGCTCGGCGCCACGTAGTTGCCCACGAAGGCCTGCATGCGGCGCGGTCCGGGCAGACGCCGGAGGGGAAGCGCACGCGGGTACACGCGCAGCTGCCACGACGCACGGGTCGACGTCTCGCCGGCCTGAAGCCCTGCCCTGTGCCAGAGACGCGCGTGCACCGTCCCGAGACTCACCCGGCCGCGGCGCAGGCATTCGACTTCGTACTTCCACTCGACGGCCTGCCCACGGGCCAGGGTGAAGAGGCCGCGGCTGTGACCGGCCACGAGTCGCAGCGTCGGCGGCAGCGGCTCGAACAGCTCCAGCAGGGGCACGGGCTCTGCGGCGCTCACGGTCACCGTCACCGTGACCCGCTCGCCCTCGTAGACCCGATCGGCCGAGACCGTGCGCGCGATCGACCAGTCGCGCGGCGAACCGGCCCGCGCGATGCGGAAGAGCCCCAGCAGCAGGGGGAGCACGGCGACGATCAGCTCGGCCCGGCCCGACAGCACACCGAGAACGAGCCCCCACGCGCCGACCGTCATGACGGAGAGGGCCAGCGGGGTGAGACGAGCCGTCATCAGCCCTCCGTCTTCGGCGCGGGAACCTGCGTCAGGAGATCGTCCACCACCTGGGCCGCCGACACCTTCGTCACCCACAGCTCCGGCTGGAGGATGAGTCGATGCGCCAGAGCGGGGCCGGCCATCGCCTTCACGTCGTCGGGCGTGACGAAGTCGCGTCCGCGCAGCACGGCGCTGGCCCGCGCGAGCTTCAGGAGCGCCAGCGCGCCTCGGGGCGAAGCGCCCAGGGCGACCCGGTGGTCGACGCGGGTGGCCTGCGCCAGATCCACCACGTACTGCGTCACGACGTCGGCCACGAACACGTCCTCGAGCGCCTGCTGCATGGCCAGGACGTCCGCGCGCGAGACGACCGCCCCCACCTCGACCTCGTCCTGGCGTCGCTGGCGCCGCCGCTCGAGGATCTGTCGCTCCTCGTCCGCGCTCGGGTAACCGACCGCGACGCGAATCAAAAAGCGGTCGAGCTGCGCCTCGGGGAGCGGATACGTCCCCTCCATCTCGATCGGGTTCTGCGTCGCGATGACCAGGAACGGCGGCTCGAGCCGGAAGGACTCCCCTTCCACGGTTACCTGGGCCTCCTGCATCGCCTCCAGCAACGCGGCCTGGGTCTTGGGCGTCGCCCGGTTGATCTCGTCGGCCAGCAGGAGGTGGGTGAAGATGGGACCCGGCCGGAACTCGAAGCGGGCCTCGCGCTGATCGAACAGAAAGCTCCCGGTGACGTCGGCCGGGAGCAGATCGGGCGTGCACTGCAATCGCTTGAAGGAGAGGCCCAGGGCCTGCGCGAAGAGCCGCGCGATCAGCGTCTTGGCGAGCCCCGGGTAGTCCTCGATCAGGACGTGGCCGTTCGCGAGGATCCCGGCGAGGATGCGCTCCAGGACGTCGCCCTTGCCGACGATCACGCGGGCGAGGGCGCTCAGGATCTCACGGCTTCGCTCGGTGACGCGGTCGATCTTCACCGGCGCCCCTCCAGCGAGGCGATGAGCCGGGCCAGGGCCGCGATGGACGGACCGCGGCCGAGCCGGCGCCCCGGGGGCTTGTCGAGTCCGCCGGGCGTGACGGTTGCCGTGCGCGCGAGGGCGACGAGCCTCGGCCACAGCAGGTGCTCGAAGTAGGACTGGCTCCGCGCGCTGAACTGGATCTCCTCGTGGAATCGCGCGAAGCGCGGGTCCGCCGAGTGCCGGTCCGATCCGGTCTCGCCGGTGCCGTCGACGCCCCATGCGGTCGGGCGATCGATGGACGCGCGGACGACCGTCCGGATGCGGGAGACGGCCATGAGCAGGACGACGGCGGCGACGAGACGCATCGCCGCCTGCCGGTAGGGCTGCGCCACGAAGAACTCGATCAAGGAGATCCCGGCGACGAGCGCAGCGAAGACCACGAGCGCGCCGGCCAGGCCGGCCCGTCGCCTCGGCTCAGGCGACGCCAACCGGCTCGTCCTCGCGCTCGAGCGCGGATCTGATCTCTTCGAGGCAGGCGCGCGCGCGCTCCCGCTCGGGCGAGTCGAGCGCGTGACGACTGAAGCGCGCGAGCTCGAACAGACGCGTCAGCCGGTCCACTGCGTCATGCGGAAGGACCAGGTGCTTGAGCGTCGCGCGCATGAACTCGTCCGGCGTCTGCCAGGGCGCGCGGGGCACCTGGGCGCGCGCCGCGACCCGTTCGAACCGCCGGTAGCACTTGATGATCGCCACGCGGGCGTCGCGCTCGCTCGCGAGGTCGTCGAGGCTTTCCTCGACCGCCTCGGTCAGCGGCTCGGCCGGCCACGGACGATTGCGGCGCTCCCACCATCGGGCCACGCGCTCGGCGAAGAGCAGCAGAAGAGCCACGGCCAGCGTCGCCAGGCCGACCAGCAGCGCCAGCGCCCCGACGAGCCACCCGACCCAGGGGAGCGAGACCACCGGAACCTCCGCGTCCGGGGCGCCGGAGCCGGCCGCCGGAAACAGCATGAGGCGGCCCCAGGCGAGCAGGGAGCTCTCGACGTACTGCCATCCGAGCGCGAAGATGACGAGCGTCGCAAGGAGCGGTAGAAGGGGCAACACGCGAAGGACCACCTGGAGCCACCAGGGGAGGTTCGACGGCTCCTGGTCGCGCGCCCGCAGCTCCGCCTCATGACGTCGGCGGTCCCGCGAAAACGCGATCGCGATCACGATGAGGACGGCGAGCCCGAACGCGGTCGCGCTCGCGAGCAAGAGCGAATCCGGCACCTCCACGTGGAGCCGGAAAGACGGCATGTCCTCGGGAGCCCGCGGCGCGGCCAACAAGGCGGCCAGTGTGACGAGGAGGCCCGCGCCGGCAAGGATGGCGGCGCCTGATGGTCCCTGGAGTCTCATCGGCGGTGGGCCGGAGCGTACTCTGTTGCCGGGGACCTGCGCAAATGGCTCCGCGCCGCCGCGATCCTGTATATCCTGTCCGGCAGGCGGCGGGGGGGGCCTTTCCGCGGCCGCCGACAGGAGGCGACAACGTGACCGACGTCCCGCGCATCACCGGCGTGCTCTCCCCCGTGGTGACCCCGTTCGGCGCGGACCTGGTACCCGATCCGGAGCGCTTCGTGCGCCACTGCCGCTGGCTCCTGTCCCAGAACGTGGGCCTGGCCGTCTTCGGGACGAACTCGGAGGCGAACTCGCTCTCGGTGGAAGAGAAGATCGAGCTGCTCGACCGGCTGGTGGCGGCGGGGCTCGATCCCGCGCGGATGATGCCGGGGACCGGCTGCTGCGCCCTGCCCGACTCCGTACGGCTGACCGCCCACGCGATGAAGCTGGGCTGCGGCGGCGTGCTGATGCTGCCGCCGTTCTATTACAAGGGCGTGAGCGACGACGGGCTCTTCCGGAGCTTCGCGGAAGTGATCGAGCGCGTCGGTGACGCGCGACTGCGCGTGTACGTCTATCACATCCCGCCGGTGGCGCAGGTGCCCATTACCCTGGGCCTCGTCGAGCGCCTGCTCGCCGTTTATCCAACCCAGATCGCCGGAATGAAGGACAGCGGGGGCGACTGGACCAACACGAAGGCGTTCCTCGACGCGTTCGCGAAGGCCGGCTTCGACGTCTTCGCCGGCTCCGAGACCTTCCTGCTCCAGAACATGCGGCACGGCGGCGCCGGCTGCATCAGCGCCACCGCCAACGTCCATCCCGCACCCATCGCGCGTCTCTACGACACCTGGCGGGCCGACGGCGCCGACGCCCGACAGGCGCGCCTGGACGTGATTCGTGGCGTCTTCCAGAAGTTCCCGATGATCCCCGCGCTCAAGGCGGCCATCGCCCACCACGCCGGCGACGCGGGGTGGTGGACCGTTCGGCCGCCGCTGGTGGCGCTCACGCCGGGCCAGGCAGCCGCGCTCGTCGCGGAGCTCGACCGTCAGCAATTCGCGATGCCGGGGCTGGCGGCGCGCTGACCCGGGCGGGGTCCGCCGCCGGGTGGGAGTCTGCTAGCCTTCGCGATCTTTGCCGGTCAGCCGGCGGACGACGCCCAGCGCGAAGAGCCCGAGCCCGACCACCAGGAGAACCCAGTAGGGCCGCACCCCGAAGACCTCGACCAGCACGATGCAGAAGCCGGCGAAGGCGATGAGCGCCCCCGCCATCATCAGGCCGAGACCAGGTTTTTGATTCACGGTCAGATGACCGCGTCGCGCCGCAGCCGTTCGATCTCCCCCGTCCCGTAGCCGGCCTGCCGCAAGATCTCGTCGGTGTGCTCGCCGAGCGTCGGCGGCTCCCGGTCGAGACCGGGGCTGCCGTGCTCGAGCCGGAACCCGGCGCCGACGAGCCGCATGGGTCCATAGCGTGAGTCGATCGTCTGGAGCACGTCGCGGTGCTCGAGCTGCGGGTGACGGACGATCTCGTCGATCTTCCAGATGGAGCCGCACGGCACGTCGGCGGCCGTCAAGCGCTCCTCCCAGTTCTTGGGCGTCTCGGCGGCCAGCGCGCCCTCGATGATCTCGCGCAGCGCCGGCTCGTTCGCCGTGCGGGCCGGCCAGTCCTTGAACCGCGGATCGTCGAGCGCGTCGGCGCGCCCGAGCGCTCGCATGAGGCTCGCGAACTGCTTTTCGGTGAGCACCGCGAGCACGATGTAGCCGTCGCGCGCCCGGAACCGGCTGGCGGTCGGCTTGCGGCTCACCGAGCCGTTGCCGATCTGACGCTGCTCGATGCCGGCGACGGTGTACTCGGAGACCGGCCCGGGGATGAAGGCGAGTGCCGCGTCCAGCATCGCCACGTCCACGAGCTGTCCGCGCCCGGTGTGCGTCCGCTGGTAGAGCGCGCTCGCGACGGCCAGCGCCGCCGTCGCGCCGCCGATCGTGTCGCACAGCGCGAACCCCGCGCGCGTCGGGCCGCTGGCGGGCTCGCCCGTGATCGACATGATCCCCGACATCGCCTGCAGCTTGCCGTCGAAGGCGGCCGTCGTCCGCTCCGGCCCGGTCTGGCCGAAGCCGGAGACCGCGCAATAGATGAGCCGTGGGTTGACGGTCGAGAGCGTCGTGTAGCCGAGCCCGAGCCTGTCCATGACGCCCCCGCGGAAGTTCTCCCACACCACGTCGGCGCCGACCACCAGCCGCTTGACGATCTCCACCGCCTCCGGCCGCCGGAGGTCGAGCGTGATGCTGCGCTTGTTGCCGTTCACCGCGAGAAAGGACGGCGCCATCTTCCGCTCCGCCCACACCCGATCGGCGAGCTGCCCGCGCGTGTCGTCGCCCTCGCGGGACTCGATCTTCACGACGTCGGCGCCGAGGAGCGCCAGCTGGTAGGTGCCGTAGGGCCCCGCGAGATAGCGGGTGAAGTCGAGAATGCGGACACCCGCGAACGGCTTGCTCACGACGCCTCTCGCTTGGCTCGCGCGACGCTCTTCACCTCGTCGAACTCCTTGCGCCGCTCGGCGATCCTTTCCGGGGAGAGCTTCGTGAGGTCGAGGTAGTCGCATTTCCAGGACGCGTCCGCGCTCCATCGAATCGGCGACTGCATCGTGGTGCGGGCGGCCGGCGCGCTCTCGAGGACCCGCAGCGCCAGCTCGAGCGTCTGGGCCTGGGACTCGACGTCGAACGGGCGGCCGGCCGAGTTGCCGAGCGGGAAATCGCTGAACAGGAACCGCGGCACGCCGCAGTGCTCCACGATGTCCTTCGCGCAGCCCATGATCACCGTCGAGATCCCGTGCGCCTCCAGGTACCGGGCGGCCAGACTCACGGTCTGGTGACACACGGGTCAGCTCGGGACGAGGACGGCGGCGTCCACTCCGTCCTCGCGGCAGCGGCGCAGGAGCTCCGGGCTATCGGTCTCCATCGTCACCCGGTGGCTGCGGTTCGTCGGCGCGCCGTGCAGGCGTGGAGCCAGCGCCCCGATCCGCCCGGCCGCCGCCGCGGCCTTCAGGCGCGCCAGCGGCAAGTAGGCGTTGATGTCGGCGGCCGACGTGTGCAGGCGGTCGTAGCCGACGTGGGAGATTTTCAGATCCGGCACGCTCTCGGTGGAGGCCGAGTACACCTGATAGAACTTGGCGGCGGCGTTGTAGGCTGCGCCCGGCCCCTGGTCGCCGGCGTCCGGCTGGAACGGCGCCGCGGTCGTGATCAGCGCCACCCGCGCCCGGCCGAGCGGCGTCCCGAGCGGCGTGAACGGAACCTCGACGAAGTGGGCCCACCGATAGGGGTTGTAGCCGAGGGCGAGATAGTAATCGCGCGTCCGCTGCATGTACGGGATCGGGGCGTCGTACTCCGCCGCGAACGCTGCCTTCGCCCCGGGGGCCGTGGTCGTCATCGCGGGCTCTCCTCCATCGGGATCGTCGCCGGCGCCGAGGCAGCCATGGCGCGGGCCGGACGTTCTCGTTGCGCCGCTCCAGTCTAGCCCGCGTCGCCCGCGGCGTCCACGCGGGCTCGAGGCGGTGCGATCGAAGACGTCGGGCGGCTAGCGCTCGCGCGCGATCGCCTCGCGCAGGCCGGGCAAGACCTCCGATGCCACCGCCCCGCACTCTTCCACGTGGGGGAAACCCGACAGGATGAACTCGTCGATCCCCAGTCGCCAGTAGGCGAGCAACTCCGCCGTCACCTGCCTGGGGTCGCCCACGATCGCCGTTCCCAGATTCACGCGCACCTTCGAGATTCCGTTCCACAGCCGGGGCGCTCGCTCCCGGAGCTCGGTCCGGAGCTGCGCCTGTTGCCCCACCATCGGCGTCCCCGCGAACGCCGCCTGCCGCTGCGCCACCACCCGCTCGTCGACCTGGGACATCAACTCCTCGGCGGCCGCCCAGGCTTGCCGCTCCGTCGCCCGCACGACCAGATGCGTGCGCAGCCCGAACACCGGCTGCCGCCCCCTGGCCGCGTACGCCGCCCGTACCCGGTCCAGCAGCTTCGCGATCTCGTCCAGTGGCTGGATCCACGCCAGGTACACCTCCGCGCCGGTCGCCGCGAACTGCAGCGCCCGCGGTGAGGCGCCGCCGACGTAGAACCGGGGCCCGGCCCCCACCGGCCCGGGCGACACCACCGCGCCCTTGAGGCGCACCGTGCTGCCCTCGAACACCACCGGCTCCGGCTTCGCCCACAACGCCCGCAGCGCCGCGATGAATTCCTCTCCCTGCTCGTAGCGCTTGTCGTGGTCGATCGTCACGCCCAGCCGCTCGAAGTCGCCCTGGATCCCGCCGGGCACCACGTTGATGTCGAGCCGCCCGCCGCTGATCTGATCGAGCGCCGCGGCCATCTGCGCGAAGAGCCCCGTCGAGATGAATCCCGGCCGCACCGCCACCAGGAACCGGATTCGCCGCGTCACCGCCGCCAGCGCCGTCACCATGGTCCATGTCTCGGCCAGCGGCGCCGTCTCGCCGAAGAGCCCGTTCGCGAACCGCGTGGGGATCAGCAGCGAGTAGTACCCCTCGACCTCCGCCGTCTCCACCACCCGGCGCAGGTACTCGAAGGTCGGTGGTCTCTCCGCCCGCCAGGTCCCGATGTGCGCCCCGTCCCCGTCGATCGGGATGAACCAGTCGAACCTTGGCTCCGGTCGCTTGTCCATGACCGGGACCCTATCAAACCTTTGGGTCGCGGGCCACCATCACGCCCGGCACCGACGCCGATAATGGTATTTTCGATCGACGATGACTCTCACAGCGCTCGCCTCCGGCATCGTGACGGTTGCCGCCACGCTCTCCCTGATCGGCTGCGATCGCGATTGGTTTCCGTGAGTTCCCGGGTTCGCCGCCCGCCCTTCCTGATTCGTGTCGTGCGGGCTCGGCCCCGGCTGTTCATTTCGATGGCCGTCGGCGCCGTCGTGAGCGCGACGACGGTTGTCATGGCGGACTGGACGCTCGCGACCCGCCTGCTGGTCGGCTGGGACATCGGCGTCGCACTCTATCTGGTCCTCGCGTTCCACCTGATGTGGCGCCCCGACGTCCACCTTATCCGGCGCCGCGCCGCGCTGCAGGACGAGGGACAGTTCGCCATTCTGGCGCTCACGGTGGCGGCGGCGCTCGCGAGCCTGGGCGCCATCTTCGCCGAGCTCGGCACGTCCATCGTCGGCGGGTCGCGGCCGCCGGGCCATCTGGTCCTGGCCACCCTGACCATCCTGCTGTCCTGGGCGTTCATCCATACGATCTTCGCGCTGCACTACGCTCACGAGTTCTACGACGAGACCTCGGGCCGGGGCATGGTCTTTCCGGGCGGCGACCCGCATCCGGACTACTGGGACTTCGTCTACTTCTCGTTCGTCATCGGCATGACGTCGCAGGTTTCCGACGTGGCCATCACCAGCAAGCTGATCCGCCGCACCGTCGCCGCCCATGGCGTCGTGTCCTTCCTGTTCAACGCGGCGCTCGTCGCCCTGACCGTCAACATCGCCGCCGGCGCGATCTAGCGTCCCGATTCGGGCGGTACTCGGCCCGCCGCGTGGTCCGCACCCGGATCAACGGGTGGAATTTCACCCGACGGCGAGCCATGACGGGTGCAGCCCGCCGGCGCGAACCCACGGCGTCGCGGTCAGGAGCCGGGTGTCTCTTCACCCAGCGCGGGCCGGGATTGCTGAAATCGACCGCAAAATCTCGCACGAACGGTCTGGCGTCGCTCTTGCTTCCGTCGTCAGGCCGAGGCGCTCAGCTCACCAGCGTGGAGAGCCGGTCGTCCCTTCGGCCTGAGGAGAGGAGCAGGGATATGGAGCGGAGGCGATTTCGGGGTGGTGATCTCGGCCGGCGCGGGCAGCGCCCGCGCACAGGTCGCGGGCACGGCGACGATCGGGGTGAGCACGGAAGAAATGAAGCTCGTGGCGCTCGGGTGGAGCGTCAGGAAGAAGATCGACGATCTCATCATCACGCCCGACCAGTCCGTGTCCTGCGCGATCATCGGAGTCGGCGGGTTTCTCGGGCTCGGTAAGAAAGACGTGGCGGTTCCCGTTTCTCAGTTGAAGACGGAGCAGAATAAGATCGTCCTGCCCGGCGCGACCAAGGAGGCCCTCAAGGCGATGCCGAAGTTCGAGTACGTGAACTAGCGCGTGGAGCGGCCGGAACCCGGCTGCTCGAGCTGTGGCCAGGTTCGGGACTGACGAGCAAGCAGCCGCCGGTCTCCGCGCGTCGCGACGTCGCCGCCCGCCGGCGGAGATGCACCCCACCGGGCGGCGACTCGGCGCGCTCTCGCTGGCCGCGCTCGGCGTCGTCTACGGCGACATCGGGACGAGCCCGCTCTACGCCTTCCGGGAGTGTTTCAAGTCAGAGTACGGCCTCACACCGACGCCCTCGAGCGTCTTCGGCGTCCTGTCGCTGATCGTCTGGTCGCTGATCCTGATCGTGAGCGTGAAGTATCTGGTCCTCATTCTCCGCCTGGACAATCGCGGCGAAGGCGGAATCATGGCCCTCCTCGCCCTGATCCTGAGCATCCGCCGCCGCCGGGTCTTCGTCGCGCTCGGGCTCTTCGGTGCTGCGCTCCTCTACGGAGACGGCATCATCACGCCGGCGATCTCCGTCCTGAGCGCGACCGAGGGCCTCGAGGTCGCGGCGCCGGCCTTCGAGCCTTACGTGATTCCCTCGGCCCTCCTCCTCCTGTTCCTGCTCTTTTACTTCCAGCGGTACGGCACCGCGGGGGTCGGGGGCGTGTTTGGCCCGATCATGCTGGTCTGGTTCACGACCATCGGCCTGCTCGGCGCGGTCGCGATCGCCGGAGAGCCGGCGATCCTCCGGGCGCTGGATCCCTGGTATGGTGCGCGGCTCTTCTGGCAGCATCCCAAGGCCGGCTTCCTTGCGCTCGGCGGCGTCGTCCTGGCGGTGACGGGCGCGGAGGCGCTCTATGCGGACCTCGGGCACTTCGGCCGGAGACCGATCCGCCTGGCGTGGTTCGCGGTCGTCCTGCCCGCGCTCTTGCTCAACTATTTCGGCCAGGGGGCGCTGGTGCTGAGCGCGCCCGAGGCGATCAAGAGCCCCTTCTATCTGCTGGCGCCTCGCTTCCTTCTCTACCCACTCGTGGGAATCGCGACCGCGGCCACCATCGTGGCCTCGCAGGCCCTCATCTCCGGAGCCTTTTCGCTCACCCTGCAGGCCATTCACCTCCGGTACCTCCCGCGGCTCACGATCGTCCATACGTCGCGCTCCGAGTTCGGGCAGATCTATGTTCCGACCGTCAATGCGGCCCTGATGGTCGGCTGCCTGCTCCTCGTTCTCGGCTTTCGCTCGTCGACCGCGCTCGGCGCGGCGTACGGCGTCGCCGTCACCGGCACGATGGCCATCACGACGGTGCTCTTCTTCGTCATCGCGCGGTACGGCTGGCGCTGGTCGGTGTGGTGGGCCGGAGCGCTGGTGGGGGCGTTCCTCGCCGTCGACCTCGCGTTCCTCGGCGCGAACATGATCAAGCTCGGGCGCGGAGGCTGGGTCCCCCTGATGGTGGCGGGCGCCGTCTTCCTCGTCATGACCACCTGGTACCGCGGCAGCCGGCTCGTCACGAACACCCTCGCTCGCCTCTCGATGCCGCTCGACCGGTTCCTGGAAGACGTCGAACGGCTCGCGCCGCCCCGCGTTCCGGGCACGGCGGTCTTCCTCACGCCCAGCATCGAGGGCGCGCCGCCGAGCCTCGTGCACCATTTCAAGCACAACAAGGTCCTGCACGAAGAAGTCGTTCTCGTCTCGATCCTCATCGAGCAGGTGCCGGAAGTTCCGGACGGCGAGCGGGTGGTGAGCGAGCGCCTGGGCGCGGGCTTCTGGCGCGTCCGAGCGCACTACGGATTCATGGAGCGGCCCGAGGTCCAACACGTGGTCGCGAGCTGCTGCGAGCACGGCATGAAGGTCGATCCGGAGCAGACGACGTACTACGTCGGCCGTGCGAAGCTGCTCCCGGTCGGACCCGCGCCGATGATGCGGTGGCGCAAGCGGCTCTTCGCGTTCATGTCGTGGAACGCGAGCTCGGCGACCGACTTCTTCGGCATCCCACCGGACCGCGTCGTCGAGCTCGGCGCGCGCATCGAGTTCTGATTCCAGAGACCGCTCGCGCAGCGAACGTGAGGATGGCCGACTTAAAGGAGAACAGCCATGGCCTGGGTGGCGGCCCTTCTGCTGCTATCGATGTTCGTGAGTGGATGCGCTCCCGTCAGGACGACGGAACGCTGGACCTTCCAGAAGCCGGGCATGACGGACGCCCAGCGCACGCAGGATCAGCGCGACTGCCTCTCCCAGGCGATCGATCCGAGTGGGCCCCTCAGGCTGGGAGAGTTCGTCCACCTGGACCGGGACGCGTACAAGGCGTGCATGGCGCAGCGCGGATATGCGCTTCGAATCGAGCCGTGAGTCGTGGTCCGCGTCCGTGTCACAACCAGTCGGATCGGGGACTCTGGTGCAAGCTGTAGTCCCACACGGACACTCGGTACTGGGCTGCCGGCGGCATGTGCGGGACCTCGAAATACGCCCGCTGGAACCCGTTCACGCCGCCGGGCACCCACACGATCCTCTGCCCGACGACGGCGCCCGACGAGTCCAGCGCCTGCGCCAGAACGCGAAGCGGCTCGGCGTACTCGCCGTATTTGCTCGTGACGTACCCACGGATCCGACGGCCACCGTCCTGCTCCGGCTCGACCGTCCAGTCGATCGCGAAGTGACGCTCCCAGCCGGCCATCAGGGTGGTCGTCGATCCGGACGGGGTCAGGTAGCTGCTGGCGGTCCCGCAGGCCGTCAGGGTGGCGGCGATCAATCCGAGTCGCATCAAGCGGAGGAGCGACCTAGGCGGCGAACTCATGCCGAAGTCCCCCTGAGGCAGAGCCTAGCACGCATTATTCACGAACCGCACTGCGTCGTCGGACGGGTGGCACCAGGGTGTCCCCGGCCCGCCGGGCGGAAGTGGGACCCCCGAGTCCCGCCCGCAGCTCGAAGAGCTGCGTTCGGGCGAGTGGGTGACGGAGCCCGGCGGGCCGGGGACACCCTGGTGCCACCCGT
>DASPZZ010000302.1:0-2942 GCA_035635995.1 Binatia bacterium | reverse complement strand
CGGCTGCTGGGCGCAGACGAGCCCGGGCGAGGTGGCGGGCATGGAGGGTGTCGACCTCGTGGTCGGCAACGGGGACAAGCACCGACTCCCGGATCTGCTCGATCGGGTCGTCGCCGACCGGGTCCACGTCTCCGACATCGCACAGGCGCGCACCCTCGAGGTGGCGCCCACCGCGCGCCTCCGCGGCCGGTCGCGCGCGTTCCTGAAGGTCCAGGACGGCTGCCAGCACCGATGCGCGTTCTGCATCGTGCCGCGGGCTCGGGGCGCCAGTCGAAGCCTCGATCCGAAGCTCGTCCTCGACCAGGCCCGTCTTCTCGTCGAGGCCGGACACCCGGAGCTCGTGCTGACCGGCGTGGACCTGGGACACTACGGCGCCGACCTCGTGCCTCGCACGACGCTCGCCGCCCTCGTGAGATCGCTGGTCGAGATTCCGGGCCTCCGCTGGGTGAGGCTCTCGTCGCTGCTCCCGGCCTATTTCACGCCGGAGCTGCTCGAGATCGTCACCACCTCGGCGGTCGTGGCGCCTCACTTCCACATCCCGCTGCAGAGCGGCAGCGACCGAATCTTGAGATCGATGCGGCGTCCGTACAGTACGCGGATGTATCGGGCGCTCGTCGAACGTCTGGCGGCGGCGCGTCCGCGGCTCGGCCTCGGGGCCGACGTCATCGCCGGCTTCCCGGGCGAGAGCGACGACGACTTCGCCGAGACGGTCGCGTTTGCCCGGGAGCTGCCGTTTTCCTATCTGCACGTCTTCCCGTACTCGACGCGGAAGGGCACCGAGGCCGCGGGCCTCGCGAGCCAGCTGGATTCGCATACGGTCACTCACCGAAGCCGTGTTCTTCGGGAAATCGGCCGGGTGAAGAGCGACGAGTTCCGGCGAGCGCTGATCGGCCGCGTCGAGGAGGTGCTGGTGCTGGAGACCCTCGACCGGGCAACGGGCCGGCTCGTCGGGCTCACCGGCAACTACGTCGAGGTCGTCTTCTCGGGCTCGCCGTCGCTCATGCGAACGCTCGCGACGGTCCGGATCACCGCGACTCGGGCCGATCGGACGTTCGGCGAGCTCGCCGCCGGGGCGAGCGACAGATGAGAGCGTCCGCGCGCGAGCCGGCGATCGGCGTCATCGGCGGCAGCGGCCTGTACGAGCTCGAGGGCCTGACCGACGTCAAGTGGCAGAAGGTCAGCACTCCGTTCGGCGCCCCGTCCGACGCCTACTGTGTGGGTCGTTTCGCCGGCCGGAGGGTGATCTTCCTGCCGCGCCACGGCCGCGGCCATCGCGTGACGCCGAGCGAGCTGAACTTCCGCGCCAACATCTGGGGGCTCCGGTTCCTGGGCGCTCAGTGGGTGATCTCGATATCGGCGGTCGGCAGCATGAAGGAGGCGATCCGCCCGCTCGACCTGGTCGTGCCCGACCAGTTCTTCGACGCGACCAAGCGGCGCGTCTCGTCCTTCTTCGGCGAGGGCATCGTCGCCCACGTGGGCATGGCGGAGCCCGTGTGCCCCGACCTCGCGGCGGCGCTCGTGAAGGCGGCGCAGGAGACGAGCGCGACCGTGCATCGCGGCGGCACCTACATCTGTATCGAGGGCCCGCAGTTCTCGACCCGCGCCGAGTCGCGCATCTATCGGAGCTGGGGCGTGGACGTGATCGGGATGACCAACATGCCCGAGGCGAAGCTGGCGCGAGAAGCGGAGCTCTGCTACGCGACGCTCGCGCTCGCCACGGACTACGACGTCTGGCACGAGACGCACGAGGCGGTGTCGGTCGAGGCCGTCATCCAGAACCTCCTGAAGAACGTCGCGACGGCCAAGGACGTCCTGCGCCGGGTGATTCCGGCAATCACCCCGCCGCGTCAGTGCGAGTGTCCGAGCCTGCTCAAGAACGCCGTGATCACGAACCCAAAAACCTTCCCCGCGGCAACGAGGAAAAGGCTTGGACTACTACTCGATAGCTACTTTCCACGAGGTCGAAACCGCTCTCCGCGCGGCCGGAACCGCAGTCCGGGCGAGCGGAGCCGGCGTGCGCCTACAGCAGGCCACCCTCGGTCCAAGCCGGCCTCACGGCCCCCGCTACCATGAGTGATCTCCTGGTCGTCGGCTCGGTCGCGCTGGACAGCGTCGAGACGCCCTTTGGCAAGGTGCAAGAGGCGCTCGGGGGCTCCGCGACGTACTTCTCCTACTCGGCAAGCTTCTTCGCCCCGGTGCACCTGGTGGCGACGGTGGGCGACGACTTCCCCGAAGCGCATCTGAAGCTCCTCGAGGATCGCGGCGTGGACATCCGCGGGCTGCAGACCTCCCGAGGCCGGACGTTCCGGTGGACGGGCCAGTACGGCTACGACCTGAACGAGGCGAAGACCCTCGAGACGCAGCTGAACGTCTTCGCCGATTTTCGGCCGGTGCTCGGCGAGGACTTGGGACGGATGCCCTTCCTCTTCCTGGCGAACATCGACCCCGAGCTCCAGCTCGACGTGCTCCGCCAGATGAAGGAGCGGCCGAAGCTGGTCGCCCTGGACACGATGAACTTCTGGATCCAGGGCAAGCGCGAGGCGCTCCGCAAAGTCCTCGCCGAAGTCGACATCGTGACCGTCAACGATGGCGAGGCGCGCCAGCTCGCCAGCGAGCCGAACCTGATCCGCGCGGCGCGCGCGATCTCGGCGATGGGGCCGCGGACCGTCGTCGTCAAGCGCGGCGAGTACGGCGCCCTGCTCAGCACCGAAGACCGGCTGTTCTTCGTGCCGGCGTATCCGCTGGAGTCGGTCTACGACCCGACCGGCGCCGGCGACACGTTCGCGGGCGGGTTCATGGGTTACCTCGCGGCCCAGGATCGGGTCGACGCCGCGGCGATGCGGCGCGCGGTCGTCTACGGCTCGGTGATGGCGTCGTTCACGGTCGAGGATTTCTCGCTCAAGCGACTGACGCGGCTCACGCCCAACGACATCGCGGAGCGC
>DASPZZ010000301.1:0-4959 GCA_035635995.1 Binatia bacterium | reverse complement strand
CTCGTTCTTGTCGTGCGGCGCCTTGTACTCTTCCGAGTGCTTCGCCATGATCATGTTCGCCTTGAAGTAGCCGTCGGCGGTCCAGCTTCCCTCGAGGACGGCGCCCCGGCCCTCGCCGAAGAGATCGGGCGGCGTGCCCTTGTGACGGACTGGAACCGTCGCGGTCCCGTCGGACAGGGTGAACGAGAGATCGAGCGAGCGCGGCTCCCACTTGAGCGAGCCGGGGACGACCATGCCGCCGAGCCGATAGGCCTTGCCCGGGACCGGGGCGGCGCGAAGCTCGGCCGGCGTGACGAAGTAGACGGCCGACTGGGTGACGCCCGCGTAGATCATGTAGGCGAGGGCCCCGGCGATGACGATGCCGCCGACGATGAACTTTCGCCGCCGGGTCATTGTAGCGGGGGCCTCGAGGCCGGCTCGGACCCGGGGTGGGCTGAGATAGACGCGGCGAAGCTCCGTACGCCCGATCTCTCCGGAGGCGTAAGTCGGCCCTGGTTCACGGTAACGGGCTCCGCGTGCTTGGCTCGGATCGGGGATGGCCTGCCAATCCCGATGTTTGCCCAAGCTGCTGGCGCACGACACCGGCGTCCTGGAGCTCTTTTTCGCGGCGGACGAGGAAGCGCCAGTAGGTGGCGAGCACGACGGCCGCGAGGCCGTACGCCGCGAAGACGAAGCTCCAGTTGTCGGCGGTCATGCTTCGGCCTCCGCTTCCAGGCGAAGCACGCGGGTCCGGCGGCTGACGAAGTAGACGTAGAGCAGGGTGAACGCGGCGAAGTTCACCATGAGGGCGGCGACGATGATGCCCGGCATCGTCGGTCCGGGTTTCATCAAGGACGGCGGCTGGTGCAGGGTGCGCCACCAGATGACCGAGAAGTGTACGAGGGGAATGTTGAACGCGGCGACGATGCCGAGCACCGCCGCGAACCGGGCGCCGCGCTCGCGGTCGTCGATCATGCCGCGGAGCAGGAGATAGCCCAGGTACATGACGAAGAGGATCGAGACCGTCGTGAGCCGCGCGTCCCACGTCCACCAGGTGCCCCACGTGGGCTTGCCCCAGATCGAGCCGGTGGCGATCGTCAGCCCCGTGAAGAGCACGCCCACTTCGGCCGAAGCGTGCGCGAGCCGGTCGGCGGCGTCGATCCGCCGGGTGAGATAGACGACGGAGGCGACGAGGACGACGGCGAACGCCAGATACGCCACCCAGACGCTCGGCACGTGCAGGTACATGATGCGCTGCACATTGCCCTGGGTCGTCTCGCGCGGCGCGACCCCGAAGGCCATCACGAGGCCCGCCGCGAGCCCGGCGAGCGTCACGCCACCGAGAAGATCTCTCACGCTGCGCCTAGCCCTCCAGCACGAAATCGAACGTGAGCACGCCGACGGCAATGTACACGACGTCCGCGGCCGCCAGGAGCTTGAGCCAATGGGCGACGCTGCCGAGGGGCTCACCGAGCAGGACGGCTTCGGTCGCCTTGACGGTGGCGAGCAGCACCGGAGCCTCGACCGGGAGCAAGAGCACCGGGAACAGGAGCTCGCGGGCGCGCACCTGCGCGGTCATCGCCGCGAAGAGCGTGCCGACGGCGGCGAAGGCGACCGTGCCGAGCGCGATCACGACGGCGAGAGCGGGCAGGACGTTCGCGAGATCGAGATTGAAGAAGAAGCCGAAGAGCACGAGCAGGATCGTCTCGATGACCAGCATCAGCAGCAGGTTGCCGACGAGCTTGCCCACGTAGATCGCGGACTTGTCGCCCGGCGCCAGCAGGAGCCCCTCCCAGCAGTCGTTCTCGCGCTCGACGACGAACGTGCGGCCGAGCCCGAGGAGCCCGCTCAGGATGAAGCCGAGCCAGAGAAGGCCGGGCAGCGTTCCGGCGAGCCGCTCGCGATCGGGACCTAGAGCGAACTGGAAGATGAACAGGAGCAAGAGCCCGAAGAAGAAGAGCGCGTTCAGGGTCTCCTTCGACCGGCGCTCGACGAGGAGGTCTTTCCAGACGACGATCAGCGCCCGCCGCGCGAACGTCAAGATGCGTCCTCCGCGTGCAGTGCGTAGAGCCGATGCACGTCGGCGGCGGACAGCGAGCCGCGTGGGGTGTCGAGCGCGATGGCGCCGCCGGCCAGGATCGCGATCCGGTCGGCGACGGCGAGCTCGCGGCCGAAGCTGTGCGTGGTCATGACGATCGCGCCGCCGCCCGCCTTGAACGAGGCGAGATGCTCCTCGAGCCACTTCTTGGCCCGCTGGTCGAGCCCGGTGAACGGCTCGTCGAGCAGGAGGATCCGCGGCCGGGCCAGGACGAATCGCGCGAGCAAGAGCCGGCGCTTCATGCCCGCCGAGAACGTGCGGACCCGCTCGCCGGAGGCCCGCTCGAGCTCGACGGTCGCGAGCGCGCCGGCTCGTTCGGCCGGGGTCGGTCGCAGGCCGGCGAGTGTTGCCCAGAACGTCAGATTCTCGGCGGCGGTCAGGTCCTCGTAGACGTACGCGCTGTGGGCGACGAGCCCGATCTCGCGGCGGACGAGTTCGGGGTCCTTCGCGCAGTCGTGACCCGCGACGGTCACGGTCCCGCGCGTCGGGCGCACCAGGGTCGCCAGGACCTTGAGCAAGGTCGTCTTGCCGGCCCCGTTGGCCCCCAGCACCGCCACTGCCTCGCCGGCGCGGACGTCGAGATCGAGGCCGTCCAGCACGCGATGGTTGCCGAAGGTCTTGCGGAGACCGGTCACTCGGATGAGTGGCTCGGAGGCCATAGATGAAACCGCCCAATTCTCGCCCAGCCGCCGGGATGGGTCAAGGAAGCGGGAACTTGACTCGATTGGCCGACCTCCTGCCAAATAGAAGCGGTCGAGCCGACCGTGCGACCGCCGGAGGATCTGGTTGTTCCAATTCGTGCTGGCCCGGGTGCTGTGGTTGGTGCCGACACTGCTGGCGATGGCGCTCGTCACGTTTCTCGTGATGCACGCCACACCGGGAAGCCCGCTCGACCCGGTCGCGGAGGGCGCCAACCCGCTGTCGCCGGAGGCGCAGAAGAACCTGGCCGCTCACTACGGCCTCGACCGGCCGCTTTACCAGCAATTCGCAATCTTCATCGGCAAGGCGGTGCAGGGGGATTTCGGCAACTCGTTCGTGTACAAGACGCGGACCGTCCGCGAGATCATCGTCGACACGTTTCCGATCTCGCTCCTGCTCGGCTCGATGGCACTGGCGCTGGCCATCGTCGGTGGCTTGACGCTCGGGATCCTCGCCGCGATCTACCAGAACCGAGCCTGGGACTACGTGTCGGTGAGCGTCGCGACGGTCGGCGTCGCCGTGCCGAACTTCGTCCTCGCGGTCTTCCTGATCATCCTGTTCTCGTTCGTGGTGCCCCTCTTCCCGACCGGCGGCTGGGACTCCCCGCGGAACTGGGTGCTCCCGACGATCGCGCTGGCCCTGGCCCCGATGGGGATCATCGCGCGGTTCACGCGCGCGAGCATGCTCGAGGTCATTCGCGCCGATTACACGTTGACCGCGCGGGCCAAGGGGCTGGGCGAGATACCCGTCATCTTCAAGCACGCGCTCAAGAATGCTTTTATCCCCGTGGTGACTCTTCTGGGCCCGATGTTCGCCGCGGTCGGGACCGGCTCGTTCTTCGTCGAGTCGATCTTTCGCGTGCCGGGCATGGGCCGCTTCTTCGTCCTCTCGATGACCGGCCGCGACTACCCGATGATCATGGCGGTCGTGCTGACCTACGGCGCCTTCCTCGCGGTCATGAATCTCGTCGTCGACCTCCTCTATGGAGTCCTCGACCCGAGGATCCGGTACTGAGGTGAGCCGCGCCGCGATCGCCGTCGCCGTTCCGGTCGAGGAGACGCGGGTCCGGTCCTCGAGTCTCTGGCGGGACGGGGTACGCCGGCTCCGCCGCAATCGTCTCGCGGTGGCCGGCGGCGTGGTGATCGCGCTGCTCTGCTTGGTCGCGATCTTCGCCGATTTCCTGGCGCCGCTCCCGTACACGAAGTCGAACTTCGGCCGGCTCAACGAAGCGCCGTCCCGCGACTACCCGCTGGGCACCGACCAGCTCGGTCGCGATCTCCTGTCGCGGATGATCTACGGGGCGCGCGTGTCGATGCTCGTGGGGCTCGGCGCCCAGGTGATCGTGGTGCTGATCGGCGTGCCGATCGGCGCGCTGTCGGGTTACCTCGGCGGCCGGGTCGACATATTCCTCACGCGGTTCATCGACGTCATGTATGCGTTTCCGCGTCTTCTGTTCGTGATCCTCTTGATGTCGATGCTCGGCGCCGGGCTCACGAACATCTTCATCGCCATCGGGCTGACCGGATGGGTCGGGATCGCCCGCCAGACCCGCGCGCAAGTGCTGGCGATCAAGGAAAAGGAGTTCGTCGACGGCGCCCGGGCGCTCGGCGCCGGGTTCCGCCGCCTGCTCGTGCGCCACATCCTGCCGAACGCACTCACGCCGATCGTCGTGGCGGTGACGTTCGGGATTCCCGAGGCGATCTTCACCGAGGCCGCGCTGTCGTTCATCGGCGTCGGGATCAACCCGCCGACGCCGTCGTGGGGCCAGATGGTGGGCGAGGGGCAGCAGTACATCCGGTCCTATTGGCATCTGTGCGTTTTCCCGTCGATCGCGATCGCGATTACCATGCTCTCCTTCACATTCTTCGGTGACGGCGTCAGAGACGCGCTGGACCCCAAACTGAAATAGCAAGGAGACCCGCTCATGCGAGTTCCTCGTATCTCCGACGGCCAGATCGACCTGCTGGCCACGCGTCTCGCCGCCGTCGGCGTCGGCCGGCGCGATTTTCTGAGAGTCGCGGCAGGCCTGGCGACGATGGGCGCCGCGGGCTTCAACGCGCGGCCCGTCTCGGCGGCGCCGAAGCTGGCGCCCGGCGAGAAGCTCGCGAAGGAGCAGCACCTCCGCTTCGGCGGCGGGAGCTGGTACGAGCAGGACCCCTCGAGCCACGACTTCAACAAGGACC
>DASPZZ010000300.1:0-2570 GCA_035635995.1 Binatia bacterium | reverse complement strand
TCGCGGTCGTCGGACATCGGACGAAGGGAGCCCCGTAAGCGGACTTTGGTCTAGTGCAGGGGAATCGCCGGCAAGGTCAAGCGAAACGTGGCACCGCGCCCGCCGTGGTCCTCGGCCCAGATCCGCCCGCCGTGCGCCTCGACGATCGAGCGGGCAATCGCCAGGCCGAGGCCGAGACCTTCCTTCTTCGTCGTGAAGAAGGCGTCGAAGAGCCTGGGCAGGCGGTCCGCCGGAATGCCGTGGCCCGAGTCGCTCACCGCGACCTCGACGTTCTCGTCGAGCCGCCGCGTGCTGACGACCAGCCGCCGGTCTCGGGCCTCCAGCTGGTCCATGGCATCCATGCCGTTCAGCATCAGATTCAGCATGACCTGCTGCAAGGACACCCGGTCGGCGTCGATCGGCGGAAGCGATGCCACCAGCTCGGCCTGGAGCGTGACGCCGCGGCGTCGCGCCTCGCCTCGGACGAGCGCGACGATCTCGCCGGCGACCTCGTTCATGTCGAGCGCCTGCCGCTCGAGCGGCCGCTTGCCGGCCAGGGCGCGGACCCGCTCGATGACGGCCCCGGCCCGGAGGCCCTGGTCGCGGATGTCGGCAAAGATCTCGCGAAGCTCCTTCGAGTCGTCGGTCGTCGCGGGGGCGGGCAGCCGGCGAAGCCCGGCGCTCGCGTTGCCGAGAATGGAGGTCAGGGGTTGATTGATCTCGTGAGCGATCGACGCCATCAGCTCGCCGACCAGAGCGAGCCGGGAGGCATGGGCGAGGTCCAGGCGCGCCGCCCGCAGCTCCTCCTCCGCGTGCCGGCGCTCGGTGACATCGCGGCAGGTATACAGCACAGTGCTGCCCTGGATCGAGACCTTCTTGAGGTGGATCAGCAGAGCGCGCCGCTCGCCCGTCTTCGACGTGACCTCGCGCTCGATGTTCTTGATCTCGCCTCGAGCCGCGAGCTCTGCGCGATCGAACAGGCCCTCGCCCAGGAGCCGGCTGATCCGCGTCATGGCCCGCACCTCGTCGGGCACGTAGCCGAAGATCACGTCCACATTCGGACACACGAACGTGAACACCCCTTCGTCGTCGGTGAGAAAGACCGCATCCGAGATGCTGCTGAGCGTGGCGCGATGGAGCTCCTCGGACTCGCGCAACGCCTGGAATGCCTGTGCCCGGCCGCCGTTCGTCCCTTCGCTCATGCCGCTCGGCCCCTTTCGCGGTGAACCCGGCGATTTGACTATATTTTCGGAAGCATAGTATCGTCCGAACCGCGGCCATCAGTGAAGCCCCGCCATCTTGCAGGAAGCTTCCCGATGTGTCACGCGATCCGAGCCCGAAGGGGGGGTGTCTGCATGTCTCGCAAATATCGTCGGCTCAGTCAGCCGCTGGTCCGCGAGGCCGGAAGTCTTCGGCCGGCCACGTGGGACGAGGCTCTCGACCGTGCCGCCGCCGGCCTGCGGCGGGTCGTGGACCGGTACGGTCCCAGCGCGTTCGGTCTCTTCAGCTGCTCGAAGAGCACGAACGAGACGAACTTCATCGCCCAGAAGTTTGCGCGGAGCGTCATCGGCAGCAACAACATCGACAGCTGCAACCGTACGTGACACGCCCCCAGCGTCGCCGGGCTGGCGACGGTATTCGGAGCGGGCGGGGGGACGAGCTCGTACCAGGAGGGTGAAGAGACCGATCTCATATTATTGTGGGGATCGAACGCGCGCGAGACGCACCCGATCTTCTTTCACCATCTGCTCAAGGGCCTGCGGAACGGCGCACGGATGTTCGCCGTCGATCCGCGACGGACGAGCTCTGTCCAGTGGGCGGAGCTCTGGGCGGCGCTCGACGTGGGCTCGGACATCGCGCTCGCCAACGCGATCGGCCGGGAGATCATCGCCGCGGGGCTCGAGCATCGCGAGTTCATCGAGAGCGCGACGACCGGATTCGAGGACTATCGCCGGGGAGTCGAGCCCTACACGCTCGCCTACGCGGAGCGCGAGAGCGGCGTGCCGGCCGCCACGATTCGCACGATGGCGCACGAGTACGCGCGGGCTCGCCGGGCGATGATCTGCTGGACACTCGGGATCACCGAGCACCACAACGCGGTCGACAACGTGCTGGCGCTCGTCAACCTCTCCTTGCTGACCGGCCACGTCGGCCGCTACGGCTCGGGGCTCAATCCGCTGCGCGGGCAGAACAACGTCCAGGGCGGCGGCGACATGGGGGCCTTACCCGATCGGCTGCCCGGCTTCCAGCACGTCGAGAACAACGAGTTCCGGTCGAAGTTCGATCGCGCGTGGGGTGTCCCGGTCCCGCCGGAGCGCGGCTGGCACCTGTCGCAGATGTTCGAGGCGATGGAGCGCGGCGATTTGCGCGCGCTCTACGTCATCGGCGAGAACCCTCTCCAGTCCGAGGCCGACCAGACCCACGCGCGGCACCTGCTCGAAGGCCTGGACTTCCTGGTGGCGCAGGACCTGTTCCTCACGAAGACCGCGGAGCTCGCGCACGTCGTGCTGCCCGCCAGCGCGGCGTGGTGCGAGTCCGAGGGCACCGTGACCAACAGCGAGCGCCGGGTGCAGCGTGTCCGCAAGGCGATC
>DASPZZ010000299.1:0-17745 GCA_035635995.1 Binatia bacterium | reverse complement strand
AGGCTGGTCACCGCCACGCCGAAGAGCTTCAACAAGCGTCGCGTCTCGTCGCTCGGCATTCTTGTCCCCTCTCCCTCTCTTGTCCCCGCCTACGCGTCCAGATCCAGCGCCGGCTCCTCTCGCCAGCGCGGGTCGCCCTCGGGCTTGAAGTTCCGGGTGCTCACGAAGTGCATCCCGTGATGCAGGTTCATCTTGAACTTGCCCCCGCCGTACCGGGCGCCGATCCAGCCCGTGGGATCCTCCAGCAGCGGCTCCATCTCGCTCGAGGGCAGGCGCACGAGCCACTTGAAGCGGATCGTCCCCGCCCACGGCTCCTGCACGCCGATGGTCGCGGTGAACTCGGGCCAGACGCGCGCGAACTCCTCGAGGATCTCCCGGCGGGTGGGTCGTGCGACGCCGCGATTGACCAGATTGCGCTTGAGGTACGGCTCGACGAGGTCCCAGCACCACGACGCAATCACGGCGGCGCGCAGTGTATCATGACGTCGTGCGGATGACCCTCCGGCGCCGCGCGCTCTGGGCATTGCTCGTCGCGAAGCTCGTCGGCGCCTGGGGCGTGGGCTGGGACATCCGCTGGCACCTCGTCATCGGGCGCGACTCGTTCTGGATCGCCCCGCACGTCATGACCTACGCGGCCGTGGCGGCCATCGCCGTGATCTCGCTCGGCGTCCTCGTCGTGGAGACGTGGCGAGCGCGACGCGGAACGGCGCCGCCGGGCGCCGTCGCGCTCGCCGGCCTCAGCGGCACACGAGGCTTTCACCTGGCGTGGTGGGGCATGGCGATCGTCATCCTGGCGGCGCCCATCGACGACCTGTGGCACCGTCTGTTCGGGCTCGACGTGACCCTCTGGAGCCCGCCCCACCTGCTCGGTCTCGCGGGCTTCCAGGTCTCGAATCTCGGCAGCCTGCTCATCGCGCTCGAAGTGTACGACGAGGGCTGGACGCGCTGGGGCGCGCTCACTGCCGGGGGGATCCTGCTGCTCGGCACCTTTTATATCCTCGTCGACCAGTCGGCCCAGACCGCCTTCCGCCGAGGCTCGATCTTCTTGTTCACCTTCGCGGTGCTGGGAGCGCTCGCCTTCACGTTTGCGCTCGTCCTCGTCGCCCGTCTCGCGGAAAGCCGGAGCGCTCCGTTCGCGCTGGCCGCGGGCGCCCTCGTCGTGCAGCTCTCGATCATCCTGGTCGGGGATCTCGGCTTCGCGTTGCTCGAGCCGACCTCGGCGATCGAGGAGGCGATCGCGGCCGACCCGACGTCGCCCGTCGCGGTGGCGCACGAGATGGCTCGCCGGAACGGCACGACACCCGGGCGCTCCCTGACGCTGCGCCTGATCCCGCTCGCTCCGGCGGCGCTCATGACGATGGCGAACCCGCGGAGGTACTGGCAGCTCGCCGTGGTCGTCTTCGGCCTGGCCCTGGTCGCCGTCTCGGGTGGCGTTCTCGGGCGATTGCCGGCGCTGAGCCACGCTCTCCCGACGCCGGCCGACACGGCGCTCGCCCTGGTACTGGCATCGGCGGCCGCGATCGCGGGCGGATGGTGCGCGGTGAAGCTCGCCGGCGCATTCGCGCGTGCGGCGTCGCGCGCGCCCGTCGTCCTCGCCCGGCTCGAGCCGGCCGTGGCCAAGAGCCGAGCGTGAGCGGAAAGCCCGAGATCCGCGAGCGTGTCTGGGCGCTGCTGACCGCGCGCCGTGTCGGCCGCTTTCCCCTGCCCCTTCACGACCGGATACCGAATTTCGCGGGCGCGGAGGTGGCGGCGCGCCGGTTGGCCGAGCTGCCGGAGTGGAAGGCGGCGCGCCGGATCAAGTGCAATCCCGACGCCCCCCAGCGCGCGGTGCGGCTGACCGCTCTTCGGCAAGGCAAGACGGTTGTGATGGCCGTCCCGCGCCTCCGCGCGGAGCGCTGCTTCCTCCGGCTGGATCCGCGAAAGCTCCAGGGCAAGCTCGCTCACGCAGCGACGATCAAGGGCGCGACCGCGTTCGGGGTGCCGGTTGCGCCCGAGCGGCTCGGTCGGATCGATCTCATCGTGGCCGGCAGCGTCGCCGTGAATCCGGCCGGCGCGCGGGTCGGGAAGGGCGGAGGCTACAGCGACCTCGAGTGGGCACTGGCCCGCGAGCTGGGCGTCGCCGACGACGAGACGCCGGTCGTCACCTCGGTCCACGAGCTCCAGGTGCTCGACGAGCCCCTTCCGATGACGGCCCACGACGTCCCGCTCGACATCATCGTGACGCCGGAGCGCGCGATCCGTACGCGCCGTCGCCGGCCGAAGCCGGCCGGCATCTTCTGGGACGAGCTTTCCGAGGAGCAGCTCGCCGCCATGCCGGCGCTCGCGAAGCTCAGGCGAAGCGCCAAGCGATCGCCTCGCGGGTCGGCGCGGGGCCGGCTGATCAAGTCCGGTTAGAATCGACCCAGGTGGGCTGCAGATCCGGCGCCCGCCACGCCGCGAAGCGGTCGAGCAGATCGGCCGGCGTGTCGGCGAAGAGCAGCAGTGCCGCGTACTCCGGACGCACGAAGCGCTCCTGGACGGCGTGGTCCATCACGCGACGCAGCCCGTCCCAGTAGCCCTCGACGTTCAGGACACCCACGGGCTTGCCGTGAATGCCGAGCTGCGCCCACGTCAGAGCCTCGAACGTCTCGTCCAGGGTTCCCAGTCCCCCCGGCAGCGCGACGAACCCGTCGACGAGCGACGCCATCGTGGCCTTGCGCTCGTGCATCGAGCCGACGACGCGGAGCTCGGTGAGGCCCGAGTGGGCGAGCTCGCGCGCGACGAGTGGCTCGGGGATGACACCGATCACTTCGCCGCCGTGGTGAAGCACCGTGTCGGCGAGCACCCCCATGAGCCCGACCGCGCACCCGCCGTAGACGAGGCCGAGACCCCGCGCGACCAGCTCGCCGCCGAGGCGCCGCGCCGCCTCGGCGTAAGCGGGACGCCCGCCCTCCGACGCGCCGCAGAAGACGCAGATCCGCTTCATAGCGATGCGGCGAACTCCGCCGACAGCGTCCCCTGATAGACCGCCTCGACCGGTCCGTCGAGGCGGAGCGACCAGTCGGGCCGCACCTCGATCGTGAGCTCGCCGCCCGGCATCCCGACCCTGATCCGGCCGTGGTCGCACAGCCCGTTCCTGACGGCCGCCGATGCCGCGCCGCAGGACGAGGATCCGGACGCCAGCGTGAAGCCGGCGCCGCGCTCCCAGATGAGGATGTCGAGCGCGTCGCGCCCTGAGATCCGCGCGAACTGCACGTTCGTCCGATTGGGAAACGCCGGGTGACGCTCGACGAGCGGACCCAGCCGCCGGCACTCGCCCTCGTCGAGCCGTTCGACGAAGGTCACGCAGTGGGGGTTGCCGACCGAGACCGCCGTGACGGCGAGTGTGGTGCCGTCTCCCAGCTGGAGGGGCACGCCGACGACCTCACGGTCCGGACCGTTCATGGGGATGTCCGGCGCCCGGAAGGTCGCTCGCCCCATTTCGACCGTGACGAAGCCCATTCGCCCGCCCTCCACGCGACACTGACACTCGACGATGCCGCCCTTCGTGTCGACCGTGAAGGTCGCCTTCTTCGCGCGGCCGTGGTCCCAGAGATACTTCGCGAAGATGCGGAGCCCATTCCCCGACTTCTCGGCCTCGCTGCCATCGGGGTTGAAGATACGCAGGCCGAAGTCGGCGCGCTGTGTGGGCACGAGCAGCAGGATGCCGTCCGAGCCGACTCCCCGGTTCCGGTCGCAGATCCGCTCGATGGCCTTCCGGGAGAGCGGCGCTCGAAGGTCCTTCTCGTCGATGACGATGTAGTCGTTGCCGAGCCCGTGGCCCTTCGCGAAGGGAATCATGGCCGCGACAGCTCGACGCGGCGTCCGCTCGCCGCCGGGACATATCCGGCGTAGAGGACGCGCGGGATCGCGTGACGCTTCGCGAAGTCGTCGACCTGCTCCCGCGTGCGCGAGCACACGGCGGCCAGCTCGACCCGCTGGCCCAAGAGCGGCCGGTAGTTCGTAGCGTGTAGCTCCGCCGAGAACCGGGCTCCGACGATGCCGATCCGGAGCGGGCTCACCGCAGGCGGGTCCTGAGCCAGTCGGACATCCGCCGGGGGGTCGATCGCACGTCGGCCGGCAGTCGATGATGATACTTCGTCGCGAAGCGCGCGACCGAGGCCCGGCGGAGGGCCAGGTCGGCCCGCTCGCGCTCCGGATCCGCGGCGAAGCCGCGCGTGCGGGTCCGGCCGCCGTGGTGATCGAACGGCGCGTGAACGATGAGACAGCGCCGGCCGCGCTCGAGGACCGCGAGCGAGAGGTCGCGGTCGTGGCCGTGGTAGAAACCGTACCCCTCGTCGAAGCCGCCGATCGAATCCATGAGCTCCCGCGAGATGCACATACAGACCGAGTCGACGAAGACAACCTCCTCCCACGGCGCGCGGACGGTCGGCCGCGGGAGGAGACTGTGCACGATGGTACGGCTCACGGCGCGCCCGTCGGCCCGGAGGCGCTTGGCGCCGTAGAGGCCGGTCAGGCCGGCCCCCGGCTCGGCGAGCGCGTCGGTGAGGCGCGAGAGCCACGCGGGCTCCGGCATCTCCGTGTCGTTGTGGAGGAAGCAGAGGAGCTCGGTGTCGGCGAGCCGCCAGGCACGGTTGAGCGCCGCGATCACGCCGGCGTTGGCCGCGCTCCGCGCGAAGGTGTGCGGGTATGGGTAGGGAAAGCGCTCGAGGAACTCCGCGGTACCGTCGGTGGAGCCGTTGTCCATGACGACCAGGTGAAATGGCTCGGTCGTGCGGCGCAGGCTCTCGAGGCACCGTCGGGTGTCCTCGAGCCCGTTGAAGACGCACATGACGAGGCTCACGCGCGACGCGGCGCGCACAGCCTCCCTAGCGCTTGTCGACCGGGACGTACGTGGCGTGCGTCGGGCCGGTGTACTCCGCACGCGGCCGGATCAGCCGGTTGTTCGCGTGCTGCTCCATGACGTGGGCGGCCCAGCCGACGACCCGGCTCATCGCGAAGATCGGGGTGAACTGGTCGGTCGGGATGCCCATCGAGGCGTACGCGGCGCCGGAATAGAGGTCGACGTTCGGGAAGATCCGCTTCTGCTCGCCGACGACCCGCACGACCGTGTCCAGGATCTCGACGTAGCTCGTGTTCCCGGCCTGCTTGCCCAGCTCCTCCGCCAGTCGGCGCAGGTGTTTCGCCCGTGGATCTTCCACCCGGTAGACCCGGTGGCCGAAGCCCATGACGCGTCCGTGATCGGCGAGCGTCTTCCGGATCCAGGCGTCGGCGTTCGCGGGCGACTTGATCTTCTGGACCATCAACATCACCTGCTCGTTGGCGCCGCCGTGGAGCGGTCCCTTGAGCGCGCCGATCGCCGAGACGATCGACGAGTGCAGATCCGACATGGTCGCCGCGGTCACGCGGGCCGCGAAGGTCGAGGCGTTGAACTCGTGGTCGGCGTGGAGGATGAGCGCCACGTCGAACGTCTTGACCGCGAGCGGGGTCGGCTTGGTGCCGCTCATCATGTAGAGGAAGTTGGCGGCGAGACTGAGCTTCGGGTTCGGCGCCACCGGCGCCTTGCCCCGGCGGATCCGCTCCCACGCGGCCACGAGCGTCGGCATCTGGGCCGTCAGCCGGAGGGCCTTGCGGGCCGTGGCGTCCTTGGAGTTGTCGGCGGCGTCCGGATCGTACGCCGAGAGCGCCGACACCCCCGTGCGCAGAACCTCCATCGGGGTCGTCTTCTTCGGCAGCGCCTTCAGGAGCGAGACGAGCCCCGGTGGTAGGCGCCGGTTCGCGGTGGCGCTCAGGGCCTTCGTGTGCGCGACGAGCTCCTTCTTGCTCGGGAGCCCGCCGTGCCACAGCAGGAAGATCACTTCCTCGAAGGAAGAATGCTCGACGAGGTCGTTGACGTCGTAGCCGCGGTAGACGAGCCGGCCCTCGCGTCCGTCGATGAAACAGATGTCCGACGTCGATACGACGATGTCCTCGAGACCGCCTCTGCTCCCGCTGCCCATGGGCTTCCCTCGCCGAAGGTGTGATGAAATTGGTTTGCTTTTACCATACGTCAGCCCATGCTTCAAGGCACCCCCAGGCGCGTGAAGGCATTCTACGACGAGCACCCGATCAGCGACGCGCGGGTACTCGCGGCCCTCGCCGCCCGGGGCCTCGGCGGGCCTCTGACCGCCGAGGCCCTCTTCGAGTTCGACCAGGACCACTACGGGGGCCTGGCCGCCGTCGACACTCTGGCGCGCCGGGCCGGCATCGGCCTCACCAGCCGGGTCCTCGACGTCTGCGCGGGCCTCGGCGGACCCGCCCGGTTCCTGGCGAGCCGCCGGGGCTCGACCGTCACCGCGCTCGAGCTCCACGCGGGCCGCGCGGCCGGCGCCGCCCGGCTCAACCGCCTCGTGAGCCAGCCGCGCGTGACGGTCGTCCGCGGGGACGCGACGGCGCTCCCCTTCGCGCGCGGCGCCTTCGACGCCTGTCTCAGCCAGGAGGCGCTCATGCACGTCGCCGACAAGCCCGCGGTGCTCGAGGAGTGCCACCGCGTCCTGGTCCGGGACGGGCGGCTCGCCTTCACCGACTGGATCGCCTACCCGAGACTGGGCGATCGGGAGCGCCGGCAGCTCTGGGAGTGGATGGCGGCCACGACACTGCAGACCCTCGAGAGCTATTGCGGGCTGCTCGGGCGCGCCGGCTTCACGGCGGTCGAGGCGGAGGACCTGTCCGCGGAGTGGCGGCCGATCGTGCGGAAGAGGCTCGAGATGCACCGGGCCCTGCGCGCGCGCGGGGTGGCGCGCCTGGGCGAAGCGCAATATCTGGAGTACGACCAGCTCCATGCGTTTTTCGTGGGACTGGTCGAGGACGGGAAGCTCGGCGGCGGGCGCTTCACCGCGACCCGCCGAGCCTGAAAGTCAGCGACGGAAGCGCTTGAGGAGATCCTGGATTCCGCCCTCGACCTTCTCCCGGTTGACCTCGCCGGCGAGCGAGGACGGATCCACCCGGACCGACGGCGACGACGCGCTCCCGCTGACGCTCGCCCGCACGTCGCCGCGTCCGTGATTCACGCGCAGGTCGAGGTTCATGCGTCCCGTCGCGAGGCCATACTCGCCCGCGATCGCGACCTTCATGGCGCGGCTCGAGTACAGGAGGTCCCGCGTGGTGAGGACGCCGTTCGTGATCTGGTAGGTCCCGGTGATCGAGTCGAAGTCGACCGGTGATGACGTGAGCGCCTTCGGCACGTCGGCGGCGAGCACCGACGACACCGTGCTGGCCACGCGCGTCACGACGCCGACGAGCGCGAGCGCTTGCGGCCCGACCACCTTGCCCGGGCCGATCCGGAGCTGGCCCGAGCCCCCGAGCGTGTTCAGGAGATCCGCCGTGCTGGTCGACAGGGCGCCCGTGAGGTCGAGCGGTCCGCTCACCGCGTAGCCCTCGCAGAGGAAGTCCACCAGGACCTTCTCGACCGGCACCGCCTTGATGGTCAGGTCACCGAGCTGCACGCGCGCGCCTCGCTCGAGCGTCGCGGTCAGATTGGCGCTGATCGTGCCGTTGCCGACGGAGGTCGTGACGGGGCGGCTCTGAAACCGGCCGCCGTCCCACGAGGCGCCGGCGAGCTTCAGGGGGCCGAGGGCGAGAGTGCGCTGCTTGGGCTCGGGGCACGCCTGATTCGCCTGGGTCACCTTCACGCTCGTCAGCTCCACGTTGCCCGAGACCCGGGGCACGCCCAGCGTTCCGGCGAGGGTGAAGTCTCCCTTGATCGGCCCGGCGATCTCGGGTTTCGGACCCGCGGCCGCGGCGACGAGCGGCTCGATGTCCTTCCCCTCGATGCTCACCCGGGCGCGGACGGGCGCCTCGAGCAGCGTCTTGGCGCCGTTGAGCGTGACGAGGCCGTCCGCGAGCTTGACCGCGAGATCCCCCGGCTTCACGCGCAGCGCGCCCTTGAAGCCGAGCTGCGCCCCTTGACCGGTCACCGTGACGTCCAGGTCCTCGACGCGGTACGGAGTCGGCGCCGCGCCTTTCCCGCGCGCGACGTAGGTGACGAGGCCCTTGTTGATCTTCACCTGCGACACGATCGCGGCGGCGGCGGCGCCGGTCCCGCCGCCGCTCGGCCGTCCCGGTCGCGACGCGGTCTTGGGCTCGGACGGCGGGGCGAGGCTCGCCACGTTCAAGCGTCCGTCCGCGCTCTGGATGAGCGCGATGCGCGGTCGCTCGAGCGTGATGTCGCCGAGCTCCACGCGGCCGGCCAGCAGCGGACGCAGCTTGAGGTAGATCCGACCCGTGTCGAGCGTGAGAAATGGGGCGGTGCCGAACTGCGGGTCGTCGGCGACCTCGAGCTTGTGCAGCTCGATCGAAGGCAGCGGGAACAGAGCAACGGACAACGACTCGAACTTCACCGGGCGCCCGATCGCCTGCGTGGCGCTGCCGGCGATCATCGCCTGGACGCGCGGCGTGTCGACCAGGCGTGGCAGCGCGATCGCCGCGGCGATCGTCACCAGGACGACCACCGCGACGATCACGCCCAGCCACTTCAAGGCGCGCTTCAAACGCGCACCCCCGAAGGCGGTTACGCGGTCTGGATCGCCGACAGCCGCCAGGGCTTCGGGCCGACCGGCCGCGTGAAGGTCCAGTACTCCTCGATGTCTTCCGGCGTCGCCGACCCCTCTACCACGGCGCCGGTCGCGTCGTCGACCGTGTAGTCCACGAGCGAGACGGCGAAATATACCGTCACCCAGTCCTGGCCGCTCTCCTGCCAGGCCTCGGTCACTTCCGCGCGCCCGATCCGCACCCGTTCGATCCGGTTGGTCCGCCTGGCACCCCGGAGCTGATCACACTGGGCTTGCAGACGGGCGAACTCCTGCGGCGTGAGGCGGTCCTGCACTCCACCCAGATCACGCTTGACGATCCCACCCTGGACGTCGGTGAACATCCCCTTCGCCCAGTCGGCGAACCCGATCGGGTCGAAGCTCCCGTCCATCCCGCGGATGTACCCGATTCCGCGATCGAGGTCCGATACGCTCGGCGGCACCTCGACCGTCGTGCCGCCTCCTCCCGTCGACCACCCCTGCCCGCTCGAGCCGTACGAGCTGGCGACACCGGCGCCAGCGTACGCGGGCTCGGGACGAGCCGCCTGGCGGCCACGGAGCATCCGGAACAGGAAGAACACCGCACCACCGATCAGCACGAGCTCGAGGAGCCCGAGGCCGCCGCCGAAACCGCCGCCCATGCCTCCGAACAGCATGGAACCCAGGAGCCCGCCCAGGGCGAAGCCGGCGATGCCTCCCATCAGGCCGCCGAACATGCCCGGCCGCTGCATGGGCTGCTGGGGCGAAGCGGCCGGTGGCGTCGTCATGCGCGAGGGGCTCGACGGGCTGGACGGCGTGGTCGGTGACGAGTACGAACGGGAGCCACGGCTTCCGCCGCTCCCGGCGCGCGCCCACACGGTCGCATTGTCGAGCAGCAGGAGCGATGCGAGTGAAAGTCCTACTATGAGCAGAAGAGCTCTTGGTCGCATGGTTACCTCCGGGCCTATTCTAGCGCGGCCCGTCGCCTGAGTACTTTTTTCACGGTCTTGCCGGTCGGGGCACGCCGTGACCGCCGCTCCTTGACCGCGTTGATCATGTCCTTCACGCGGTCGACCAGGAAGTAGTAGCCGTCGGCGTCGCGGTAGCCGAAGGTCGCCGGAGTGGAGCCAGCCACCCCGGATCGCAGCGCGCCAGCCGGTCCCCTTAGCCCGCGTTATTCACGAACCGCACTGCGGCGTCGGACGGGTGGCACCAGGGTGTCCCCGGCCCGCCGGGCGGAAGTGGGACCCCCGCGTCCCGCCCGCAGCTCGAAGAGCTGCGTTCGGGCGAGTGGGTGACGGAGCCCGGTGGGCCGGGGACACCCTGGTGCCAGGCCCCGTCCGGCTCGCGGCGCCGTCTTCGTGAATAATGCGGGTTAGTGACGCGCGGAGACCTCCCGGTGCTGCGCGATGTTCACGGAACGAGGAGCACCTTCCCCGTCGTCTTCCGTCCCTCGAGCGCCCGGTGGGCTTCCGACGCGTCCTTCAGCGGGAACTCGAACTCCGTGCGCAGCTTGAGCTTGCCGTCCCGGATCCAGCCGAGCAGCTCGCCCGAGCGCTGGAGGAGCTCGGCGCGCGTGCTGATGTGATGGTTCAGGCTCGGCCGCGTCAGGAAGAGCGAGCCCTTGGCGTTGAGCGTCTGCGGGTCGAAGGGGCCGATGGGGCCGCTCGACTGGCCGTAGAGCGCCATCATCCCGCGCGGCGCCAGGCAGTTGAACCCCTTGTCGAACGTCGTCTGGCCGACCGAGTCGAAGACGACCTGCACGCCCTTGCCGTCGGTGAGCCGTTTCACCTCGGCCTCGAAGTCCTGCTTCGAATACAGAATGACGTCCGCGGCTCCTGCCTCGCGCGCGAGCTTGGCCTTGTCCTCGGTGGAGACCGTGCCGATGACGCGGGCGCCCCGCATCTTCCCGATCTGGCAGAGCAGCAGCCCGACGCCGCCGGCCGCCGCGTGTACGAGGCAGGTGTCCCCGCTCTTGAGCGGATAGGTCGAGCAGGCAAGATAGTGCGCCGTCAAGCCCTGCAGCATCGCCGCGGCGCCCTGGCGGGTGCTGACCCCGGTCGGCAGGACCACCAGGCGCGCGGCCGGAACCGCGGCATGCTCCGCGTAGGCACCCGGCACGCCCGTGTAGGCGACCTTGTCGCCGACCTTCACCTCGGTCACGTTCGGGCCGATCGCCGTCACGGTGCCGCCGGCTTCCAGGCCAAGCGTCAAGGGCAACGCGAGCTTGTAGTGGCCCGAGCGCTGGTAGACGTCGATGTAGTTGATCCCGGCGGCGTCGACCTTCACGGTGGCCTCCCCGGCCTTTGGTGTGGGTTCGGACACGTCCTCGTAGCGCAGGACCTCGGGGCCGCCGGGCGTATTGACTCGGATCGCTTTCATGAGGGCATCCTCCGTGAGGTTTCGGATTGACGCGGGGCGGATTATAGCACCGGCTCCACCGCCGGCTGACCGAGGCGCCCGCGGAGCCAGTGGTACATGGCGTACACCTCGAGCGAGAACGGAAGAAAGCCGAGGTAACCCAGCACCGGCATTTCGAAAACCTTGATCCCGCCGAGGTACGGAACCGTGTACGTCCACCGCGTCCCGGCCCAGTAGTTCCAGAACTCCCACAACACGCCGCAGATCGCCCCGCTGGCCACGAGCCCCAGCAGGCGAGAAGCGTCGCCCCGGCCGAGGTCGGCGAGCCACGACGGCAGCCCGCGACGGCAATTGATTGGCTCGAAGAGAAGCGCCCAGCCGACCCATACGAGCGGCACGAGCCACACGGACACGACCGCGAGCGGCAGGACGACGCCCACCGCCCCAACGGCGGTGGCCAGCCCGAGCACCCGCGGCGACGGACGCCACGGGGTCACGAGGGCACCGCGGAACACGGTCGCGCGCAGGGCGGCTGCGGTCAGAAACAGCGCGGGAAAGATCGTCGCGAAAGACCAGTCGTAGCCGACGCGTCGCAGGAAGAGATTCGGCTCGAGGCCGTGGTATTGCCACCAGAGCCCCGCCGCGTCGGCGCCGCCGCGCCAGAACCGCGGCGCGTTGTAGAGCTCGAAGAGCCACCAGCAGGCGACGGACGCGAGCGCCACGAGGACCCCCTCGACCCGGTTGGTCGTGAGGTAGGAGCGGCCGGTGAAGCGCGCGGCCAGCGCGTCCACGAAGAGGACGTACCCGGTCCACACGATCGGCGTGAACCAGCCGGCGACCGTCGGCTCGCGCGAGACGAGGAGCAGCTCGGCGACGCCGACGACGCCGAGCCCGACCCAGCCGTGCGCTCGCATGCCGTCCGCGCGCGGCTGCCGCTCGGGCGGCGTTGCGCTCACCGCATCGACGCGAGGTCGATCGTGAAGCGGCTGACGTCGCGGCCGTCCGGGTTGCGAACGACCAGGATCAGTCGCGCCTTCGGATTCATCTCCTTGACCGGGAACCCGTAGACACAGCGGGCGCGGTACACGCCGGCATCCGTGCGCACCGCGGTGCGCTCGTTCTGAACGAAGGCCGGCTCGATCTCGCGGTCCTCCAGGAGGATTCGCGGACTGTAGAAGCGCGCGAAGTCCTCCCGCGGCCCGTGGAGATTCACCCAGATCACCAGCCGGTCCTGCTGGTCGCGCAGGAGCTTCGCCGGTTCGCTCTCCTTCATGTGCTCCTTCTTGAACGCGGCATTGCGGGCTGCCAGGACGAGCCGGTGGAAGGGCGTGATCACCGTGACGCTGTCCCCCGACGCACCCGCCACGCGCCACTCGGCGTCGAACGAGTCGCGCGTGATCGACTGGGCGCCCACCCGGAGCGCGTCGGTCCTCTGCTGGGGCTCCAGCGTGAACGATGCGGCTCTGACGATCGGCGGTGCGGCCAGGAGCATGACGAGCAGCCCGGTGACCGCGACGGCGCTCACTTGGTTTCGGCGACGATCACGAGGTTGAAGGTCGCCGGCGGGAAGTACTTGGCCGCGACCCGCTGGACGTCGCGGGCGGTGACGCGGGCGATCCGCTCTTTGTAGCGATCGGCGTAGTCGAGCCCCAGTCCCCGGTCTTCGACCGCGACCAGGAAGTCGGCGACCTTACCCGAGGTGTCGAGCCGAAGCGGAAAGCTCCCGATGAGGTATTGCTTGGCGAGCGCGAGCTCGCGCTCGGCGACCGGCTCGCGGGCCATCCGGGAGAGCTCCTCGCGGATCATGACGGCGACTTTCGGGGCCTCGGCCGTCCGGGTCTGGGCGGTCACGGCGAACGACGCCGCGTAGCGCCACGGCGCGACCCAGCTGTACACGGCGTACGCGAGCCCCGACTCCTCCCGCACCCGCGCGTACAGGCGCGACGCGGAGCCGCCCCCGAGCACATAGGACGCGACGGCCAGCGGGAAGTAGTCGGGATCCGTCTGCAGAACCGCCTGGCGACCGAACATGAGCGTGGCCTGGGTCAGCTCGCGCTTGATCGTCTCTTCGCGCGGTGAGGCCGGGGCGGCCGGTGGCGCCACCGACGGGAGCGGACCGGCGGGACGCGCCCACGATCCGAATCGCGCCATGACCTCACGACGCGCCTCGTCCACGGTGATCGCGCCGACCACCGCGATGACCGTGGTGTCGGGCCGCGCATATTCCCGATAGAACTTGACGACGTCGTCGCGCGTGAGCCGAGCCACGGATTCCTGGGTCCCCTCGACCGGGAGCCCGTAGGGATGGCCGGGGAAGACCAGCCGCCCGAGGGCGCGCGCCGCCACGGTGCCCGGGTCCTCCTCGGAGCGCTTGATGGCCGCCTGGATCTCGGCCACTTTCCGGGCAACCTCGGCCTGGGGGAATGCCGGCGACAGGACGACCTCCGATACGAGGTCGAATCCCAGAGCCAGGTCCTTCTTCTGCGCGGTCAGCGACACCGTGAGGCTGTCGCGGCCGGCCGCGGCTTCGACGCTGCCGCCCACGAATTCGATGGCCGAATCGAGCTCGGGCCCCGTGCGCTTCGCGGTCCCGCGCGTGAGCACCGCTCCCGTCAGGTTGGCGAGCCCGGCCCGATCTTCGGGATCGAAGACGGCGCCCGCGCGCGTCAAGACGCGGACCGCGACGATCGGCACCGCGGGCCGCTCGGCGACGAGCAGGACGATGCCGTTCGGCAGGACCTCCCGGTGGGCGAGCGGCGCCGCCGCGGTGGGCCCGGACGCGAGCACGCCCGCCAGGAGGACGACGGCGAGGACCGCCACCGGTCCGAGGGCACGACGGTCTCTCGAGCTCCCAAGCGGGTCTCGAGCGGCCATCAGGATTTCGGCAACAGCACGCCGACGCTCTTTTTTTCCGGCGCGAACCAGGCGCGCGCCACGCGCGTCAGGTCGGCGGCCGTGACCGCGCGAATCTTCGCCATGAAAGGCTCCTTGAGGGCCCAGCCGCCGATCAGCTCGAAGCGTGCGAGGAGCGCGGCGCGCCGGTGGACCGAGTCCTCCTGGTAGACGAACGCGGCCTCGATCTGATTCTTGGCGCGAGCCAGCTCCTCGTCGGTGACGGGCTCCGTCTTGAGGCGCTCCATGTGGGCGGAGAGCTCCGTCTCGAGCGTCTCCGCCGTCCGACCCGGCATCGGCGTCGCCCAGAACCAGAAGAGGTTCGGGTCGATCGAGAAGTACGAGTAGTCGCCGCCGGCCTCGAGCGCCAGCTGGCGCTGGTAGACGAGGTCGCGGTAGAGCCGCGACGCGCGCCCGCCCGAGAGGACGGTCGACAGCACCTCGAGGGTCGCGGCGTCGTCGGACTTCTGGTTCGGCACGTGCCAGGCGAGGTACACGATGGGAAGCTCGGCCTGCCTCTTGACCGTCACGCGCCGCTCGCCGTTCTGGGGCGGCTCGATCGCGAGCACCGGCGGCGGGGCCTTTCCGCGCGGGATCCGCCCGAAGCGACGCTTGATCTTCTCGAGCGCCTCGGGGGCTCGGAATGCCCCGACCGCCACGACCAGCGCGTTGTTGGGAACGTAGTAGATCTTGTAGAAGGCGCGGATCTCCTCCGGCGTGATCCGCTTGATGTCCTCCATCCAGCCGATGATCGGAGCCCCATAGGGGTGCGCCTTGAAGGCGAGGGAGCTGACCTCCTCCCCGAGGAACCCGCCCGGATCGTCCTCGGTGCGGGTCCGCCGCTCCTCGATCACGACTTCGCGCTCGGAGGCGATCTCCTTGGGATCGAGGAGCAGGTTCTGCATGCGGTCGGCCTCGAGGTCGATCACGAGGTCCAGCTTGTCGGCGGCGATGTCGACGAAATACGAGGTGACGTCCTGCGAGGTGAAGGCGTTGTCCTGGCCGCCGTTTTCCTCGACGAGTCGCGCGAACTCCTTGCGGCCGTGGGCCGGCGTGCCCTTGAACATCATGTGCTCGAGGAAATGCGCGATGCCGGTGGCGCCTCGGTGCTCGTCGCGCGAGCCGACCCGATACCACACCTGGAAGGACACGATGGGGCTGCGCTGATCCTCGAGCAGGAGGACACGGAGCCCGTTGTCGAGTGTGGCGGCGACGACTCGGTCGGTAGCGGGCGCCCCCGACGGAACGAAGAGCGAGACGGTCAGCAGGAGCGGAAGGGCGATGCGCACCGTCCGATTATACCGCCCGCCGTACACCCGACCGGTGTATGATCCACTACGATGCGCGTCCTCGCGTTGCTCTTCTTGATCGCGATGCCGCAAACCGTCTTCGCGCAGCAGGCCTGCACCGAGTCGATGGCGGTTCTCTTCGAGCGCGTCTCGCCAAGCGTCGTGTCGATCCAGGTGACCAAGATCAACAAGGTCAAGCCCCAGCGACGGTTCGAGACCGTGGTCGGGTCCGGCGTGGTCATCGAGCGCGACGGGCAAGTGCTGACCAACGCCCACGTCGTCGACGGCGCCGCCTCGCTGTCGGTCACACTCGACTCGGGGACGCGCACGCCGGCGCGCGTGCTCGGGATGGACACGGTGACCGACCTCGCCCTGCTGCGCATCGAAGCGTCCTCGGCCCTCCCCGTCGCGCGGCTGGGTGATTCGTCGGCCCTGCACGTGGGCGACGAGGTCGTCGCGATCGGCAACCCGATGGGCCTGGAGCAGACGATGACCCGCGGAATCGTGAGTGGGCTCAACCGCATCCTGCCGGGCCTCGCCGAGCAGCCGATGATCCAGACCGACGCCCCGATCAACCCCGGAAACTCCGGCGGCCCGCTGGTCGATCGGTGCGGCGCCGTCGTCGGCATCAACACGTTCATCTCGGAGGAGGCGAACTCGATCGGCTTTGCGCTGCCGATCAACGCGGCCAAGGCGATCCTCCGCGACCTGCGGGAAACGGGCCGCGTCGTCCGGCCGTGGCTCGGGCTTCAGGGGCGTGAGGTCGACGCCCAGGTGACGTCGCTTCTCCGGCTGCCGCTGGCACCGGGCTACCTCGTCGAGATCGTGCACGACGGCAGCCCCGCCGACCGCGCCGGCGTGCGCGGCGGCAACCTGTCGGTGGTCGTGCAGGGCGAGGAATATCTCGTCGGGGGCGACATCCTGACCGCGATCGAGGGCACCTCGGTCCGCACGCACCAGGACTATCTCGCGAAGGTGAAGACGCTCCGGCCCGGCCAGCGGGCGCGCCTCACGATCCTCCGCGATGGTCAGCGCCGCGAGCTCTCGCTCACCGTCGCGGAGCGGCCGCGGCTCCCGGCTGATCTGACCGATTAGTGACATCGGGGGCCTCGACGGGCCCCGGGGTCCCCTTCCTTTCCCTGACCCGAAGATCAAGTTCAGCGGATCGTTTGTGGAAGAGTAGCGCGCGGCGGCCCCAACGCATCACCGACGCCCCGGTGCCCGTGGCCGGGGCGCTGGTGTGTATCCCGGCGTTCGGCTAGACTCCCGCTAGCCGTCCCAAGCGAGGGGCATCGCGCTCTGCTCCGCTATTTGCGCAGTGGTCTCAAGCCCGCACGAACCTCTTCTGAAAAGAGCTTCGGCTGTTCCCACGCCGCGAAGTGGCCACCTCTGTCGAGCTTGTTGTAGTGGATGAGTCTGGGATATGCCCGCTCTGCCCAACTCCGCAGGGCTGGATACAGCTCGTCCGGGAAGACGCTCACGGCAACCGGGATGGAGACGCCCTTGACACCGAAAAAGGAGGCGAACTTGTTCTCCCAGTAGAGACGGGCCGAGGAAATCGCCGTGTTCGTCAACCAGGTGAGCGTGACGTTGTCGAGAACGTCGTCTCGTGTGAGGCCGCCCGGCTGTCCGGCAAAGGCGCGTGCGATCAGCTCGTAGCTCCACATGTCGTGATCAAGCAGGTAAGCTGCCAGGCCGACGGGGGAATCCGCAATCCCGTAAAGCGTCTGCGGTCGCAACCCCATCTGGTAGGCGTAGCCGACGCCCTTCGCATATACGAAGGCCAGTCGCTCGTACGCGAGTCTCTCGTCGGCTGAGAGCCCGGGTGGTATCGGAGCACCGGATTGCGCAGCCTTGTCAATGTCGGGTGGAATCACGCCAGCCATGTTGGTGTGGATTCCGAGCAATTCCGGGGGCGCCTGTACCCCCATCATGTCGACGATAACCGCACCCCAATCGCCGCCTTGCGCAACGAATGGCGTGTAGCCAAGGCGCTTCATCAGCACGACCCAGGCACGCGCGATGCGGGCGGGGTCCCAGCCGGTCGTGGTCGGCTTGCCTGAAAACCCGTAGCCCGGCATCGACGGAATCACCAGGTGAAACGCGTCCGATGCGCTTGCGCCATGGGCCGTGGGATTGGTCAGTGGATCGATGATCTTCAGCTGCTCGACGATCGAGCCGGGCCACCCGTGCGTGACGATAAGCGGCAGCGCATTGTCGTGTTTCGACCGAACGTGAATGAAGTGAATGTCGAGCCCATCGATCTCGGTGATGAAGTTCGGTAGGGCGTTTAGTTGCGTCTCGCACCTGCGCCAGTCGTATTCTGTCCCCCAATAGTGTGCGAGTTTCTGGATCGTCGCGAGCTGCACGCCTTGCGATTGGTCCGTGACCGTTTCCCGTTCAGGCCACTTTGTCGCGTTGATGCGCCTGCGCAATTCAGTAAGGTCCGCTTCCGGAACGTTGACATGAAACGGACGAATCGCCGTCTTGTCAGTTGCTTGCTCGCTGCGTTGTTCGCTAGCACTGGGGGTCATAGCGTTCTCCTTTTGAGTAAGTGTCCTTCCGAAGGGGACGACCGCCGACCCGTGCCGACGGCAGGGCAGCATCACGAGCGAGCCTCTGCGCCCCCTGGCGCCCTCACCAGGCTCCAGGCGGCCGAGGTACTGTCCGGTCTCCTC
>DASPZZ010000298.1:0-2943 GCA_035635995.1 Binatia bacterium | reverse complement strand
GGGTGTCCCCGGCCCACCGGGCTCCGTCACCCACTCGCCCGAACGCAGCTCTTCGAGCTGCGGGCGGGACTCGGGGGTCCCACTTCCGCCCGGCGGGTGCGGTTCGTGAATAATGCGGGCTAGGTCTGCCGCGGGCGGCGCCGACTGACCTTGATGTTCGCGACGTTCAGCGCGGCGCGGCGCTTCCAGCGGGCGGCCTCGAATCGCATTCCGGAGGCTTCCCAGTGATGCGCGATGAGTGACGCGTACTCGCCGAGCCGATCCGCGCGGAGCGTCTCCAGAGCCGTGGCCACCGCGGCGTGGAGCCGGGCGCGCCGCTCGGCGAGCTGCGAGCGGTAGGCCACGTCGCCCATCAGGGGATGCTTGAACGCGTACTCCGGATGCGGGGAGAGCGTGACGAGGCGCAAGAACTCCTCCTCCTGGAGCACCGCGAGGGCCGCGTCGAGATCGCGATCGTCCACGACGCCGCTCACCTCTCGGAGCAGCGGCTCGTCGAATTGCTTGCCGATGACAGCCGCGGCCTGCAGGAGGTGCTTCGCTCGTTCGCCGAGTCGGTCGATGCGCGAGGCGAGCAGCGCCTGCACTGTCGCCGGAAGAGCGAGCGCCTCTATCGGCGCCGTCAGACGATAGGCGCCTCGCTCGCCGACGAGGCTCCCGGCCCCCGCCAACGCCTGTACCACTTCCTCGGTGAAGAACGGGTTGCCGCCGGTGCGCTCGAGGATGCGGGCGCAAAGCTCGCCGAGCGAGCCGTCCGACCCGAGCAGGTCGTGCAGCAGCTCGCGGCCGGCTTCGTCGCCGAGCGGAGAGAGGGCAAGCTGATGGTAGTGCGATCCGCCAATCCACGCCGGCCGGTACTCCGGTCGAAAATTCGCGAGCAGGAGCGTCCGGGTGCCGCGCACCGACGCCGCGATCTCCCGGACCAGGTCGTCGCTCGCGCGATCCATCCAGTGCGCGTCGTCGATGAGCACCAGACCCGGCTGCTTCGCGCTCCGCAGGCGGAAGAAGCGTCGCATGAAGCCCGCGAGTTCCGTGGTGACCCCTGGCAGGGGGTGGCCCGGCGCGGCGGCGTCGCCGACCCCGAGAACCTCGAGGACCAGCGGCACGGCGTCCGCGAAACCCGCGTCGAGAGCACGGAGCTGTTCCGCGACGCTCCGCCGGATCGCCTCGACCTCGTCGCCCTGGGCGAGCCCGAGGTAGCTTCGCAGGAGATCGCGGATCGCGAACCATGGAACCGTCGCGGCATGGGCGGGGCAATGGACCTCGTACACCGCGACCCCACGCGCGCGGCAGCGCTGGACGAACTCGAGGCACAGCCGGCTCTTGCCGACTCCGGCTTCACCGACCACACCAACGACTTGCCCGTCCGACCCGATCGCGCGGGAGAAGATGCCGTCGAGCCAGGTGAGCTCCGCGTCCCGTCCGATCAGCCGGGACAGGCCGCGCAGGCCCGAGGCGTCGAGCCGCGTGCGAGCGGGCCCGATCCCGCGCAGCGCGACGATGCGGATCGGAGCAGTCATCCCCTTCACCGATTCGAGACCGGCGTCTTCGAGCACGAAGAACCCCTCGACGAGCCGAGCCGTCGTCTCGGTCAGCAGCACGGTGCCCGGAGCCGCCAGCTGCTCCACACGCGCCGCGAGGCCGACCGAATGGCCCTGGGCCGTGTAGTCCATGCGCAGGTCGTCGCCGATCTTCCCGACCACCACCTCGCCCGAGTTGATGCCCATCCGCACCGCGAGCTCAATCCCACGGGCCCGGAGCGTGTCCGCGTAGGCCCGCAGCTCGTCCATCGCCGCGAGCGCGGCGTGGCAGGCCCGCCGGGCGTGATCCTCGTGAGCGACGGGAGCTCCGAAGAGCGCCATCACGCCGTCCCCGGTGAACTGGTTGATCGTGCCCTCGAGTCGATGGACGCTTCCCGTGAGAATCTCGAAGACGCGATCGAGAATGCGATGCCATTCTTCAGCGTCGAGGCCGTCGACGAGTCGCATGGAGTCGACCACGTCGACAAAGAGGACGCTCACCTGCTTGCGCTCGCCTTCGAGCGCGCCCCGGGTGGTGAGGATCTTCTCGGCGAGGTGGCGCGGAGTATAGGCGCGTGCGTCGCGCGGCCTCGCGGGTGCGCCGACGGCCGGCGAGAGCGACTCGCCGCAGGAGTCGCAAAACTGCTGGCCACGCGGCTGGAGCGCCGCGCAGCGTGGGCAGGCGATGATGCGGTCGAGCGAGGCGCCGCACGTCCCGCAGAAGCGTGCGCGTTCGCGCGTCTCGTGCTGGCATTGAGGGCACCGCATCCGTGGAACTCCGCCGTCAAGATAGCACGCCGCCACGAGTGTCGGCGAGGTGCGGCCGGGCGACTACGGCGTGCGATCGCGGCGGGCGGTGCTAGCTCTCGCTGTGATGGCGCGCCGTCTCGTACGTCGTCCTCGCGCTCGGCACGGCGCTTGCCGCGTTCCGGCTGCTGACCGCTGGCGCGGTCGCGCCCGCCGCCTTGTGCGCCGCGATCCGCTGGCGAGGACCGCGCATTTCGCCCGTGATGGAGATTTCGACTACGGTCGACGCCGTTCCGCGACGACGCGGAGTGCGAGTGCTCAGACGTGCGGTATAGGCAGACTCCGAGCCGTTGCCATTTCGTTGTCATTCGGTGGGGTGATTCGAGGTTATTCTGCGGCATTCGGGGGTGACCAGCGCCACCCCCGAAGATCGCGAGAAATCGTAGAGCGCCAGTGAATTTTCGGTGGTGGCCCCGACGGGATTCGAACCCGTGTTCTGATGCCGCCGCACGCGTTTGGCAGAGAATCAAGGACTCGTGGCGTGTTGAGTCGACGAGCATCCGGAAGGGACGGAAATCCAGCCCGCGATTCCCGCGCGGCGGATTGATGAAAGTACAGAGTCGATCGAGACCGGCCGAGCCCGCCGGGAAGGTGCTATCGTGGAGGCCGTCACGATCGC
>DASPZZ010000297.1:0-60855 GCA_035635995.1 Binatia bacterium | reverse complement strand
GGAAGTGGGACCCCCGAGTCCCGCCCGCAGTTCGAAGAGCTGCGTTCGGGCGAGTGGGTGACGGAGCCCGGCGGGCCGGGGACACCCTGGGGCCACCCGTCCGACGGCGCAGTGCGGTTCGTGAATAATGCGGGCTAGCGGCTGTCACTCTGTGACTTCGGGGAAGATACCGCGCGCGGGGGCATGGGCCTTTTTCCACACCAGAACGCTCCGCACGTAGTCGATGACGACCTTGCCCTCCTGCTGGATCCCGCGCGTGCGCACCTTGACGACGCCCCGTTGCGGGTTCGACCGGGACTCGCGCTTCTCCAGCACCCGTGACTCGGAGTAGAGCGTGTCGCCGGCGAAGAGCGGATGGGGCAGCTTGACCTCGTCCCAGCCGAGCGCGACGCCGTTCTCGCTGACGTCGGCCACGCCCATCCCCGTCACGATCGCCAGGGTGAGCGTGCTGTTGATCAGGCACTTCCCGAACTCGGTCCGCCGAGCGAAGTCGTCGTTGAAGTGGATCTGGTTCGTGTTGCAGGTGAGCAGGGTGAACCAGGTGTTGTCGGCTTCGCTCACCGTCCGACCGAGCCGGCACCGGTAGACGTCGCCGACGTTGAAGTCCTCGAAGTAGCGCCCCTCCCATCCCGGCACCTCAGCCATCGCTCAGCGACCTTCCCCTCGGGCCGCCGCCGTTGGCGCGAGTCCCGTGGACGTGTCGGCCAGCACCTCGCGGTGCCCGATGCCGAGCGTCTTGATCCACCGCTGCTGCCCCAGGGTCAGCGCGATGAAGAAGCCAAGCTCGACCAGCTCCGGGTTCGAGAAGTGCTGACGCAGCTTCGCCCACAACGCCTCGTCGGCGAGCTCGGCGTTCCAGATGATCGAGCTCGCGTACGTGAGGGCGACCTTTTCACGCTCGGTGAACCTGGGCGAATCGGCGAAGTGCAGGAGGTCGTCGTATTTCTCTTCCGTCAGCCCCTTCCGTCCGGCCTGGACGGAGCGCTGCACCCCTCAGTATTCGCACTCGATCGACTTGGAGACGTACACCCGGCAGAGCTCCTTGATGGCGTGATCGCAGACGCCCTGCCGGAACGTGAGCTCCCACGCCTGCGAGAAGGCGCGGATCACGCTCGGGTTGTTGGCGCGGATGGCCTGGCTCTCCGGCCGCGGCGTGCCTTCGCGGCGGGCGCGCTCCAGGTAGCCCCGGATCTCCGGGTCGGTCACCGCCGCTGGATCGACATAGGGAATGTGCGGCATAACGGTCCCCTCCCTTCTGCTTCGGCTACCACACGCTCTTGCCGCCGAAGCGGCGCTCCCAGCGCGGAATCACCTCTTTGTTGTAGACGTTGTCGGGCACTTCGCCGCGCAGGGCGCGCAGGACCGACTCGGTCGCCCAGTCGATGCCGGGACCGAGGCCACTGCCCACGTTGGACGACACCATGTGGGGCGAGAGCAGCACCGCGTCGCCGAGGTTGCGCAGCTGGCTGTCGAGCGCCAGCGGCTCTTCCTCGAAGACGTCGAGCGCGGCGCCGCCGATCTGTCCCCTCAGCAGCGCCTCGATGAGCGCCGGCTCCTGCACGCAGGGGCCGCGCGAGGTGTTGATCAGGATCGCCTTGCGCTTCATGAGCGCCAGCTGCTCGGCGCCGATCATGTGCCGGGTTTCCCGCGTCAGCACGACGTGCAGGCTCACCACGTCCGACTCGCGGAGCAGCGTCGGAAGATCCACGCGGGTCACGCCGTGCTCCGTGAACTTGCTCTCGGGCACGTACGGATCGGCCGCCAGGATCCTCATCCTCCACGGTCGCAGCAGGGTCGCGATCCGGCTGCCGATTCGCCCGAGACCGATCAGGCCGATCGTGATGCCCGTGTAGCCGTCGGCCCGGGAGCCGAAATAGGTCCCCTGCAGCTGCGGGTCCCGCCACGATCCGCCGTCCTTGAGGTGCCGGTCGCGCTCACGGACTTTCTTCAGCATGGTGAGCATGGCCGTCACCGTGCCTTCGGCGACGCCGCCCCAGTTCGATTCGGTGGGACCGTGGCAGACCAGGATCCCCATGTCGGTCGCCGCCTCGACGTCCACGTCGTCGACGCCGATCGTGTACTTGGCGACGATCCGGAGATCGGGCGAGCTCTCCATGATCTTCCGGCTGATGGGCACGTTGCGGATGGACGTCCCCATGAGCGCGTGGGTCCCTTGCGCCATGCGGATCAGCTCGGGCTCGCTGTTGCCCTGCGGCGTGTCCCAGGAGGCCTTGCCCAGACGCAGCTCGCACCCTTCGGCCTCGAGCCTCTTGTGGCTGTCGCGCGCTTCGTCGACGGGGGCGAAAATGAACACCTTCGCGGCACTCATCACTCGGTTCCTCCTCGGTCGGTACGGCTTGCCATTGCCCATCACGTCGGCCAGAATCCGGGTGGCGCGGCCCTGGGGCATCGGAGGGCTGACCGCTAGATACCGGGCGCGGGATGGAGCTGTCAAGGCCCTGAGGAGGGAGCGATGGTCGAGTTCCCCGTGAACGACGCCGACGGCCACATCACCGAGTCGACCGAGCAGCTCCGCCCCTATCTCGAAGGCAAGCTCGGCGAGCGCGGCGCCTGGGCCGGTCGCCGCTCCTACTACCCGGAGGACGGGTGGGACCGCTCCCTCGGCGGGCAGCTCGGGAGCAGCGTGAACGACGCGAAGAGCTGGCTCCGCATCATGGACGACGGCGGCATGGAGACGGCCGTCCTCTACCCGACCGGCGGTCTCGCCATCGGCTGGGTTCGCGAGCCCGACTTCGCGGTCGCGCTCTGCCGCGCCTACAATAACTTCGTCCACCAGGAGTTCCTCACCGCGAGCCCGCGCCTGAGGGCCGTCGCCCTGCTCCCGTTCCAGGACGTGCCCGAGGCGGTGAAGGAGCTTCGCCGCGCGGTCACCGAGCTCGGCATGTCGGGCGCCTTCGCGCCGGCGGTCGGGCTCCGGTTGCCGCTCGGACACCCCGAATTCCACCCGATCTACGCGGAGGCCGAGCGGCTCGGATCGATGGTGGCGTGCCACGCGACCGTGCGCGGCCCGCACTTCTTCGGCGCCGACGGCTTCGACAAGTTCATCGAGGTGCACACGCTGTCGCATCCGGTGGCGCAGATGATCCAGCTCACCGGCATGATCTTCGAGGGCGTGCCCGAGAAGTATCCGAGCCTCCGGATCGGCTTCATGGAGGCCGGGTGCTCGTGGCTCCCGTTCTGGATGGACCGCATGGACGAGGAGTGGGCGAAGCGCAAGGTCGAAGCGCCGCTCTGCCGGAGGAAGCCCAGCGACTACCTACGATCCGGGCAGCTCTTCTTCGCCGCGGAAGGTGACGAAAAATCCGTGCCCGAGGTCGTCCGCCGGCTGGGCAACGACATCATCTTCTACGCGAGCGATGTGCCCCACTGGGACCATGACTACCCCGCGAACATCCACGAGCTCGCCACTCGTGAGGACCTGAGCGTGGAGTCGAAGCGCAAGATCCTCTGCGAGAACACTCGGCGGCTCTACGAGCTGGCGCCGGTCGCTCCGGTCAGGTCCGGGCGGTGAGCAGGTCTCCGCAGCCCGCCCGCATCGCCCAGTACTCCCACGCCCGCCACATGGCCGGGTCGTCGGGCCTCATCGACGCGTGCGCCTCGATCTCACCGCGCGACAGCGCCTTGACCTCGCCGAGGCGCAGCGCCTCGGCGAGCACCCGCGCGTTGACCGGCATGTAGACCCCGATCCGGATCGCCTCGGGGAGCGAGCGTGCGGCCGCGGTGAACCCGTGCCCCCGCATCAGGACGACGCGCTCGCCGCCAAGACCGCGCGCCAGATCGCGCCCCTGCGCCATGTTCACCACCAGCAGATTGGTGTTGTCGCCGAAGTTGTCGCGGATGTCCCAGACGGGGAGGCGCGCACCGATGAAGCTTGCCATGTGCACGACCGGCCGGAGCGCGGTCGTCGAGATGGTGAACGGCAGGACCGCCTCGGCGTGGGCGTGCACCACCGCCTGGACCTCGGGTCGCGCCTCGTAGATCGCCCCGTGAATGAACCGCTCGAGGTACGGCGGGCGCGGGTCGCCGTCGACGGCCTTGCCCTCGAGATCGAACTCGATGACGTCGCCGCTCTCGACGAGCCCGGGGGCGAGCGAGCGCGACAGCAGGTACCGGGTGGGGTCGCGCGGATGGCGCACGCTCACGTGACCGTACGCGTCGACCACTCCTTCGTGCGCGAGGATTCGGTTGGCGATCACCACGTCGCGGATGGCGCGCTTGACATCGGTCACGATCGGCCCTCCATTCATAGGCTCGCCTCGGACGGCGGGGCCCCAGCCGCCATCGTACAGCTCGCCTCAACGGAAGTGGCGGCCTGAGCTCGCGTCGGGGATGGTCAGCCCGAGCCCCTCGATCAGCGGCGCCACCTCGGCCATGTACTCGGTCCGCGCCGCTTCGTTCGACCGGCGCTTCAGTCCCCAGTGCTGATAGCGGGCGGCCCGCCTGGAGTTCGCGCGACCGAACATGTCGAGCCCGCGCGGATACCACCGGTCGAGCGCCGCCTGGGCCTCGGCCCGGCCCTCCTCGGTCCGCACCATGTCGCGGAGCTTCACGTGGCCGTAGCCCACGTGCGTCTTCTCCTCCTGGAGGATTCTCGGGAGCGCGCGATCGAGCGGCGCATACGAGCCGCCGACGAACTCTTCCAGCTGGTACTGGCCGACGCGATCGATGAGGAAGCCGAACGCCGCAACGTCCGCCCATGTCGGCATCGCCTGCCGGAACGCCTCGAGATCGCGCCGGGACTTCTCGACGTACATCAGGTCGGAGGCGTCCTCCCCGAGCTCGTTGAGGAGCCGGTTGATCTTGCGGAAGTGGTCGATCTCCTCACCGGCGACCTTGGCCAGCATCCACTGGTCGTCCGCCGACGGCGCCGCCAGCAGCCACTGGCTCACGTAGAGATGCGGGCCGCCGATCTCGCAATCGGCCTGGATCCGGAGCACGCGCTTGAGCAGCGCCTGATACTCGGCCGGCATCTTCGGCGCCTCGTGCGCCTCCACCTTGTCACTGAACGCTCTGTCCTCGGTCATGAGAGGTCCCTTCGCTCAACGTTTGACACTCTTCGAGATCATTTCGACGTAGCGGCCGGCGATGGCCTCGGGGGCGAGCCGGCCGCCGTCCGAAAACCACGTCGCGACCCCGGTGCACATGGTGAGGATCGCCATGGCCGTCAGCCTCACGTCGGACACCTGGAAGACGCCGGCGCGGACGCCCGAGGTGAGGAGGCCACGGAACACGCGCTCGTATTCGTCGCGACGGGCGAGGACGAGACGAAGGTTGGCCTGGGTCAGCGAGCGCAGCTCGCTGTGGCTCAAGAAAGCCTCGTGCTGGCTGTCGGTGTGGAAGAGCACGTGAAAGCGCACGGCCGCCCGCAGCCGCGCCTCGGGGCCGTCCGCCGACGCCACCGCGCGGCCCACGCCGGCGAGGAGATCGTCGAGCGTGCGGTCGAGGATCGCGAAGAGGATCTCCTGCTTGGACGCGAAGTGATAGTAGAGGCTCGCCGCCTCCATGCGGAGCGCGCGCGCGAGCGTGCGCATCGAGCTGCCGTGGTAGCCGCGCTCGCGGAAGAGAGCGACCGCCGCGCGCAGGATTCGCTCGGCGGCGGTGGCGCGCTCGTGCGTCGCGACGATCGTGGCGGCCATGCCTATCTAACGTTCGTTATGTAACCGGCGCGCCCCGTCCTGTCAAGCGGCCGCGTGGTAGCATCCCCGGCGGAAGGAGACCCGCCGATCGCCGACTTTCTCCACGCCAGCGTCATGGGGCTCGTCCAGGTCTTCGCGTGGCCGACGTTCGGGCTGATGCTGGTCGGCATGGTCCTCGGATTCGTCGTGGGTCTCCTGCCCGGGCTCGGGGGCCCGACGACGCTCGCCCTCATGCTGCCGTTCGTCTTCAAAATGACGCCGGTCGAGGCGTTCGCCTTCCTGCTGGGGATGCTGGCGGTCACCGCCACCACCGGCGACATCACGTCCATCCTGTTCGGGATTCCCGGCGAGCCGACCACCGCCGCCACCATCGTGGACGGCCACGCCATGGCGAAGAACGGCGAGGCCGGGCGGGCCCTCGGGGCGGCGATGATGAGCTCGCTGGTCGGCGCCGTGTTCGGCGCGCTCGTCCTCGGGCTGGCGATTCCCATCGTGCGCCCGCTCGTGCTCACCCTCGGCTCGCCCGAGTTCTTCATGCTGGCCCTGCTCGGCATCACGTTCGTCGCCTCGCTGAGCGGCGAAGCGCCCGTGAAGGGCTTGCTGGCCGGCGGCCTTGGCCTGTGGCTGGCCACGATCGGCCTCGATCCGGTCACCGGTATCCAGCGCTACACCTTCGGCCAGCTCTTCCTCTGGGACGGCGTCGGGCTCGTCCCGGTCACCATCGGCTTCTACGCCATTCCCGAGTTGATCGAGATGGCGGTCGCGGGATCGAGCATCGCGAAGCTCGACGTGGGCCGGGTCGGCGGCGTGTGGGAAGGGGTGCGCGACACCTTCCGGCACTGGCTGCTCGTGATTCGATGCAGCGCGCTCGGCACGTTCGTCTCGATCATCCCGGGTCTGGGCGCGGCGACGACCCAGTGGCTCGCGTACGCGCACGCCGTCCAGAGCTCCGCGGGTCGCGAACGGTTCGGCAAGGGTGCCGTGGAGGGCGTGCTCGGTCCCGGCGCGGCCAACAATTCGTCGCTCGGTGGCAGCCTGGTCACCACGGTAGCCTTCGGCGTACCGGCCAGCGTGGCCACCGCGATTCTCATGGGCGCCTTCTTCGTCCAGGGGCTGGTGCCCGGGCCGGCCATGCTGATGCCGGCGCCGAAGGGGCATCTGGCCGTGACGCTGGCGATGGTGTGGACCATCGTCATCTCCAACATCATCACCGTTGCGATTTGTCTGGTCTTCATGGGCCCGCTGGCCCGGATCACGCAGATCCGCGGCACGCTGATCGTGCCGTTCATCATGATCCTGGTCTACGTCGGCGCCTTCGCCGAGAAGAACGTCTTCGAGGATCTCGGCGTCGTGCTGGCGTTCGGCGCGCTCGGTTGGGTGATGGCGAAGCTCGACTGGCCGCGGCCTCCCCTGCTCCTCGGTCTGGTCCTCGGCCCGCTGGCCGAAAACCGCCTCTTTCTCTCCACCGACAACTACGGCGCGGCCTGGCTCCTCCGCCCGGGCGTGCTGATCATCTTCGGCGTCATGGCGATCGGCCTGGTCGTTCCGATCGTGAGACAGCGTCGGGGTCGACGCGCGTCACGCGGGCCGGATGCGCCACCGGCGCCCGCGGCCGGTCGGCGGCTCGACGGCGCCACCGCGTTCAATCTGGGTCTGGTGATCCTGTTCGCCGCGGCGCTCTGGCTCAGCCGTCGCTTCGACGTGCGCGCCGGGCTCTTCCCGTGGACCATCACCACGGCCGCGCTGATTCTCGCGATCGTCCATCTCGCGACCGAGCTCTCCAGCCGGCGGCGCGACGCGCGCGGCGACCGGGACGAAGCCGCCGCCCCGCCGGGCGAGACGACGCGCCGCACCGCCGCGATCTGCGGCTGGGTCCTCGGGATGTACGTCGCGATCTGGCTCCTCGGCTTCTCGCTGGCCACGCTCCTCACGACCGTCCTCTATCTGAGGACCGCCCGCGAGCGCTGGCCGATCAGCATCGTCCTGAGCCTCGCCGGGTTCGGATTCGTCTATGGGCTCTTCGAGAAGGGCCTGGGCGTGCCGTTCCCGCCCGGCCGACTGTTCGTCTGGCTGGGCTACGGCGGCTAGACCGGGCGCCGTCTCGAGGATCTGGATCACAACTGGTGGGAGATCCGGCACTACGACGGCTTCCAGCACGACGACATGTTCGAGTTCGGCGACCGCTTCCCGATGGACCAGGATGCGGGCGTCGAGAACCTCAAGGAGCGGGAGGTGCGGACCTCACAGTGAGGCGGATTTGAGCCAGTCCATCAGGATGGCGCGCTCGTGCTCTCGCTGGACCAGGGCCGTCACCCTTTCGTCTCGACGAGCCATCCGCCAGGCTGACAGCCCATAGTTCCGCAGAAGGTCTCGCCAGCGTACGGGATAGTAGAGATAGAGCCATCGGGGATCCCGGCACGCCGGGTACATGCGACGCAGAGATTTTTTCGCCGGGAACACGGTCTTCACTGCCAGCGACGCCTTCTCGCGAATCCGGCTCGATCCCCACATCTGCGCGAACCGCGCCGACACGGAAATGGCGGCGGTCTGACCCAGGATCTCCGCCCGGGCCAACGCGACGAGCCGCGGCTCCAGACCACTCGGCCCGACGCCGGCCAGCGCCTGCGCCGGGACGGTCGCTCCCAGGAGCTCCTTGGCGAGATGGAGCATGAGGTAGACGTACTTCTCCACCCCCCAGCGGCGGGCGCGCCGCTGAACCTGCTCCCAGTCGATCGCGTTCCCGCAATGCCGGATCGTCTCCAGGATGTCCCAGCAGCCTCTCAGCCCGAGTGCGAGCTGGTGATGGAAGGCCGTGTGCAGGCACAGGTGCAGGAGCAGGTCTTCCGGGGACAGGGCCAGCACGTCGACGCCGGCGACCGTGGCCGGTCGGGCGCGCCCCCAGAGCCCCTCGACGTCGATCGCGAACGGCTCCGTCGGGCTCTCGATGGTCCAGTGAATCTCGATCGGAGGTCCGCCCGCCTTGGTCAACGGGTGCAGATGCTGGCACGTCGAGTAGTCGTCGTCCCGGTGAGGCTGCCGCCGCTGGGCATAGCCCATCGCGAAGAGCTTCGCCTCGACTCTCGCGAGGTCACGTTTCCTGACGAGCAGGTCGACGTCGGTCATCGGCCGGAGGGCAATGTCACCGTAGACGATCTCCGCCAGATATGCGCCCTTGAGTACGATGACGTCGATGCCCTCACGACGGAGGGCGCCGAGCACCTCGGCGAGCTCGCGGTAGAGTCGCAAGCTCTTCACGGCGCTCCCGATCGCTAGCTCGCGCAACCGCCGGGCGACGCGCGGCGGAACATCGGCGCGGCGGCCCGGCGCCTGGACACGGCGGTAGAGCAGCGGCGTGATGCCCTGGCGGGCCGATTCCTGAACCGCGTCGTCCCACTCGCGGTCCGACAATGGGGCGCGCCGGTCGCCGGTCCCCACGCCAAGGCAGTGGAGCAGCACCTCGCCCGCCGGTTCTCGATCCATTCGCATGCTCCGGAGCCCCGACACCGCGTCAGCGGTACTGTCGAGCCTGGGTTTCATACAAGCGGCCATATCGGCCGCCCTCGCGCACCAGCTGGTCGTGAGTGCCGCTTTCGACGATTCGCCCGTCGCCGAGCACGTAAATGCGGTCGGCCATCTTGACCGTCGAGAGTCGATGGCTGATGAGGATGGTGGTGCGGCCTTCGGCCAGCCGTCGAAATTGCTCGAACACCTCGTATTCGGCCTTGGCATCGAGCGCGCTGGTCGGCTCGTCGAGCACGACGATCTGCGCGTCGCGCATGAACGCACGCGCCAACGCCACCTTCTGCCATTCGCCGATGCTGATCTCTTCACCGTCCTCGAGCCACTTGCCCAGTACGGTGTCGTAGCCGTGCTTCAATCCCTTGATGACCTCGTCGGCGCCCGAGCGGCGCGCCGCCGCGACGATCCGATCGTGATCGGTGGCCGCCTCGACGTCGCCAAACCAGATGTTCTCTTTGGCCGTCACCTGGTACTGGGCATAGTCCTGGAAGATGACCCCGATCTCGCGTCGCAGCGCGGCGGTCGCAAACTCTCGGACGTCGATGCCGTCGACGGTGATCGTTCCCCCCGTCGGGTCGTACAGACGGCACAAGAGCTTGATCAAGGTCGTCTTCCCCGAGCCGTTCTCGCCCACCAGCGCCACGCTCTCGCCCGGACGAATCGTCAGCGAGACGTCCTGCAGCACCTTCCGGGTGCCGGTCGGATAGTGGAAGCTGACGTGGTCGAACACGATGCCGGCGCGCATGGGCCGGGGAACGGCCTTGGGAGCCGGCGGCTCGAGGACCTTGCGATCGAGGTCGAGGAACTCGTAGACGCTGCGGAGGAACAGGTGGTCCTCGTAGAGACCGGCGAGACCGGTCAGCATCTCCCGGAGAAAGTCCTGGCCGCGCTGAAACGCCTGGTAGTACATCACGAGGTCGCCGATGGTGATCGCGCCCTGCACCGCCCGGTAGGCGATGAACGCGTAGGCTCCGAAGACCGCGAGGATCAGGCTCGCTTGGCCCGCCAGGTCGGCGGCGGAACGTTTGGTCGAGAGCCTGAGTCGTTCACGGCGCAATTGGGTGCGCGTGTCACGGAACCGGCGCCTGAACAGGGGCCCCAGACCGAAGAGCCGGACCTCCTTGGCGTGGACGATCCCCGTGAGCAGCCAGTGGAAGTACCAGGCCCGGCGCTCCGTCGTCGTGTGCTGACGCTGCCAGCGATAGCTCTGGCCGGCGTATCGGGCGCGCAGAATGACTCCGGGAACGGCCGCCAGGAACAAAATGACCGCGACGCCCCAATGGAACGAGAAGAGCAACCCGGCCATCACCAGGAGGGCGATGCCGCTCTGCGCGACCTGGATCAGGCCGTTGAGGATGTGGGTCGGCCGAAACGACGCTTCCTGGAGCGCGCGCTGCAGCGTGTCGTGGTACTGCGAGTTCTCGTAATGCTCCAGGTCTACTTCGGCGGCCTTGGCGTGGAGAATGTCGTGCATGTGGTCGGTGACCGCCTGCGCCTGCCCCTCGCTGACGAACCCCGCGAGCGACCGGCACACGGCGCTCACCAGGGCCACCGCGCCGGCCAGACCGACGAGCACCGCCACCGGTCCGAAGGCGACGCCCTTGTCGGGAATCGCCACGGCCACCGCATCGACCACGAGCTTGATGAGATAGAGCGTCAGCAGCGGGAGCACGGCCTGAACGACCAGGAGCGCCAGGCTGGCCACCGTCCAGCCTGGTCCGCTTTGCCAAACGAGCCGCAACGTCCGGCGCAATTGGGCGATCGCGCGAGCACGCGGGAGTCTCAAGGCGTTCGCGGCCCCGGCGCGGAATCGACGCCGGCGGTCTTCAAAGTGAGCGCGTCGTCGGAGCCGCGCTCTCGCGCCAGGTCCTCCTCGACGAGGCGCGCCACGTCGCCGAGCGCCCGGAGCTGCCGAGGCCTGACCAATCGGTGGACGCTCACGCTGTTCGCGAGCGTCGCGCACTGCTGGAAGTGCGAGGCCGCGGCATCACCGACCTGGAGCAAGCGATCGCCGAATCGAAAGCCATACCAGTGGGGCATGAGTGCGATCAACGCCTCGTGAGGCGGTAGCGGCTCGATCGTCGGGCCCGGACCTTCGCCGAGCAGGTAGATGCGTCGCAGCGGGAGGCGTTGGTGGGAAAATCCCTGGACCACCCGGCGGGCTCGCTTGTCGAACTCCGGGTGAAGCTGTGGGAGTGCCTCGGGAGCTTCTCCCAGCGACGCCACCGCTTCCGGCCAGAGCTTGAGCTGGGGAAACCCGGGAAACACGGTGGAACACCCCGGGCTCACCGCGATCGCGGTCAAATCGTCCGCCACGAGGGCGCATCCCCGGGCGTGGAGGGCCGCGGCCAGAGTGGACTTGCCCCACCCCGACCCTCCCGTGAACGCGACGGCGCCGCCCGCGCTCTCCACCGCGCTCGCATGCAAGACGAACCGCCCGCGCTGATGCAGCAAGAGAGCGAACGCCGGGCCCAGGATGGACAGGCGAAGCACCCGCTCGTCGGCGCCGGGGACGGGTTCGACGATGATCTCGCGTCCGCGGCGAACCAGGCACGTCCCTACGTTCGCCAGGGAACGGCACGCCTCGTCTGCCGTCGCCCAGAAGCCGTCTCCCCGAGTGTCCAGCTCCAGGGGCCTTCGATCCACCTTCCCGAGGCGCAGAACTACATCCGGCGCTGCCGCGCCGACGTCAAGCTCCGGCAGGGGCAGCTCGGACTCGATGCCCAAACCATACGCGACATACGAATACACCCCTCTCATCTCGCCCCTATCGGCGCAACCCCGCTCAAGTCCAGGCGACGTCCTCAGCTGACGTTCGTGATCGGCGCGCCCTGGAACAGGAACCCGTCGGACAGCCCAAGAGTCTTGTTCTGCTCCGCCGTGATCTCTTCCACGGTGCCGTGCACGATCAGCTCGGGCGTGACGTAGACCTTCTTCTCGCTCTTCTGAGTCGGCATGCCTCGTGATCCTCCATTGTGTCGATCTCGAACGTTAACGTGTTCCTCACTTCCCGCGACGGCCCCGAAGGGGCCGGCGTTACGCGCGCCTGCTTCCTTCCCACCTCCTTGACGGTTCGCGGTGCTCAGGCGGCCAGGCCTGTCCGCCGGAGCCAGAGGGCCAGGGTGACTGCGCTGAAGACGGTGAGCGCAGCATCCTCGGCCATCGGCTGGGCCGCGTAGCGGTGATACGCGTCACGTAGGGCGGCGACATCGACATAGTCCTCGATCACCCGCGGATCGTTCAAGATCACGTCGTCCAGAAGATCGCGATCGTGGTCCCACAGCCGACGCTTGAAGTTCGGGCTGAGGTCGGCCTTGCCGACCCGCCAGCGGACTCCGTCGGGAACAATCTGGTCCATCGCGCGGCGCATGACCACCCGGGTCCACCCCTGGTGAAGCTTCTGCTCGGGGGGCAGCGCCAGGCAGAACTCCATCAGCCGACGATCGAAGAAGGGGTAGCGCGGCTCGAGCGAGAACGCTGCCGCGGCCTTGTCGCCGACCTCCAGCGCGTAGGGAAGCAACGGCGACGTGAGGCCACGCCAGTGGCTCTCCCGTGCCGTGCGCGCCGCCGTGTGCCCATTCCTTCGAAAGCCGTCAACGCGTTCGGTGAGGCCGACGCGCCGGGCGAAGACGGGATTGATGGCGGTGTTGCGTCCCCACGATGGGCCGGTGCGCCCGCGCACCGCGCGCCAGACCCGCCGCAGAGGCTCGGGCACCAGAGGCTCGAGACCGAACTGCCAGAGGATTCTCCGCGGCGAGGCATGGTGGCGGCTGGAGAGCGCCATGACCTCTCGGCCCAAGGTCCTCACCTTACCGGCCCCAGCCAGCTCGCTCAGATAGTCCAGCCCGTGGGAAACCGTGGTGTCACCGTCGACGCCATCGAGCAGGGCGCGGACACTCTGTTGATGCGCCGCGCGGTAGAGCGCCCAGTGCATGTACAGGTTCGGGGCGAGGCACGCCTCGTCCTCGTGCCAGAAGACCCGGTCCAGATCGATCAAGGGGCTCAGGCGGTCAGCGTGGACATAGTGAGGCGTGAGCCCGCTCATGGCCAGGACGGCCTCCATGAAGGAGCGCTCGTCGATCCTCGGAAGATCCGCCTCTGGCAATCCCGGAAAGATCGCCGAGAAGGTGTGCAACTGACGTCCGTCCTCTGCGAGCACCCGCCGCGCCGTGCCCACGATGGAAGACGAGTCCAGTCCGCCGCTCAGCAAGCTCCCCACCGGGAAGGCGCTGCGCAGCCGGCAACGGACCGCTTCGGTGAAGCGCTCGCGGAACGCCTCAGCGTACTCGTCGTCGCTTCGCAGCCGGATTTCGCGGGACGGGTCCAGCCAACAATAGGGCTGTACTCGCGATTCCCGGCCGCGCACCGTCATGCTGTGGCCGGCCGGAAGGCGGACGACGTCTCGATAGAAGGTGCTCGTCCGGTCTTCGAGGATCCCGGCAAGGTAGTCCGCGACCCTCACCGTGTTGAGGCGGCGAGGAACTTCCCGCGTACTGAGGAGCGCCTTGATCTCGGAAGCGAAGAGCAGGGCCCGGGCCGACTGGTAATAGTAGAACGGCTTGACGCCGCAATGATCCCGCGCGCAAAAGAGCGTCTGCCGGCGCTCGTCCCAGATGGCGAAGGCAAAGTCGCCGAGGAGTCTCTTCGGGGAGTCTTCGCCCCACTGCTCGTAGGCGCGAAGGATCAGCTCGCTGTCGGGGATCTCGCCGTGCGACCAGTGGGCGAGGCCGAGCGCGGTGATGAGCTCGTCGCGGTTGTCGATCCTGGCGTCGGCGGTGATGACCAGGTCGCCGCCCTTGCTCGTCAGGGGCAGCTGTTCGTGGAGGGATTCCGGGGTCGTCCAGAGCATCCGGTGTCCCAGGCCCACCGGCCCGTTGTTCCAGACGCCGGCGGCGTCCGGGCCTCGGTGAGCGAGGCTGGCGGTCATCCGCTCCAGATCGGCGCGGTCGACGGGCTGGCCGTCCCTGCGATAGAAGCCGACGATGGCGCTCATCGCGCCTGCGCATTCAGCACGAGCAGCGGCGTGTAGCGCTCGAGCTCTGACTTCGATCCGCCCGTCACGATTCTGCCGTCGGTCTCCATCCACGCGTGGGCCTGGACCTCTCCTCGGTCGCCCTTGGCGACGCCAAGACGAAGACAAGCCGGAAGGCCCCGGCGCACGAGCAGCAGTTGCGCGGCCAAGGCCTGGGGCAGACAGGGTCTGGTCCCGAGCACATATTGGCTCGTCACGCTCACGGCCCAGGCGATCCGGTCCGGGGCGAAGGGACGGTCGGTGGGCAACCCGATGAACGCCCGCGGGGCGCCATCGAGAAGGCGCCACAGCGTTCTGAACGGGAGCATCCGCAGTCCAAGCCTGATCGCCCAGAGAAAAAGCGCGGCCTCGACTAGCAAGCGCCGGTCGGCAGCAGGAAGCGCCAGGAATCTACGCAGCCGTCTCATCGTCGACCTTGATGAGCTCTTTGCCCGCCAAGTCTCGAAGCAGCACGAGCAAGTCGCGCTCGCAGAGGTTCGGGTCGATATCGAATTCGCGCAGGATCGCATCCCGGATTTCCGACACGTTCCTTGGCTCCTGGATGAGATTCCAGACCCGCGCCCCGACTTCATTCAAGCCGTAGTACACCCCGGCCTTGAGATCGAGGACGACCGCCTCTTCGGCCAAGCTGCAGGAGACCTGATTCTTGGCCGCGACAACCGTGGAACGCCCCGAGAGCAATCTCTCCATACTCAAAACTCCTCCGTCGACGAGAGCGCCGGCAATGAGCTTCACCCTGATTCCGACAATTCAATCAAAGGGCTACGATTCAACCGTCGCATCCGGCTTCCAAAATCGCCATGGGAAGTACGCAACTCGCGTGCCACGCGAGGATGATGCTGGATTGGCCTGTTCGTGAGTTTGCGGAAGGGCGACAGAGGAAATCTCCTGTCAAGAAACTGCAAGGTCTTTCATCCCTGTGGCACGTGCTTCCCGTTCCGATTTCGCTTCCGGAAAGCGGTCGAGCGAGCCCGGTGGAGCATGGTGATACGCTGCGCTGCATCTTCGAATGAGCGACGCTGGCGCGGCTCGTCTGGTGGTGCACGCCGATCGACGGCTGGCGGAACGGATCCGCGACCTGGCCGGTCAGCGGATGGTCTTCTTCGCCGGACTCCCGGGCACGGGCAAGAGTCTCCTGGTTCACCAGCTCGTGCACCTCGCCGGCACCGCCGGGCGGACCGTTCACCTTCTTCAGTGGGATCTGGCGCGGCCGGTCTTCGAGGCCGGCCCGGCCGCTCGGCGCTATCCGCTCGCCGACGGCGTCACCCATGCGGTCATTCGGAGAGCGGCAGGGCTCTGGGTGCGCGCAGCCCTCGTCCAGTGGAGCACGCGTCATCGGTCGCCCGAGCACCTCCTCGTCGGCGAGACCCCCTTCATCGGCCACCGGTTCGTCGACCTGGCTCGTCGCCTCGACGACGACACCGAGGCTCTCCTGATCGCGCCGTCGTGCCGGTTCATGATCGCGGTGCCCTCGCGTGAGGTCCGTCGCTTCCTCGAGGCCCAGCGCGAGCGCCGAGCCGTCCAGCCGCTTCATCCGCGCGAGCGCGAGGACGCGCCGCCGCACGTGCTCCGCGACCTCTGGCGCGATCTCGCCGAGGTCGCCCGCCGGCTCGAGCTCGCGGCCGTGACGACCGCCGGTGGCTCACCGCGCGACCTCGTGGCCGGCGATGCTGCGGTGCCGTACGATCCGGCCGTCTACGCGCGCGTCTACGAACGGGTGCTCCGGCACCGGCACACCGAGGTCGTGGCGCTCGACGTGATCCTGCCGACCGAGCGTCTCTCGGTCTACGACTTCGCGGTCGCCCCGCGCGACCTGGTGCCGACCGAGGCGGAGGCCGAGCAGTTCATTCGCGAGGTCGAGCGCCGGTACCCGGATCCGACCGCGCTCGAGGGCGAGATCGCCCGATGGTGGGAGGTGTGACTTGCCCGCCGGAGAGACGTAGGCTAGCTTGCTCAGCATGATGCGCGCTCTCCTGAGTCTGCTGGCGATCGCCGTCTTCCTCTCGAGCGGCACGCCGGACGCGGCCGCGCAGAGCTACCCGCACGGCCCCATCACGCTGGTGATCCCCCTGGCGCCGGGGGATGGGACCGACATCACCGGACGGGCGATGGCCGAAGCGCTGGCAAAGATCCTCAAGGTGCCCGTGGTGCCCGTCAACCGGCCCGGGGCCGGGATGGTGATCGGGACCGACAGCGTCGTCAAGGCCAAGAAAGACGGGTACACGATCCTGTTGACGCCGAACGCCGCCGTCGTCTCGGCGCGAATTCTCAACCCGGAGTCGGTGACGTACGATCCGCTGAAAGATCTGACACCTCTCGGACTGACCACCCGCACGCCCATCTTGCTCGCGGTCCGGGAGGACGCACCCTACCGGAGCTTCCCGGAGATGGTCGAGTTCGCGAAGAAGAATCCCGGCAAGGTCCGCGTGGGCACGGTCGGGACGGGCTCGGTGGGGCATCTCAACGTCGAGATGATCAACTCGCTCACCGGCGCGGGGCTGACCATGGTGCCGTTCAGGGGAGGGGCGCCCGGCATCACCGCGCTCCTGGGCGGGCACGTGGAGGGCGGCGCGTTCTCGCTCGGCGCGCTGAGCAGCCATCTCAAGAGTGGCGCGCTGAGGGGCGTGGCGATCTCGAGCACGTTCCCCGGGTTCGACATTCCTACCCTGGCCCTGCTCGGCCAGCGCCAGAATCTCCTCGGCGTCTGGTTCGCCTTCTTCGCGCCGGCGGGCGTGCCGGCCGAGGTCACGAAGACGCTGGTCGCCGCCATCGAGAAGGCGGCGAAGGACCCGACGATCGCCGCGACGCTCGTGGGCTTCGGCATCCTTCAGGATTGGGCCCCCCCCGAGAAGCTCGTCACCGAGATCCGGGAGGAATATCGGACGGTGGAGGAGCTCGCCAGGAAAGCCGGGCTGGTGAAGTAAGCCGCCATGCCGCGCGACCTGGTCAGCGGTCTCTTCTGGCTGGCCGTCGCGATTTTCGCCGCCGTCCAGGGAATCTCGCTCGAGCTCGGTAGCCTCAGTCGCCCCGGGCCGGGATTCTTTCCGTTCTGGGGCGGCGTCGTCCTGGGGCTCCTGTCGGTCGTCCTGATCGTCGGCTCGCTCAGGCGAGAGGCTCCGAGGTCACGGATCCGGCCCGACTCGTCGAAGCCCCTCGTCGTGGTCGCGGCGCTCCTCGGCTATCTCCTGCTGCTGGAGTCGATCGGGTTCGTGGCCGTCACGTTCCTGTTTCTCTTGCTCCTGTTTCGCCTGGAGCAGCGCGGCTGGGCGTTCAGCGCCGTCTCGGCGGGGGTCGGCGCGTTCGCGTCTTACGTGCTGTTCCAGCTCTGGCTGAAGACTCAGCTCCCGACCGGCCCGTTGGGGTTCTGAGCGTGGAGATCTTTCAGGGCGTTCTCTCCGGCTTCCAGGTCGCGCTCCAGCCGATCAACCTCCTCTACTGCTTCGTCGGCGTCTTCATCGGAACCCTGGTCGGCGTGCTGCCGGGGCTCGGACCGGCGGCGGCCATCGCGCTCTTGCTCCCGTCGACGTTCGCGGCCTCCCCGGTGTCCGCGATCATCATGCTGGCCGGGATCTACTACGGCGCGATGTACGGCGGATCGACGACGTCGATCCTCGTGAATATTCCCGGCGAGGCGGCGTCGGTCGTCACGTGTCTCGACGGTCACGCGATGGCCCGTCAAGGACGGGCGGGCGCGGCGCTGGGTATCGCCGCGTTCGGGTCGTTCATCGCCGGGACGCTGAGCGTCATCATCCTGACCTTTCTGGCGCCCTTCCTGGCCCGCGTGACGCTGAGCTTCGGCCCGCCGGAATACTTTGCCCTCATGGTCCTCGGGCTGACGCTGCTCACCTACTTCGCGCGCGAGTCGACGGTGAAGGCGCTCATGATGGCGGCCGTCGGCCTCCTGTGCGGCACGGTCGGCCAGGACACGATCAGCGGGCGGTTTCGCTTCGCGTTCGGGAGTCGGACGCTCGAGGACGGTCTCGGGCTGGTCCCGGTCATCATGGGGCTCTTCGGAATCTCCGAGGTGCTCCTCAACCTCGAGCGGCGGCAAGAGCACACGGAGATCTTCGCCCCGCCGACGACGGGCCTGCTGCCCACACGCGAAGACTGGCGGATGTCGACGATGCCGATTCTGCGCGGGTCGGTGCTGGGGTTCTTTCTCGGCATCCTTCCCGGCGCCGGCGCGATCATCGCCTCGTTCGCGTCCTACGCCGTGGAAAAGCGAGCGTCCCGGCACCCCGAGCGATTCGGCGCCGGCGCGATCGAGGGCGTGGCCGGCCCCGAGGCGGCGAACAACGCCGCGGCCGGGGGCGCGTTCATCCCGCTCCTGACCCTGGGCATCCCGGCCAACGCGGTCATGGCGATTCTCCTCGGGGCGCTGATGATCCACGGGCTCCAGCCCGGCCCCCTGCTGGTCAAGCAGGCCCCCGACGTCTTCTGGGGGATCATCACCAGCATGTACATCGGCAACGCGATGCTGCTCGTGTTGAATCTACCCCTCATTCCGATGTGGGCCCGGCTCCTGCGCGTACCGTACGCGATCATGTTCCCGTTCATCCTCTTGTTCTGTCTGATCGGCGCGTACAGCGTCGGCAACAACGTCGGCGACGGCCTCGTGATGTGGGTCTTCGGGATCGTGGGGTATCTGCTGAAGAAGTTCGACTACGAGGGCGCGCCCTTGATCCTGGCCATGGTGATCGGACCGATGATGGAGGAAGCTCTGCGTCAGTCTCTCATTCTGTCAACCGGAAGCTTCGGCATCTTCGCGTCGCGTCCCATCACGGCCGGCTTCCTCCTGGTCTCCGCCCTGCTCCTGCTTCTTCCCCTGCTCCGGAGGACCCGCCAGACCGCTCGCGCGTAGGAAGCAAAGAGCGCCCCGGGTTCCCCCGGAGCGCTCCGAATTGCCTGTCGAGATGGGGGCCGCTTCGGCCCCGGCGCGCGTTGCTACTCGAGCCCGGAGGTGCCGACCCAGCCGGTCTCCGACACGTCGACCGTGACCCCGTCGGGGCCGCTGTACTTCACCTCGACGTTGGCGTACCGATGGCCGGAGTGACCGACCCCGAGGGCCTGGTTGATGTCCTCGCGCGGGGGAGCGCCGGCAGCCTTCAGCCGCTCGGTGATCGCTTCGAGGCTTTCGACCTGGAACCCGATGTGATGGATACCGCTCCAGCCCTTGCCGCGCTCGACTCCGGCCACCGCGTCGTTCTTGAAGTTGAGAATCGCCAGATTGAGGTCGCCGTCGCTCAGGTAGTAGCCCTTCGCGCCCGGACTGTCGATCTTGGCGATCTCCTTCATGCCGAACACCTCGATGTAGAACTTGGCGGTCTTGTCCACATCCTGGGTCGAGAGGGCGATGTGCTTGATCTTCGGCATGGCGTCTCTCCTCTGGCGGTGGTTCGAGCTCGGTCCTTGTCTGTCAGGGCAGAGTACGCCAGAGACGTGCGAAAAGCCAGGACAATCACGGCGGCTCTTCAGGGTGGCAGGAGGTCCATCAACTCGAATTCGCGGAGGAACCGCCTGATATCGGCGAGCGGAGTGACGAGCGTCTGGCCCGGGACCGGCACGTCGACGTACGAGGACGGCGCCGGCCCCTGGGTCATCATGCGAGCGGTGCTGAAGCCTTCGACCAAACCGATCAGGCGCCCGGTGCGCGCGTCGAAGACGCCGCCGCCGCTCACGCCATAGCTCACGGGTGCGTCGACGATGAGACGGGCCGCGGCGGCCGGATCGCCGGCGCCGTCGAGCATGACCTGGCTCACGACACCGCTCGACAACATGATGTGACGGCCCGCCGGGAACCCGATGACCCAGATGGGCTCACCGAGAACCGGCGCCGAGGCCGGCGACACGGTGTTGCACTGATCGCTCTCGGCACGGAGGAGCGCCAGGTCGATGCTGTCGTTGCGGGAGGCGACGAGCAGTGCTCGCGCCTTCTGGCCGGGGCCCAGATGACGACCGAATACCGCGTAGATCTCCGCCTTGCCCGCAATCCCCGAGAAGGTGTGCCCGCTGGTGAGAACGAAACAGGAGGCGTCCTCACCGGTCCGGCGCGAGGCAATGGCCACTCCCGACCCGCTCTTGATGCGCCGCCCCTCGTGCTGTTCGACAACGACCTGAACTGCGGACGGCAGGATCTTCCGGAGCACCTCCTCACGGCTAGGCGGCGGCGCAGTCGCACAGCCCGCGCTCGCGAGGGCGCTCACGACAAGAAGCGATGTGCAGCGAAGACTTCTGCGTGGCAATGTAAGAGTTACGAGCGACGTCGCCCCGCTGACGGTCCATTTCCTACCGGGGTTGAGCTCGCCTGAGATCATCTTAGCTCTCGGTAACTTGCGAGCCCACTTCTTTCTCTGCGCTGCGGGCACGCGCATTGCTCTGTGCTGGGCCAGGTACACCGGGGTGCATTCCGCGGCGTGTCGCCGCGCGGCCCCGCGTAAAATTTACCGACTTGGGGAGGAACGCCGGATGAAGAGAGTGAGCAGCGTGTTGGTACTGGCCGCCGTCGCCGTCGTCATGATGCTAGCGCCGCTCGCCTGGGCCGCCGATGTCCAGGGCAAGATCAAGAGCGTCGATGCGAGCGGCCGCATGGTCACCCTCGATAACGGGGCGCAGATCATGATCCCGCCCACGTTGACCGTCGAGCGTCAGGCGCTGCAGCCGGGCGCAAACGTCAAGGCGAGCTACGACGAGAAGGACGGTCAGAAGGTCGCGACGTCGTTCACGGTGATGCCGCCCGCAACGAGGTAGCTCGTCGCGGCGTAGCTCGCGTAGTGTCCTCACCGGGCGGCGGAACTCGTACTCCGCCGCCCGGCTACTTGATTCCCGGCCCGAAGCGCGCGATAAGGGTACGCCATGCCCTGCATCGACCTGACTCGCCGCCGCCCGAGGGCCCACCCGCGATGAATCTCCTGCGCCCGCTGGATCGCACCTTGTCGGTCAACGGACTGCGACTGCACGTCCTCGACTGGGGCGGGGAAGGTCGCACGCCGCTCCTGCTGCTCCACGGCTTCACGGGCCACGCGCACGCATGGGACACGCTCAGCATCGCGCTCCAGCCGCACTTCCACGTGTACGCCCTCGACCAGCGCGGGCACGGCGACAGCGACCCGGCCGAGGTGTACAACGCGATCGCGGCCTTCGACGACATCGGCGGCGTCCTCGAGCAGCTCTCCATCACCTCACTCGTGCTGGTCGGACTCTCGATGGGCGGCCGCAACGCGATTTACTTCACGTCCAAGCGTCCCGAGCTCGTCCAGAAGCTGGTCATCGTCGACATCGGCCCGGAGGTCAGCAAGCGCGCCGCGGCTGCTCCCGCCGGCCCTCCGGAGCCGGACACGTGGGAGAGCCTCGAGCAGGCCGCGCAGCACCTGTATCGGGGCAACCCGAACCCGGGCATCCACTACTACCGCTGGGTCGTGACGACGAGCCTCCGCCAGCGCGCCGACGGCGCGCTCGTGTGGGCCTGGCATCCGAGCGTCAAGGAGCGCCGGTCCCAGCTCGACATCGACTGGTGGGCCGTCCTGCGCGCCATCACGCCGCCGACCCTGGTGCTCCGTGGCGAGAGCAGCACCGTGCTCGACCGCGACGTCGCCGAGCGGATGGCCAAGGAGCTCCCGCGCGGCCGCTTCGTCGAGATTCCGCGGGCCGTCCACACCCTGCACGAGGACAACCCCGAGGCGGTCCTCGAGGCGCTCAAGGAGTTCCTCGGCTTCTAGCCCGCATTATTCACGAAACGATCGACGCGATCGGCGGGCGGGTGGCGCCGGGTGTGGCCCCGGCCGGCGGGGCTCCATCACCCGTTCGACCTCCTCGCACTTCTTCGAAGTGCGAAGGTATGAAGGGGTCCCATTCCGCCCCGCCGGCCGGGGCCACACCCGGCGCCACCCGCCCGTTCGTCCTGGTGTCGTTCGTGAATAATGCGGGCTAGGGCCGCTTCAGCTTCAGATCCTCGTACGGCGCGGAGTACGCGTAGCCCCGGATCAGGCTGATGCCCGGCTCCTCGAGGCGCGGCCCGATCCCCCAGGTGAACGCCAGCTCGTAGATCGGAATGTGCGTCACCCGGTCGTAGAGAATCTGCTGGATCTGATGGATCAAGGCCTCGCGCCGCTTCACGTCGGTCTCGCGCGCCTGACGCTGGAACAAGTCCTCGACCTCGGGCACGACGCCGGCGGTGTAGACACCCTCCTTGCTGACGTACGCCTCGAGCCGCGTCGCCGCGTTGCCGCCCGCGCCCGTGATGCCGACGATCACGCCCTTGAGCTTCTTCTCGCGCCACGCCATGGTGAGCGTCGCGCGCTCCATGGTCCGGATGCGCGACCGGATGCCGACGGTTTGCAGGTACGAGGCCAGCGCCTCGCCCATCGACGTGTACGGCGGCCACGGGTAGAAGTCGCCCGCGTCGAAGCCGTTGGGATAGCCGGCTTCGGCCAGGAGCTGCTTGGCCCGGGCGGGATCCAGGGTGGCCGGCTCGAATGACTTCGCGAACTCGAAGGCCCTGGGGATGATGCCGCCGGTCGGCTTCGAAAACCCGAGCGTCTCGGCCTGGTTGAGCGCCTGCCGATCGATCGCGTGACTGGCGGCCAGGCGCACGCGCCGGTCGTGCCACGGTGACTTCGGATCCCACTGATCGGGCAAGTCGAGCCAGAAGACGCCGCTCGACTGGCTCGGCGCCGTCAGCTTGAGCCCCGGCGTCCTCCGAATGTCTTCGGCGACGGGCCCGGTCAGAAGGTATGCGATGTCCACCTCACCATTTTTGAGCGCGGCCGCTCGCGTGGTCTCCTCGGGCAGGCTGCGGAGCACGAGCCGCTTGATAGCGGGCGTCTTGCGCCAGTAGCCCTCGTAGGCCTCGAGCACGAGATCCACGCCCGGGGTGAAGCTCACGAAGCGATAGGGTCCGGCGCCGATCGGCGCCTTCTTGAAGCCGTCGTCGCCCACCTTCTCGACGTATTTCTTCGGCACGACCCAGCCGCTTCCGGTGGCCGAGGTGCCGTAGAAGGTCATGAAGTCCGGCCACGGCTCCTTGAGCTGGAACCGCACGCGGACCGCGTCGACGACCTGAACCTCCCGCACCCGATCCTTGAGGAGCTTCGCGCCCGCGCCGCGGTAGCGCTCGAACGAGAACTTCACGTCCTCCGCCGTCACCGGGTCGCCGTTGTGGAACTTGATGCCCTTGCGGAGGACGAACTCGTACGTCAGCCCGTCCTTCGACTGGCTCCACGACTCGGCCAGGCTCGCCGTGTTCCATCCGGCCGGCATCGGCTTCACCAGAGCGTCGTGCAGCGCGTAGAGCACCATGAACGGCGTGATGATTCCTTCGGTCTCGGCCGGGTCGAGCCAGCGCGAGGCCAGCGTGATGTGGACGCCCCAGGTGATCGTGCCTTCCGGCGCGGCCGCCGCCGGCCGAGAGATTCCGAACAGGACCAGGCAGGTCAAGAAGACGATGCCAGGCCGATTGATCGAGCGCCTCATGGCCACCTCCGGGTAGGATGAACGTCGCCCCATGATGCCACAGACCTTGCACATCCTCGCGCTCGGCGGCGCGCTCTGCTCGGCGGCCGCCACGATCTTCATTCGTCAGGGGCTCCGCGGCAGCGATCCGTTCGCGGGGTTCTGGATCAACCTGGTCGTGGGGACGGTGGGCCTCTGGGCCGCGGTCATCTTCACGGGCGGCCCGGGCCGCGTGTCCGCCAAGGGAGCCCTCTTCTTCGTCTGCGCCGGCTTGATCGGCACCGTCGGCGGACGGCTTCTCAGATTCGTCGCGATCGAGCGGGTCGGCGCCTCGATCGCCGCCGCCCTCATCAACCTGAATCCGTTCTTCGCCTCGGCGCTGGCCATCGTCGTGCTCGGTGAGCGCATCACGCTGCCGATCGTGGCGGGCACGGCCGTGATCGTCGCGGGGACCACGCTGCTCTCGATCGGCGGTAAGCGCCTCGGCTTCCAGCCCAGGCATCTCGCGCTCCCGTTACTCTCGGCCGTGTGCTTCGGCGTCGTGGCGGTCTTGAGGAAGCTCGGCCTGAGTGGCACGGGGGCGGTCCTGGGCTCGGCGATCAACGTGACGACCGCCCTCGTCGCGTTCACCGCGTTCCTGCTGGCGGCCGGGCGGCCGGAGGTCATGGTCTGTCGCGGACGGAGCCTCGCCCACTTCGCGGCCGCGGGCCTGCTGGAGAATGCCGGCGTGTTCATGAACGTCGTGGCGCTCGGCATGGGAACGGTGAGCGTCGTCACACCGCTCTACGGCACGGCGCCGATCTTTGTCCTGTTCCTGGCGCCGTTCTTCCTGCGGGACGTCGAGACGCTCAGGGTCCGCGTGGTCGTGGGAACGCTCCTGATCGTCCTCGGCGTGTACCTGATCACCGCGCTGGCCGGACGCTGACGATGCTCGCGCGTGCGGCGGCGGTCCTGGCGAGACCTGCCTGAAGGACCGACGCCCTGTCAGCTGATGACGCGGCCGCCCATGACGCGAATGACGTCACCGGTGATGTAGGCGGATGCGTCGGAAGCGAGGAAGAGGCACGCGTCGGCGATCTCCTCGGGCCGGCCGAGCCGGCGGAGCGGAATCTCTTCGAGCCGCTCGGGCGCGCCCGGCGCCGCGCGGCGGAATTCCGGGTACCACTCGGCGTAGCGCCGCTCGGTGTCGATGAAACCCGGCGCCACCATGTTGACGCGGATGCCGAACGGCCCCAGCTCGGCGGCGAGCGCCCGGACCAGGCCGAGCAGCCCGGTCTTGGTCACGGTCACGGCCAGCGTATTGGGCCGGCTGGTCAAGCTGGATTGACCGCCGATGGCGATGATGCTCCCTCGCCGGCGCTCCTTCATCGCGGGCACGACGGCGCGCGCCAGGTAGAACGAGGAGCTCAGGTTGACGTCGAGCACCCGGTGCCATTCCTCCACCGTCGTCTCGGTCAGCGCCTTGTGCGGCCGGATCGCCGCGTTGCTGACGACGATGTCGATCGCGCCGAGCTCGGCGAGCCCCCGCTTGGCCATGGCCTCGACCGCAGCGGCATCGCCGACGTCGGCGAGCACGGGCAGGACGCGCACGCCGGCCTTCCGGCACTCGGCGGCGACCGCCTCCAGCTCCTCGGCGTTGACGCGCGTGTTGAGCACGAGATCCGCGCCCTCGGCGGCGAACGCGAGCGCGGTCGCGCGTCCGATGTTACGGCTGGCGCCGGTGATGAGCGCGACCCTTCCCTGGAGCCTTCCGCCATTCATCGGGCGTCTCCTCAGCGGTGCCCGGCGACCTTCAGCCGGGGGAACACCTCGTCGCGAAACGTTCGAATCTCCTGCTCCGGCCCGACGAAGGTCTGGAGCGGCATGATGTAGAGGCTCCTGACCCCGGCCCCCGTCAGCTCGATGATGCGCCGGGCGCAGTGCTCCGGCGTGCCCACCAGGCCCAGGGCGTCGCAAAGCTGGGCGATGATCTCGTCGGGGACGAACGCGGTGGCGGCGATCGCCTGCTCCCAGTCCTGTGCGTGTGAGAGGTCGGGGTAAATGTTCCAGACGCTCGGCGGTATATCGAAGTGCGGGATCGATAGCTTGGTGTGCTCGAGCCACCGCGAGTGCACGCGCATGATGCCCTGGTGGACGACGGTCGGGCGCGCCTGCCGGCGCGCCTCGGCCATGGTCGCCGCCATTCCCGTGCGAACCGCCCACACGACCTCGAGATCCTCCAGACGGCGCCCGCTCCGGCGAGCCCCCTGCTCGAGGTGTGTCAGCACGGCGTCGACGATGCCGTGATGAAATCCGACCAGCAGCATGACGCCGTCGGCGACCTCGCCCGCCAGCTCGATGGCCTTGGGTCCGGACGCCGCCATCAGCAGGGACACCGGCCGGCCCGAGGCGTAGGCGAGGCGGCCCGGCGTGCCGTGAAAGTCCACGGCTTCGCCCGCCAGCAGCTTGCGCAGGGCCGTGATGCACGCGCGCATCTCGGCCAGCGTGGCCGGCTTTCGGCCGATCGTGCTCGCCGAGGTGTAGCCGGTTCCCACGACGACCTTGGTGCGCCCGGGCGCCAGCTCGGCGACCGTCTGGATCGCGCTCGCCAGCACCGAGACGTGCCGCGAGAACGGGTTGGTCACGGCCGGAAACAGCGTCAACCGTGACGTGTGGGTCGCGGCCTGTCCGAGCGTGACGAACGTGTCACGGCACAGGAGCTGGCTGTCGAGGATCCCGGCGCCGTCGAAGCCGGCGGCCTCGACGTCCTGGATCAGCCGGATCAGCTCCGGCATCGGCGAGGTGCCGGGAATCCGGAGCGAGACGTGAACGGGTTGGGCCATGGCCGGCACCTCAGTCCGTCATCGACAGGGCGGCGCGGGAGATGCGCAGGCCGTCGCCACCGCGCTGCATCCGGAGTCCCTCGGGCACGACCGCCACTCGTCCCGTCATGGCCGCACCTCCTCGTGCCCGGGGAGGATAGGGCGTGGGCACTCCCTTGTCCAGCGAGGTCGCGTCGCTCACTTCATACTTTCGCGAAGCTCCACCATGGCCTGGTCGAAGGCGTCGACGCGGATCAAGCCGTGGCGCGGATACTCGAGCTCGAGAATGACATACACCGAGACGGCCATCGCGCCCGCGAAGCCCAGCGCATGGGCCCAGCTGAGCGTCTTGGCGCTCGCCATGCCGTGACCGGCCAGGAGCGCGCTCGCCAGCGCCAGCCCCAAGAGCAGCGCGAAGATGATCATCGGTGGATGAACGCGGGTGGCCATCGTCCGAGCGGTCATGATGTCGATCATCGCGTTCAGCGCGGGTAAGAGCAGCACCGTCGCCTGGGGATGAGAGCCCTCCGCGCGAGAGGCAGCCGTCGCCTGGCGCCAGATGTCCCGCTGCAGGCGGTTAGCGTCCTCGAGCGCCGCGGTCGCCGCGGCGAAGTCCGCAGATTTCCGATACTGATCCAACCGCCTATCCAGGTAGCGTCGAAAGCTTTCCCGGAGCGCGGGCTGCGTCGCGGGGGCGAGCAGGTCGAGTCGCAGATACGCGGTGCCGATGGCGTTGGTCTCCTCGACGATCAAATGCCGCCGCGCATCGAAGCGAGCAGCAGCTCCCGAGAAGGTGAACGCGATGAGCAATCCCAAGAGCGCGAAGATCGAACCCTCGATCGTCCCAACACCGGCTCGCGCTCCCTCCGGATCCTTGCGCATGCGCCGGAGGCCAATCCGCCGGCCGACTTCCAGCAGCAGCACCATCCCGACGAACAGACTCAGGGCAACGAGCAAGACCGAAAGGGCAAAGCCCATGTCGGATTCTCCGCGTCCAGCTCATTCGCCGCCGGGCTCTCAGTCGATGATCGCCTGCTGGACGAGCTGACGGAACAGCTGCCGATCGTAGCTGCGTGCGGGCCCGGGCGTGTTCTGGGTCATCAGGATGACGACCATCTGCTCCTTCGGGTCGATCCAGAACCCGGTGCCGGCCGCCCCGCCCCATGTGTACTCGCCGGCCGAGCCGGGCACGGCGTTGAGGCCCGTTTCCTTCCGGATCGCGAACCCCAGCCCGAACGTGTAGCCGCGCGCGAGCGAGCCCGCGATCTTGATGTCGCCGAGATGGTCCGCGGTCATGTGGCTCACGGTGGCGCGGCTGAGCAACCGGACGCCATCGAGGTGGCCACCGTTGAGCAGCATCTGCGAAAATCGCGCGTAGTCGCCAGCGGTCCCGGCGCTACCCGCTCCGCCGGCATCGTTTTTCTGCGGAGCGGTGACGTCGAGCAGCTCGATCGGCTTTCCCGTCGCCTTGTCCGTCGGGAACGACTGCGCCAGGCGGCCGACCTTGTCTGGCGGCACCAGGAACGCGGTGTCGGTCATCCTGAGCGGCGTGAAGATGCGCTCCGCGAGAAACCGGCTGAGGGTCGTTCCCGAGACGGCCTCGACCACACGGCCCAGCACATCGGTCGAAAGGCTGTACTCCCAGGCGGCCCCAGGCTGGTGGGCCAGCGGCACCTTCGCCAGCCGGTCGAGCTGCTCGGCCGGAGTGACGTCGCGCCAGTCGACGCCGGCCTTGGCGTAGAGCTCCTTCACTTGCGCGTGGTTCGTGAAACCGCCGTAGACGAGACCGGACGTATGTCGAAGCAGGTCCTGAATCGTCATCTGGCGCTCGGCCGGCACGAGCGCGTACACCGCCTTCCCGGTGTCGGGGTCGAACCGTGGGACGCTGACTTGAAGGCTGGCGAGCTGCGGGAGAAACTTCGAGACCGGGTCGCTCAGGACCAGCCGCCCCTCCTCGACCAGCATCATGACGGCGACCGACGTGAACGGCTTGGTCATCGAGTACAGGCGGAAGATCGCATCGTTCGACATCGGCGCGCCCGCCGCGGGGTCACGCTGGCCGACGCTCTCCAGGTATGCGATCTTCCCCTTGCGCGCGATCAAGGCCACGGCGCCCGGGTACTGACCCTTGGCGACCTCGGCCTTCAGGACCTGGGTCGCGCGGGCGAGCCTCTCGGTTGACAGCCCGACCTCTTCGGGCTTGGTCGAGGGCAGGGCGTCGGCCCAGACGAGCGTCGTCAGGAAGATGCCGGTGAAGGCTACGATGAGGGCCACAAATCTCGCCATGGCGGACCTCCTCGAGGAGAGCTGCAGCAACGGTGGGAGCAGGCTAAGCCAGGAGCCCGGGCCCGTCAACGTGAAGGCTGCTATAGTCCTGGCGCCAGACCAATCCGCAGGAGGGAAACCATGAAGCTTCTTTTCTTCGACGACTTCAAGCTGGGGGTGCTCAAGGGCGACGCCGTGGTCGACGTGTCGGACACGGTGAAGGACATCCCCCACACCGGGCCGCACAACCTGATCAGCGGGTTGATCGAGCGGTTCGCCGACTACAAAGGACGCCTGGAAGGCGCGGCCGCCCGAGGCCAGGGCAAACCGGTCAGTCAGGTCAGGATCAGGCCCCCCCTGCCGAAGCCCTACAACATCGTCGCCATGGCCGTGAACTACATGGAAGACGGGACGCGCTCCGAGCCCGCGCCCATCAATGCGTTCCACAAGTCGCCCAACTCCGTCATCGGCGACGGCGACACCATGGTGCTCCCCGACGTGCCCGCGACGATCTTCGAGGGTGAGGCCGAGGTCGCGCTCGTCATCGGCAAGAAGGCGACCGCCGTCAGCACCGGGCAGGCGATGAGCTACATCTTCGGTTACCTGAACTTCATCGACGGCTCGGCCCGCGGCCTGCCGCCGAGCGGCAACACCTTCTATCAGATGAAGTCGCGCGACACGTTCTGCCCGATGGGTCCGTACATCGTGACCGCGGACGAGATCGCCGACCCGCACCGGCTCCAGGTGAAGCTCTGGGTGAACGGCGAGCTCAAGCAGAACTACAACACGAGCGACATGGCCCACAAGATTCCCCGGTGCATCGAATGGGTCACCTCGATCCACTCGCTCGAGCCCGGCGACGTCATCGCGACCGGGACGAATCACCGCGGCCTGAGCGGCTTCCAGAACGGGGATCGGATCGAGATCGAGACCGAGGGGCTGGGCCGCCTGCGCTTCAACATCCGCGACGACCTCAAGCGGACCTGGGGCCGAGAGACGCGGCTGGACCGGCAGGAGAAGAAGCAGGAGGGCACGACGCCGCAGCTCACCGGGAAGCACACACCCGCTCCGCGATAGGGGTGCGCGCTGCAGGCCGTCGCGGGGCTGGGGCCCCGCCGGCCGAGGCGCGACTCGCGATACAGGAGGGGACGAGGATGGCGTACGAGGCACTGTTCGCCGAGACAATTCACATGCACGGCCATCGAGGCGACCGGATCGACGCGTACCTGGCGCGGCCGGCGGGCCCCGGGCCGTACGGGGGCGTGGTGGTCATCCACCACATGCCGGGCTGGGATGGGCCGACCAAGGAGATCGCGAGACGGTTCGCCCACGAGGGCTACGTGGCCATCTCGCCCAACCTGCACTTCCGCGAAGGGAAGACGACGCCGGAGGAGAACAGCGCGAGCATCCGCGCGGCGGGCGGCATGCCGGACGATCGCACGATGGGCGACGTGCAGGGCGCCATCGACTATCTCCGCACCCTGCCTTACCTCAACGGTAAGGTCGGCGTCATCGGCTACTGCTCGGGCGGCCGCCAGTCGTACCTGGCCGCCTGCACGCTGCGCGGCCTCGACGCGGCGATCGACTGCTACGGCGGCGGCGTCGTGGCCAAGGCCGAAGAGCTGACGCCGCGTCAGCCCGTCGCGCCGATCGACTTCACGCAAAATCTGCAAATCCCGCTGCTCGGGTTGTTCGGCGTGGAGGACACGCGCCCCTCTCCGGACGATACGAAAAAGACCGAAGAGGCGCTCCGGAAGCACGGCAAGACGTTCGAGTTCCACACGTACGACAACGCCGGCCACGCGTTCTTCGCCGTCGACCGCCCGAACTATCGTCAGGCCGCGGCGGTGGACGGGTGGAAGAAGGTCCTCGCCTGGTTCGCCAAGCATCTTCACTGAGAACCATCTGAAGCGGAGAAGGGCCGCCGGCCGGCGGTCGCGACACCGCCGGCCGGCGCGGTCTACGGCGAGCGACGAAGGTTGAGCGGAAGCCCGCCCGAGACCTCGCCGCTGATCGTACCCTGCCTGGCCCGGAGCTCACCGAGCGTCACCGTTTGCAGCGACAGGTTCAGCAACTCGCCCTGGACGGTGCCCTTGACCCCGCCCGAGAGGTCCGGCCGCCCGCCGACGCTGATGGTGCCGGTGACAGCGGTACCGGTCTGGGCGAGCGTCAGTGTGACGGGTATGAATACGCCACCCGTCCCTGCGCTCCCCGTCCACTGGCCCGCAACATTGGCGGTCGGCGCGCTCGCCGCCTCCATCTCCGCCTTTCTGGCGGCCGCGCAGCCTGCCGCAACGACGCCGCACAGAACCAGAACCACGATCATGGGCGTTTTCATAGTGGGTTCCTCCCGGACATCCGGATAGCAGAAGCTCCCGTCGTGGCATACGGGACCTTCGTCGCATGCGATGAGGAGGTAATATACGGCCGGAGGTCATGTGATGATCGAGCGACGACCATTCGGACGAACCGGCCACCTCAGCAGTGCCACGCTCTTCGGCGGTGCGGCTCTGGCTCGCGCGAGCCAGGCGGATGCCGACCGCACGCTCGACCTGCTGCTGCGATACGGCGTCAACCACATCGACACCGCCGCGCGGTACGGCGACTCCGAGCTACGCATCGGACCGTGGATGGCGCGCCACCGGAACGACTTCTTCCTCGCGACGAAGACCGGGTCGCGGACCGCCGTCGAGGCCCGCGAGGACATCCATCGCTCGCTCGAGCGGCTCCGCGTCGATCGCGTCGATCTCATCCAGCTGCACTCGCTGGGCCATCCGGACGACTGGGACCAGGCCCTGGGGTCCGGCGGCGCGCTCGAGGCGGCGATCGAGGCGCGCCAGCAGGGGCTCACGCGCTTCATCGGCGTCACCGGCCACGGCTGGACCATCGCGGCCATGCACCGGCGCAGCCTCGCGCGCTTCGATTTCGACTCGGTGCTGCTGCCCTACAACTTCTTCATGGCTGAGAACGAGCGCTACCGGCGAAGCTTCGAGGAAGTGCTGGCCCTCTGCCGCGAGCGCAACGTCGCCGTCCAGATCATCAAGTCGATCGCGCGCGGCCCGTGGGCGACCACCGATCGGACGCATACCACGTGGTACCAGCCGCTCGAGGACCAGACGGACATCGACCGCGCCGTGCACTGGGTGCTCGGCCTGCCGGGTGTCTTTCTCAACACCGTGGGCGACCTGGCGCTCTTGCCCAAGGTCCTCGACGCGGCCAGTCGCTTCGAGCGCCGCCCGTCCGACGAGGCGATGGCGGGAATGCTCGACTCGAAAAGGATGACCTCACTGTTCGGCCTCGCGACCTAGCGATGAGAGGCTCGTGGGCGTCTCAGACGGTAGCTTCGTGACGATGACAACGCCAGCCAGGACGCGGCCCTGGACCAGGGTGGAGTACGATCGCTTGATCGAGATCGGCGTCTTCCGTCCAGGCGAGCCGGTCGAGCTCCTGGGGGGCCAGTTGATCGTGAGCGAGCCCCAGGGCAGCGGGCATTACACGGCGGTCCTCCTCGTGGAGGAAGCTCTGCGTGCCGCGCTTGGGCCGGGGTGGCTCGTGCGGACTCAGGGGCCGATTGCGCTGGACGACGAGTCGGAGCCCGAGCCGGACATCGCCGCGGTTCCGGGAAGCGCCAGGGACTACAGCCGCGCACATCCCGTACGGCCTGCGCTCGTCGTCGAGGTCGCGGAGACGAGTCTCGCGCTCGACCGTGAGCACAAGGGCAGCCTCTACGCCCGCGCCCGAGTGGACGACTACTGGATCGTGAACCTGATCGACCGAGTTCTTGAAGTCTACCGGCAGCCGATCCGGGATCCGTCGGCGCCGTTCGGGTGGCGCTATGCGTCGAAGGACGTGCTCGGATCTCGATCGTCCGTCGCGCCCCTTGCCGCCGTGGGCGCGCGCGTCGTTGTCGGCGATTTCCTGCCGTAGCGCGAGGCGGCCGGCGCCGCGGGCGGCGCCGGGCATGGCGCTCGCCTGCTGAATGCCCCTCTCCACCATCGTCGTGGGCGGCGGGATCGGCGGGCTCTCTCTCGCGCGCGAGCTGGTGATCGCGGGGCTTCCCGTCGTCGTGCTCGAGCGCACGCCCAAGCTCGGGACGGTCGGCGCCGGCATCATCATGAATCCCAACGCCATGCGAGTTCTCGAGGAGAACGGGCTTGCGCCGTGCGTGCGGTCCCGGAGCTGTCCCTACCTGGCACGCGACACCTTTGACCACCGCGGGCGGCGGCTGGCGACCCGCGACTATCGGCCGCTTTACGCGAACGGGCGGCTCGCCGTCGGGGCGCTGCTCCACCGGGCTCACCTGCAGGAGTGCCTGTACAACGGCCTACCGGCCGGGACCGTCCACTTCGACGCGCGCATCAGCGTCCTCGAGGTCGGACCGGACGGCGTGCGTGTCGAGGCCCAGAGCGGCCAGGTCTTCACGGGCGACGTCCTGATCGGCGCCGACGGGATTCGGTCCGCGGTGCGGACGCGATTCTTCGGCCCGAACGAGCCCACGTACCTGGGATACCGCTCCCATCGATTCGTCGTGCCCAACCGCGGGGGCCTCGCGCACTTCACCGAGTTCCTCGGGCACGGGCGGCGCGTCGGGCTCGTCCCCGTCGGAGGCGTCCAGCTCTACGTCTGGACGACCTTCAATTCGCCGCAAGAGAGCCGTGCGTGGGGCCTCGACAGCGTGGATGCGCTGAGAGCCACGTTCCGCGAGTTCAGCGACTCGCGGGTGCGGCGAGCGTTCGGCGCGCTCACCTCGACCGAGAGCGTCGTGTGCACCGACATCGAAGAAGTCCAGCAGACGACCTGGGCCCGCGGCCGCGTGGCGCTCCTGGGCGACGCCGCGCACGCGCTGACGCCGAACATGGGACAGGGCGCGGGGATGGCGATGGAAGATGCCGCGGTTCTCGCCGGCGAGCTGGCGAGGGCCGCCCGCGGCGAGACGGACGTGCCGGCGGCGCTGGCGACCTACGTCGCGCGCCGTCAGCGCCGGGTCGAGGCGATCGTGCGCCTCTCGCGCGAGATCGGCGAGGAGGGTCAGCTCACCGGCATGCTCGCGTGCTGGCTTCGCAATCGCCGCATCCGGCGCGAGGGCCGGGCGCCGGAGCGGACGCGGGCGGCGCTCGAGCGCCTCCTGGCCTGGCCTCCGCGTGGTGACGAGAAGCTCTGACGTGGATACGCCCGCCCTGGAAGTCGTCGGACTCCGAAAAGCATACGCGCGGGACGGCCGCACGCTCGACGTGCTCGATCTGGCGCACCTCCGCGTCGCCGACGGCGAGTTCGTCACGGTGGTCGGCCCGAGCGGGTGCGGCAAGAGCACGCTGCTCCACGTCCTCGGCGGCTTCATCCCGGGAGACGCCGGAGAGATCCGCGTCCACGGCCGCGGGGTCGTCGGACCCGGCCCGGACCGCGGCATGGTGTTCCAGGAGTTCTCGCTCTTCCCGTGGCGCACGGTGGGCGGCAACGTCGGTTGGGGCCTCGAAGTCCGCGGAGCGCCCGCGGCGGAGCGGACGGCGGTCGTGGACCGCTATCTCGAGCTCACCGGGCTCTCGGAGTTCCGCGACCACCTGCCGGCCGAGCTCTCGGGCGGCTTGAAGCAGCGGGTCGCGCTCGCGCGCGTGCTCGCCTTCGACCCCGAGGTGCTCCTCATGGACGAGCCGTTCGGCTCGCTCGACGCGCAGACGCGCGAGACGATGCAGGAGGAGCTGACCGGGATCTGGGAGCGTACGGGGAAGACGATCGTCTTCGTCACTCACGACATCGACGAAGCGGTATATCTGGGGGACCGCGTCGTCGTCCTGAGCGCGCGTCCAGCCCGGGTCCGCGAGGAAGTCCGGATCGAGCTGCCGCGGCCGCGGGGCGTCGCCGTGCGGAAGTCGATCGCGTTCCTGGAGTGTCGCAACCGTATCTGGGACCTGATCCGAGAGGAGAAAGCATCGTGAATCGTCGGACCGTGCTCGGCATGATGTGCTTCGCCAGCCTGGTGGGGCTCGCGCTCCATCCGACCGAGGCCGCCGACCCGCCGCTGATCCGCTTCGGCCACGGCTTCGCCGCCGAGGAGCAGGTGTGGCTCATGGCGGCGCGGCCGGATCTCACGCCGGGTCAGGGCGCCAAATACCGGCTCAAGCTCGTCTCGTTCCAGGGCAATCCAGAACGCTTCCAGGCCTACCTCGCGAGCGAGCTCGACGGCGGCACCGCGCCCGGTCTCGCTGTGATCTTCGCGCGAGCGCAAGGGCTGGACATCAAGATCGTCGCGGGGATCTGTCTGGAAGCGGACGGCCGCGAATGGTTCACGACGGCGTACATGGTCAAGGACGACGCGCCCGTCAAGAGCGTGAAAGATCTGAAGGGTGGCACCGCCGGCGTCCTCGGGTTCAAGACCGCGACCGATCTCTGGGTTCGCGCCGCCCTGCTCAACGCCGGCCTCGTTCCCGACCGGGACGTCAAGGTCGTGCCCATCCCCTTCCCGGCCATGGGCCCGGCGGTGCGCTCGGACAAAGTGAGCCTCGGCACGTTCGTGGAGCCGTTCTATTCCGCGGAGGTCGCGAAGGGCGGCCTGCGGACGCTCTTCACCGCGGTCAAGGCGGTCGGCTACGATCACGAGCTGCTGGACGTGTGGTTCGGCGAGAAGTTTCTGAAGGCGCAGCCCGAGACGGTCCGGGCGTTTCTCGCCGACTACGTCGCGGTGACTCGCTACTATCTGGCGAATCCGGAGCAGGCCAAGCGTGACCTTCACAGGGCGGGGTTCGTCCGGACCCCGCTCGAGATCTATCTGAAGAACGTCGACTGGAAGCGCGATCCGGGTGGACGCGTCGACGTCGCCAGCCTCAAGAAGCTCGCCGTCCTCATGCACGAGAAGCTCGGCTGGCTCGAGAAACCCGTCAGCGTCGACGAGATGGTCGACCTCGGCTACCTGCCGCGCTGAAGGGTCAGTTCGCGTAGTAGGAGTCGAGCCGCTCCCAGAACACCAGGCGGTCGCGCAGGCGGACGACCAGCCAGTCGAGCGAAACTCCGAGGAGCGCGATCGCGACCACGACCGCCAGCATCCGATCCGTCTTGAACGAGGCGAGCGAGTACATGACCAGATAACCCAGGCCGTCGGCCGAGCTGATCATCTCGGTGATGATCACGACGATCATGGCGATCGGCAGGGCGATCCGGAAGCCCGCGAAGATGAACGGCGCCGCCGCGGGGACGACGATCCGCCAGAGGATGCGCGCACGCGAGGCGCCCATGTTGGCGGCCGACCAGAGCAGGACGCGATTCACGCCGCGGCTGCCCGCCTGCGTCGTGACGACGATCGGATAGAGACACTCCAGGAAGATCAGGACCACCTTGGACAGGCTGCCGATGCCGAAGAGATAGATGAAGATCGGAAAGAGCGCGATCTTGGGGATCGGATAGGTCCCGGAGAACAGCGGGCCGAGAACCGCCGCGGCCAGCGCCGAGCGGCCCATCAGCACGCCGAGGGCGACGCCCGCCACCGCGGCGAGCGCGAAGCCGCTGAGCGCCCGCTGCACCGAGTACCAGGCCTCGACGAGCGACTCCGGTCGGATCGCCAACCACCAGAGCTCACGTCCGATCCGCGTGATCGACGGGACGATGATCGGGCTGAACATCCCGCTGCGGGCCACGAGCTCCCAGACGAGCGCGCCCAGTGCCAGCAGCGCCAGGCGTCGCAAGACGGAGACCGCGTCCGGCCAGAGCACGCTCACCGGCTCGTCACCTCCTGCCACGCGAGGGCGCGCCGCCGGACCAGAAGGAGCAGCCGATCGCCGGCGTAGCCGAGCGCCGCGACCGCGACGATCGCCACGTACATCAGGTCGAACCGCAAGCTCGACTCCGACTGTCGGATGAGAAACCCCAGGCCCGAGCGCGCGTTGATCATCTCGGTAGAGAAGAGAAGGATGAAGGAAAGCGCCAGCGAGACGCGGAGCCCGGCGAAGACGAGGGGGAGCGCGCTCGGGACCACGACCTTCCGGAAGATCTGTGAGCGCCGGGCGCCCATGTTGAGGCTGCTCCACACCATGATGGTCGGCGTCCCGCGGGCGCCGTAGTACGCGTTGATGAAGCACGGATAGAAGCAGGCGAGCGCGATGACCACGATCTTCGAGAGGTCCCCGATCCCGACCCAGAGCATCACGATGGGGAGGAACACGATCTTCGGAACCGGATAAGTCAGGAACACCACCGGGCTCAGGAGCTGGTCCATGCTTCGCGCGACACCCGCCAGGAGGCCCAGGACCACACCGACCAGCGACCCGACGACGAACCCGGGCAGCGAGCGGACGAGACTGGCTCCGACGTGCGGCAGCAGCTCCCCCGAGCGGAGCGCCTCGACGAAGTGCCGGGCGATCTCGATCGGGCTCAGCACGAACTCCGGATGGTCGAACCTCGACGCGACCTGCCAGAGCGCGAGCGTCCCCAGGGGGACACCGAGCGCCAGCAGCCGGTACGGGGATCGAGGCGCGCCACGGGCTTGTCGAGGAGCGCCACGGCTTGGCCGGGGCGCTTCCGAGCGCTGGGGGGTTTGGGGGGCCATGTCGGGGCCCCCGGGCTCACGGGCTTGTCGAGGAGCGCCACGGCTTGGCCGGGGCGCTTCCGAGCCCTGGGGGGTTTGGGGGGCCATGTCGGGGCCCCCCATTAGAAAATACAGACGACGCCGTCCAGCTCGGCTTCCGAGTTGACGAGGGCGATCCGCTTGGCCCCGATCCGGAGGCCGTCCGCGGTCCGGCGCAGGCGATGCTCGACCAGGGCGCCCCAGACGCGCTGGCGCTCGTGGCGGTACTCGAGCAGGACCAGCGTCGACTCGACACGGACCTCCTGGGCGTCGGCCTCCACCACCTGGACGTTGCCGACCTGGTGCACGGTGCGCGGGGCGGGCACGCGCGCGTGAGCCCGCGGGTGCTGGAACTGGCGGACGCGAATCTCCAGCAACCGGCGGTCCTCGTAGACGATCGACGAGGTGGCGAACGGGTCAGCCTGATCCGCTTCCAGCGGAATCCAGTACGTCGCGTCGTCGGTGAAGAGGCCGAGCCAGTCGTCGAGCCGGCCGTGGTCGAGCAGCCAGGCTTCGCGATAGAGGAACCGCTCGATCTCGGCGCGCGACTCGACGCGGGCAGCCGTGGACATCTCAGGTCTCGGCCGTCATGTACTCGAGCCAGGCGGTGAACTGGTTGCGGATGTGGATCTCGCTGGTTCCGCTTCGGCCGCGGAGCACACCCGCCCGGTCCGGAACGTCGCCGCCGTGCCCGCGCCCGAGATAGACCCAGTCGGAGCGACGGGCGCCGAGCCCTCGCTGCGTGCGCTCGTACACTTCCAGGTCGTCGGTGAGGACGGGCGAGGCGGTCCCGTTGACGACGTTCGAGAACGCGATGGTGTCGCGGAACATCCGCTCCGGCGCGCCCTTGAGCCTGAACGAGTACGCGTAGACGGCCGTGCGATCGACGGCGATCGGGTAGACGACGCGGAGCTGGCGGAACTGGCTCATGAAGGAGCAGTTGGGATAGACGATGCTGTTCCAGCGCAGCTCGCCCAGCACACGCGCGGCCCGGTCTGGCCCCAGACGCCGCTCCAGCGCGGCGCGGTATTCCGCGAACGCGGGATGGTCGAGGGCCGCCACGAGCCGGCTGTCGTCGTGATAGTCGCCCATCCAGGAATGGCCGTAGCCCGCGACCCAGAGGCCGGTGTTTTCCCAGACCTCCCAGGGCGCGCCGTTCTGGAGCATCTGGCGGACGCCGATCTCCGAGTACGCCTCGCCGCCGGCCGCCGGCTGCTCCCGCGCGGCCCAGATGGAGGACGCGTGGACGAACGCCGGGTGCACGGTGTCGTTGTGGTTCTCCAGCACGAGCTTCCAGTTGCCCTGGTAGGCGTGCTTGAAGACGCCGCCCGCCATCTCGACCTCACCGTCCGGCGCGCGCTCGACGAAATCGTCGAACGACGCGCGCAACGGACCGAGAAACTCGACGAGCGTCGGACCGCGCTCGGCCAGCGAAGCGAAGACGAAGCCGCGATAGGCGTCGACGCGCGGGACGCGCGGAAGCCCGCCGTCGGTCGACTCGCCGGCCGGAGGCTCGTAGCCTTCGGGCAGCGGCAGCCCACGGAGGCGACCGTCGGTGCCGTACGTCCAGCCGTGATACGCGCACACGAACTCGCGCGCCGTGCCGGCCGTCGCGTCGCACACGCGCGCGCCGCGGTGGGCACAGCGGTTGACGAGGACGCGCACCGAGCCGTCGGTGTGGCGCGTCACGATGACCGGCTCCCGCCCCATCCGCGTCGTGAAAAAGTCGCCCGGGTTCCGGACCTGGCTCTCGTGACCGACGAGGAGCCAGGCGCGGCCGAAGATCCGGTCCAGCTCGAGCTCGAACAGCGCCGGATCGGTGTAGACGGCGCGGTGGACGCGGTCGGGCTGGACCAGACCCTTGATGGATTGGACGTTCACGGGAGTGTATTGTAGGCGACCACAAGCCCGAAGGAGAGAGCCCGATGAAGATCACTCACGTGACCACCCGCGCGCTGCGCACGCCGGCCGACAACCCGCTCGTCGTGGGCCTGCCGGCGCCCACCGACACGCGCGAGTTCGTCACCCTGGAGCTCGGGACCGACCAGGGCGCGGTGGGCCTCGGGCTGACGTTCTTCGGCGGCGCGCTCACCCCGGCGCTCAAGACCGCGGTGGACGAGCTCGCCCGGCTCACGGTCGGCGAGGACCCCACGCAGGTGGAGGCCATCACCGCCAAGCTCCGGCGCGCCGCCGGAAGCTCGGGTCCCGGCGGCATCTTCACGCTGGCGCTCTCGGCCGTCGACATCGCGTGCTGGGACCTCAAGGGCAAGGCCACGGGCCAGTCCGTGTGCGCGCTGCTCGGGGGACTGCGCGAGCGGGTCGCGACGTACGCGAGCGGTGCCCTCATGCGCCCGCACCCGGTCGACTATCTCGCCAAGGCGGGGCCCCGGCTCCGGGACATGGGTTTCCGCCAGATGAAGATGCAGTGCGGGAGCGAGCCGACCGTCGCCGCCTCGGTCGAGCGCGTGCGGGTCATGCGCGAGTCGATCGGTCCGGACGTCGACCTCATGTGCGACATCAACCAGCTCTGGAGCGTCAACCAGGCCATCGAGGTCGGGCGCCGCATCGAGCCCTATCACCTCTTCTGGCTGGAGGACCCGACCACGCACGACGACTATCCCGGCCTCGCCCGGATCGCCGACGCGCTGACGACGCCGATCGCCGCGGGCGAGTATCACTACGGCATCGCGCCCTTCCGCCATCTGCTGGAGGCGCGCTCGATCGACATCGTGATGATCGACCTGCTGCGCGTGGGCGGCATCACGCAGTGGATGAAGGTCGCCGGCATGGCCGAGGCGTTCAATCTGCCCGTGGTGAGCCATCTCGTCCCGGAGATCCACGTCCATCTCGTCGCGGCCGTTCCCAACGGCCTCACCGTCGAGTACATGCCGTGGACGCTCAGGCTCTACGAGGAGACGCCGCCCATCGAGGGCGGCCTGCTCGTGGTACCGAGAAAGCCCGGGCTCGGCCTCGCGTTCGACCAGGCGGCGCTCAAGCGCTATCAGGTCGGCTGAGCGCGGCCACTCGAGCGTCAGCGGGAGCCCTCGCATGAATCGTTCCAGGATCGTCTACGAGACGCCGCGGGTCGCGGCCAAACCGGGCGAGACGATCGTCACCAGCACGTGCGGCCACAACTGCGGCGGCCGCTGCGCCGTCAACGCCCACGTGCGCGACGGGCAGATCGTCAAGATCAGCACCGATCCGCGGCGCTGGACGCCCGAGATGCCGCCGCTGCACGCGTGCGTGCGGGGCTTCGGCCAGCTCGAGCGCGTCAACCATCCGGACCGGCTGCTCCACCCGCTGCGCCGGACGGGGCCCCGCGGCTCGGGCCAGTTCGAGCGGATCTCGTGGGACGCGGCCCTCGACGAGGTCGCGCGTCAGATGCTCCGCGTCCGCGACACGTACGGGCCCGCCGCGATCCTCGACTGCTCGCGCACCGGCAGCCTGTCGACGCTCCACGGCCGCGGCGTCAGCCAGCGGTTCCTCCACATGTTCGGCGGCTGCACGGAGCTCTGGAGCAACCTCTCGGCGCAGGCCGAGATCTTCGCGGTCAAGCAAACCTACGGCGTCGAGGCCGACTACAAGAGCGCGGGGCGCGAGCCCATCGACTACGTCAACTCGCGGCTCATCGTGATGTGGGGCTGGAGTCCCGCCGACGGCACGTTCGGGACGGGGACGCTGCAGTATCTCAAGCGGGCCAGGCGGCACGGCGTGCGCGTCGTCTGCGTGGACCCGCGCGTGACGCGCTCGAGCCGCCAGCTGGCCGACGAGCACGTGTTCATCCGCCCCTCCACCGACGCCGCGGCCCTCATCGCCATGGCCTACGTCATCACGAGCCGCGAACTCCTGGATAAGGCGTACCTCGACCGCCACGTGCTCGGCTTCGACGAGGCGCACCTGCCGCCGGGCGCGCCGGCGGGCGCCTCGTACCGCGCGTACCTGATGGGCGACGCCGACGGCGTGCGGAAGACGCCCCGGTGGGCGGAGCGGATCACCGGCATGCCCGCCGCGACCCTCGAGCGCCTCGCCGTCGACTTCGCGACGAGCAAGCCGGCGGCGCTGCACTGCGGCTACGCGCCGGGACGCACCATCCACGGCGAGCAGTTCCATCGGGCGGCCTACGCGCTCGCCGCCATGACGGGCAACGTCGGGATCTCCGGCGGCAACGCCGGCACGAGCAACGGCGCCACCGGCCGCTGCGGGATCCGCCTGCTGCCGGCGGGCACCAATCCCACCGGCGCTCGCGTCGCCTCGTCGATGCTGGCCGATCTGCTCGATCGCGGCCGAGCCGGCGGCTATCCGGCCGACATCAAGATGGTCTACTCGGTGGCCGGCGACCTCTTCAATCAGGTGCCGAACGTCGGACGGATCGTCGCCGCCGCCCAGCGCCTGGAGTTCATGGTGGTCCACGACCACTTCGTCACGCCCACCGCCCGGTACGCCGACATCGTGCTGCCCGCGACCACCTTCTGGGAGCGCAACGACGTGCACACGCCCTGGGCGGGCGCCGGCCACTACGCGATCTTCATGAAGCAGGCCATCGCGCCGATGGGCGAGTGCCGAAACGACTTCGACATCTGCACCGAGCTGGCGCGCCGGCTCGGCATCACCGGCTACAACGACAAGACCGAGGAGGAGTGGCTGCGCGAGCTGACCGGTGACGTGATCGACGATTTCGACACGTTCCGCGCGCGTGGCGTCGCGCGCCTGCCGGCGCCGGAGGACGCCGTCGCCTTCGCGCGGGAGATTCGCGATCCCGAGCGCCATCCGTTCACCACGCCGTCGGGCAAGATCGAGATCTACTCGATGACGCTGGCGGCCACGCCCGATCCCTACGGCCTCGGCGCCATTCCCCCGATTCCGACCTGGATCGAGGACGAGGTCGACCCGCACCATCCCCTGCGCCTCGTCACTCCGAAGTCGCGCGCGCGCACGCATTCGATCCACGACAACCAGCCGATCCTCGCCCGCGCCGACGCCGACGACGTCTGGATCAACACCGCCGACGCCGCCGCGCGCGGAATCGTCGACGGCCAGCCCGTACGCGTCTTCAACGCCCGCGGGACGACCCGGCTCCCCGCGCGGGTGACCGACCGCATCGCGCCGGGCACCGTCTCCATCAAGGAGGGTGCCTGGTTCACGCCGGACGCCTCGGGATTCGACACGCACGGCTGCGCCAACGTGCTCATCGCCGACCGGACCTCGCCCGCCGGCGCGGCCCCCTTCAACTCCTGCTTCGTGGACGTCGCGCCGATCCCCTGAGCGCACGATCTCGCCCGTGACGCCCCGGACGCTCAGACGAATCCGGCGTCACCTGCTCATCTACGCGGGGCTCGCGCCGTTCGTGGTCATCGCCGTGTTCCCCGTGTACTGGATGGCGATCACCGCCTTCAAGGAGGAAGCAGACCTCTATCGGATGGACCTGGTCCCGTTCTGGTTCCACATGGCGCCGACGCTCAAGCACTTCCGCATCCTGTTCACGCAGAGCTACTTCCCGGTCTGGTTCGTCAACACCATGCTGCTCTCCGTCTGCCTCGTGCTGATCACGCTGGTGACGGCGGTGCCCGCCGCCTACGCCCTGGCCCGTCTGCGGCTGCCGGGAGCCGGGAACCTCGGGATCGCGATGTTCATGACCTATCTGGTGCCGCCCATCATCATCTTCCTGCCGCTGGCGCGGGTCGTCGGCACGCTCGGACTCTTCGACTCCTGGTGGGCGCTCGTGGTCGTCTATCCGACCTTCACGATCCCGTTCTGCACGTGGATCCTCACGGGCTTCTTCAGGGCGCTGCCCCGGGAGATCGAGGAGGCGGCGTGGGTCGACGGCTGCGGGCTTGTGGGCGGCGTGCTGCGAGTCGTCCTGCCGCTGACGCGGCCGGGCATCGCCATCACGGCCATCTTCGCCTTCACGCTCGCGATGCAGGAATCGCTCTACGCCGTCGTCTACGTCGCCCCCCGAGACCAGACCACGGTGACGGTCGGCGTGGCGACGGCGCTGATCCGCGGCGACGTCTACTACTGGGGCTCGCTGATGGCGGCGGGGCTGCTGGTCGGCCTGCCGGTGGCGCTCCTGTACAACATGTTCCTCGACCACTTCATCCGCGGCCTCACCGCGAGCGGGGCGAGTTGACTCCTCCGTAGCGCGAGTCGGCGCGGATCAGAAGTAGCGTTCGCCGGGATGAACGAGCGTCAGGAGCGCGCGGAAGATCGGACGCACGAAGTACGGAAAGACCTGCCACGCGACGAAGATGCCGAGGAGCGAAAGAATCGGGTTCGCGGCAATTCCACGGAGGGCGACCGCCGCCCTCTCCGGCAGGACTCCGCCGATCGCGGAGGCACCGTCGAGCGGTGGCAACGGCAGCATGTTGAAGACGAAGAGCAAGGTGTTGAGCACCAGGAGAACCGTCAAGAGGTCGCCCAGCCCGCTGAGCAGGCTGCCGCCCGTCGCGGGGTCGACGAGGTGATGAAAGCTGACCCGGTCGGCCGGGGCGAAGACGCCGACGAAGAGCCCGCCCTTGACCGCGACGAAGACGAGCAGCGCGATGAGGAGATTACCGGCGGGGCCAGCCGCGGCCATGGCGGCGGCCCGCCGGGGATGACGCGCGGCCCAGACCGGATCGTACGGCGTGCTCGCCCAGCCCACCGCCCAGCCGTAGGTGAACGCCGTCAGGAGAGGGACCACCAGCATGCCGACGGGTTCCCGGCGGATGTGCGGCAGCGGCGAGAACGACACCTGGCCGCCCCGATAGGCCGTCGGATCCCCACCGCGGAGCGCGGCCAGCGCGTGGGCCGCCTCGTGCACCGTCGTCGAGAACAGGAACGCCACGAACCATAAGAGGCCCCGGAGCAGCGTCTCTGTCTCCACCGGCCCGCAGTATCGCACTGGCGCGGCGCATCGACTCACTTCTGAGATTGCGGCAGCAACGGCTGATGGGCCGGATTGGCAAACGACTCTGTCACGACTCCCTGGTGTGGAGGAGATGTGAGCAGGGCGTAACGCCCCGTGAAAAATCAAAAGTTGCGGGCGCGAGCCAGTGGCACTTCGCTTGCTGCCGTGATGGATCGTGTCGCCGAGGACTCGCGCCATCGGATCCACGCGGGAGACGCCCACACGCCGCGGCATCGTCGCGCTCGGCCTCTTCGGCCTCGCGCTGTTCGCGGCGATGGTGGGAGACGCCTCGGCCGTCCCGAGCCGGGCGTGTAGCGCTCCGCCCCTGCCTGCGCCCAGCGGCAACGTCGTCCCGGTTTCGACCGAGGCTCAACTGCAGGCCGCCGTCCAGTCCTTGACCTCGGGCACGACGATCCTCATCCAGCCCGGAACGTACCTCCTCACGAGCACGCTCTGGGTCAACCGCGACGTTCAGGACGTCGCCATTCGCGGCAGCACGAGCTCCTGCGACGACGTGGTGCTCGTCGGCCCCGGCATGAGCAATGCGAGCTACGGCGGTGTGCCCCACGGCATCTGGATCGGCAACGCGCGTCGAATCCTGATCGCGAATCTCACCATCAAGGACGTCTACTACCATCCGATCCAGCTCGATCCCGGGCCCGGCGCTCAGGCCCCACGCATCTACAACGTGCGCCTCGTGGACGCCGGCGAGCAGTTCATCAAGTCGAGCCTCAACGCCGGCGGGGTGAACGACGGCATCGTCGAGTATTCCGTCATGGAATACACGACCACGGCGCGCTCCGCGTACACCAACGGCGTCGACGTCCACCAGGGTGCCAACTGGATCATCCGGCACAATCTCTTCCGTAATATGCGGGCGCCGGCCGGCCAGCTGGCCGGGCCGGCCATCCTGATGTGGAACCGCAGCCGCGACACGATCGTGGAGGGCAACCTCCTCCTCAACTGTCAGTACGGGATCGCGCTCGGACTGGACCCCGGGCGGCCGGACGACCACGTCGGCGGGATCGTGCGCAACAACTTCTTCCATCGGAGCGGCGCGCAGAGCGGCGACGTCGGTATCACGGTCAACAACTCGGCCGGCACCAAGGTGCTCAACAACACCGTCGTGCTGAGCGGTACCTACCCCAACGCCATCGAATACCGGTTCCCGGCTACGACCGGGGTCGAGATCCGCTTCAATCTCGCCGACGCTGCGGTCCAGCAGCGGGACGGCGCTTCCGGCGTGGTCTCGGGAAACGTGACCACCGCCCAGCCGGGCTGGTTCGTGGACGCGATCGTTGGAGATCTGCACCTGACCGCCGCGGCGATCGCGGCCATCGATCGGGCCGCGCCGCACCCGGATGTGACCCGGGACTACGATCAGGAAGCCCGCCCCGCCGGAGCGGCGCCGGACATCGGCGCCGACGAGCTCAGAGCCCTCGACGGACCACCGTCCCCTCCGACGAACTTGCTCGTCCGATAGCGACCGGGACTCGCGCCAGAGCACCGCACGACGACGACGCGGACTCTTGCGCGGCGCTCGGGTGGGCGCTAGAGTCACCCGGACTCCACAGGAGGACTCTCTATGCGCTTCAACCGCTGGCTACGCGCGGCGATGTCCGTTGCGCTGCTGGTCACGCTCATGAGTACGGCCTCGGCCCAGCCGACGAAGTTCCAGGAAGCCCCCATGCTGGCCGAGCAGGTCAAGGCCGGCAAGCTCCCGCCGGTGGAGAAGCGCTTGCCCGCCGACCCCCTCGTCGTCCCGGTGGTCGAGCGGACGGGTCAATACGGCGGCGTCTGGCGGCGCGCGTTCCTCGGCCCGGCCGACTCCAACAACTACGTGCGAGTCGTGTACGACGCCCTCGTACGGTTCTCGCCGGACGGCGCCAAGATCGAGCCGAAGATCGCCGCGGGGTGGGAGTCCTCCCGGGACTTTCGGACCTGGACGATCAAGCTTCGCCAGGGCGCGCGGTGGTCGGACGGCGCGCCGTTCACCGCCGACGACCTCCTCTTCTGGTACCAGGACGTCCTCCTGAACAAGGACCTCGTGCCGGCGCTTCCGTCCTGGATGCGGAACGCCGACGGCTCGCCGGCCACGGTCGAGAAGCTGAGCCCGACGGCCGTGCGCTGGACCTACAAGCAGCCCAATACACTGCTGCTCACCGCGCTCGCGAACCAGGACGGCGGCGACCGGACCTACGCCGTCTTCCTCCCCGCGCACTACCTCAAGAAGTTCCACCCGACCTACACCAAGAAGGAAGACCTGGACAAGCTCGTCGCCGCGGCGGGCTTCAAGGCGTGGACGGAGCTCTTCGCCGCGCGCAACGCGCCGCCGGAGAATCCGGAGCGCCCGACGATGGCGGCGTGGGCGCCGGTGACGCGGGTGAGCGACCAGGTCTTCACGCTGAAACGAAACCCCTACTTCGTCGGCGTCGATCCGAACGGCAACCAGCTCCCGTACGTCGACGAGGTCCGCTTCACGTTCTTCGCCGACATCCAGGCCCTGAATCTGGCCGCCATCGCCGGCGAGTTCGACATGCAAGAGCGTCACATCCAGATGACGAACTATCCCGTCTTCAAGGAGAACGAGAAGACCGGGAAGTACCGCGTCATCACGTGGCCGACCTTCGGCGGGGCCGACGCGGTCATCATGTTCAACCAGACCTACAAGGCCGACCCGGACGTCGGCAAGCTCATGGCCACCAGGGAGTTCCGCGTCGCGCTCTCCGAGGCCATCAACCGCGACCAGATCAAGGAGTCGGTCTTCCTCGGGCTGGGCGAGCCGCGGCAGGGCGTGCCGTCCCCGGGGCACCCTTACTTCCCCGGAGACCAGTACGCAAAGAAGAACACCCAGTACAAGCCCGACGAGGCCAACAAGCTGCTCGACCAGCTCGGACTCTCCAAGCGCGATCGGGACGGGATCCGCCTCCTTCCGTCGGGAAAGCGGGTGGTGCTGGAGCTCTCGGTGGTCCCGGCCTTCGCCGCCTGGCCCGACGTCGCCCAGCTGGTCGCCAGGGACTGGGAGAAGGTCGGCGTGAAGACCGTCGTCCAGCTCCGGGAGCGCGCGCTCCACTTCAAGATGCGCGACAACAACGAGCTCATGACCGAGATGTGGAACGAGGACACGACGGGCTTCCCCTTCACCGGCAACGCGAAATTCGACCCGCGCAACTCGCCCATCCTCACGCTCGGACCGCTCTACGGCCGGTGGGCGCAGACCAAGGGCGCCGAGGGCGTCGAGCCGCCCGCGTCGATCAAGCGCATCATGGAGATCGTCGACCAGGCCAAGACGGTCGGACCCGAGCAGCAGGCGAAGCTCGCCCAGGAGCTCTTCCGGATCTGGGTCGACAACCTCTGGGAGGTCGGCACGGTCGGATTGACCCCCATGGTGCAGGGCGTCGTCGTGGCCAACGCGCGGTTCCGGAACGTGCCGACGACGCTCGGTAACGACTGGCCGCTCCGCAGCCCGGGCAACGCACGCGTCGAGCAGTTTTTCTTCACGAGATAGTGGCCCGGGCCTCAAGACTGAGGGGGTGATCGGGGCAACACCCCCGCATCTAGCGGCGGATTTCTGCGCTCCGAGACGGATATCATCGCCTCATGGGCACCGCCGGGCTGCGGGGACCGCTGGCGCTGGCACTCCTCATGACCGTGGCGGCGGCGGTGTGGGCGGGAGGCGATGCCCAGGCGCAGCTAGCCCTCGGATTCGAGTCGGTCGCCACAGGCCTCAGCTCCCCGCTCGGTGTCGTCCACGCTGGAGACGGCTCGGGGCGCCTGTTCATCGTGGAGCAGACGGGTCGCATCCGCATCCACGACGGCACCCAGGTACAGGCCGATCCCTTCCTCGACGTCACCACGCTGATCACGTGCTGCGGCGAGCGAGGCCTCCTGGGCCTCGCCTTCCATCCCGACTACGCGACGAACGGCCTCTTCTACGTCCACTACACGAACACCGCCGGCAACACCGCCGTCGCGCGCTACCGCGTGTCGGCCGATCCCAACGTGGCCGACCCCGCCTCGGCGCAAGTTCTCCTGAACGTCACGCAGCCACCCTTCACCAACCACAAGGGCGGACAGCTCGCGTTCGGGCCGGACGGCTACCTCTACATCGGCCTCGGCGACGGCGGGAGCGGGGGCGACCCCGACAACCGAGCGCAGAACCGCGGTACGCTCCTCGGGAAGCTGCTCCGCATCGACGTCGACGGCGGGTTTCCCTACGCGATTCCGGCGACCAATCCCTTCCGGAACACTCAAGGCGCGCTCCCGGAGATCTGGGCGTATGGCCTCCGCAACCCCTGGCGGTTCAGCTTCGATCGGCAGACGGGAGACCTGTTCATCGCCGACGTCGGCCAGAGCGCCCGCGAGGAGGTGAACTTCCAGCCGTCCGCGAGCCCCGGCGGCGAGAACTACGGCTGGCGCCGCATGGAAGGGACCATCTGCTTCAACCCATCGACCGCGTGCAACGACGGCACGCTCACGCTCCCCATCCTCGACTACGATCACTCGCTCGGATGCTCGATCACCGGTGGCTACCGCTACCGCGGCCGCCGTTTTCCCCAGTTCGCGGGCCGCTTCTTCTACGGCGATTTCTGCTCTGGCCGGATCTGGACCGCCACCCAGAGCGGCCAGACGTGGTCGACCACCCAGCTCCTCGATACGACGCTCTCGATCACGACGTTCGGCGAGGACGAAGGGGGCGAGCTCTATGTCGCGCACTACGGCTCGGGCAGCAACGGGACCCTCCAGCGGATCGTGGAGCTCACGCAGTCGTTCGCGCTGACGGTCAATCGGACCGGCACGGGCACCGGTACCGTGGTGTCGGCGCCCGCGGGAATCAGCTGCGGGAGCGTGTGCTCACAAACCTTCGGCATGGGCGCGACCGTGACGCTGACGGCGACGCCCGCCGCCGGCAGCGTCTTCACGGGCTGGAGCGGCGGTGGCTGCTCGGGGACCGGCTCGTGTACGGTCACCGTCACGGGCGCCACGACCGTGAGTGCGGCCTTCAGCGTCCCGACCGTCACGCTGACCGTCACGAGGACGGGCACCGGCGGCGGGACGATCACCAGCGCGCCGAGCGGGATCGGCTGCCCGGTGACCTGCGCCGCGGCCTACGCGCCCGGGACCCGCGTGACGCTCACGGCGCAGGCCGACCCCGGCTCGAGCTTCGGGGGCTGGAGCGGCGGCGGCTGCTCCGGCACCGGCACGTGCATCGTGACGCTCAGCGCCGACACGACCGCCACCGCGACCTTCGTGTTCCAGGGCTTCGTGCTGTCGGTCTCGACGGTGGGCCAGGGCAGCGTGAGCAGCAATCCCGGTGGGATCAGCTGCGGCGCGACGTGCGCGGCGACGTTCACGCAGGGCACGACGGTCACCCTGACCGCCGTCGCGGCAGCCGGGGCCACATTCTCCGGCTGGAGCGGCGCCTGCGCCGGCACGACCGCGCTCTGTACCTTGACGATGGCCGGCGGCCGGTCGGTCACGGCGACGTTCGCGACGACCTTCACCGGGGTGTTCGTCGACGACCCCCTCGCCGCCGGCGTCACGCTCGTCAAGGCGGTGCACGTGACTGACCTGCGGCTGGCGATCGACCGCGAGCGCGCCCGTCGCTCGTTGCCGGCGTTCACGTGGACCGATCCCGTGCTCGTCCCCGGCGTGACCCAGGTCCGGGGGATCCATCTCGCCGAAATGCGGACGGCGCTCACCCAGACCTACCCGGCGGGCACGCCCCCGTCTTACAGCGATCCCGCGATCGCCGCGGGCCAGACGCCCGTGCGCGCCTCGCACATCGCCGAGCTACGCTCCGCCGTGCTCGCGCTCCAGTAGGACCGACCGCGGGGATCAACCCGCGAGCAGAATTTCCAGGGGGGTGGCTCGCGGATCGCCGTCGATCGCCGCCGCGACGCCGCGCTCCGCCGTCCGGGCGGCCACGAACGCGACGGTCGCCGCCACCACGTCCGGATCACGCAGGATGCGCCGATGGCCCAGCCCCTCGGTCATCAGCATGTCGGCGCCGCGCCAGGCGCGAGCGATCGCCATGCCGTGCTGCCAGGGGACCTCCGCGTCGCCGCGGTCGTGAATCACGAGGAGCGGCACCGCCAGGGCCGGCGCCAGCGCGGTCACGTCGAAGGCCGACCAGGGCCGCCCGCCGCGCTCCTCGATCCGCCGCTGCATCCGCTCTCTCACGTCGCGGGGGAACCCGAGGGTCTCGCTGAAGCGTAGCGCCGGAGTCGCCAGATCGGCCGCGGGGCCCACGAGGACGACGGCGCCGACCTCGAGGCCTTCGTAGAGGGCGCGCGCCGCGGCGGTGGCTCCGACCGAATGAGCGACGAGCGCGGCGAGCGGCCCGCGCGAGTCAGCGACGGCGCGGATCGCGCTCGTCATCTCCGGAATCGCGACCCTGCCCCGGTCGGATGCTCCGTGGCCGGGGGCGTCGAACGTCGAGACCGAAAAGCCGCGCGCGACGAGCGGCCCGACGAGCGCGCCGAGCTGGGCCCCGCGGCCGCCCCAGCCGTGCACGAGGAGCACGCTCGGCCCCTCACCCCACAGCCACGTCTCGACCCGCCGATCGCCGACGCCCAGCGGCCGCGCGCGCGCCGTGGCGAGCAGGTCGATCTCCGCGGCCGGCCGGTGCGCGCGCGGCGGGGTGAGAAACAGACGGTCCGCGAGCTGCGCGGCGAGCGCCGGGGCCAGGGTGGAGAGCGCGCGATTGCCCGCGCGGGCGAGCGGCAGGAGTCGCGAGCCTCGAGTTGATCGAACGATCGTGCTTTTCTCCATCGCGATGTAGTCGGCGTCGGTCATGACGGTCTCCTTTCCGAGTACTAGCGGCGCCGCCCGCTCGACGCGGCGGCGGGTGAGGCCGCGCGCGACGGCGCGCGGCAGGCGCGTAGCAAGGCTTCGAACGCGCGGGCGGCACGGGCGTGGGCCTTGGGATCGCGCATCAGACGCGAGGCGTGCACGAACGCGAGGCCGATCCCCTGGCAGTCGTGGGCGAACTGCTCGCAATCGAGGTCGGCGCGGAAGTGGCCTTCCTGGACCGCGATGCGGGCGGCGCCAGCCAGCGTGTCCATCCAGTCGCGCAGGTTCTGGACGACGAAGTCGCGAACCGGGCCCGGCCGGTCGTCGAGCTCGAACGAGGCCGCCATGAACGGGCAGCCGCCGGGCAAGCTCGGTGACTGCTCCCATGCGAGCCAGTGCTCGAACAGCGTGCGGACGCGGGGCTCGCCGCGCGGGGCCGTGAGCGCCGGCTTGACGACGGTCTCGACCATGCGGGCGCCGGCCATGCGGAGGATCTCGAGCTGAAGGCCTTCTTTCGAGCGGAAGTGGGCGAACAGGCCACTCTTGGACATGTGGAGGTCCTCGGCTAACCGGCCGATGGTCAGCCCCTCGAAGCCGATCCGGGTCGCGAGCCCCAGAGCGTGCGTGAGGATCGCCTCGCGGGTCTGCTCGCCCTTGGACGCGGCGCGCGGCTTCGCCGGGCTTCTGGCGGCGGCCCTCATGGCGTAGAAAATAGTACGAACGTTCTGTTCTGTCAAGTCGGTTTCAGGGCCGTGCGAAGATAGGGCGCCGATGACTCGATACGTCCTGAAGCGGCTGGTCCTGCTCCCGGTCCTGCTCTTCCTCTTCTCCGTGACGGTGTTCGCCATCGTCCAGGCGCCGCCGGGCGACTTTCTCACCACCTACGTGGCGACGCTCGCATCGTCCGGGAGCTCGATCAGCGCCGAGCAGATCGACGCGCTCCGGCGCGAATACGGCCTCGACCGGCCGATCTGGGTCCAGTACCTGCGCTGGATGGAGAATCTGGCGACGGGAAACCTCGGCCTCTCGCTGGAGTACCAGCGCCCGAACACCGAGCTGATCGGCGAGCGGCTGGTCCTGACGATGGTCCTGGCGCTGTTCTCGTTCGTCTTCACCTGGGTCGTCGCCGTTCCGGCCGGCATCTATTCGGCCATGCACCCGCGCTCGGCCGTCGACTATCTGCTCACCGTCGTCAACTACGTCGGCGTCGCGACGCCGAATTTCATGCTGGCGCTCGTGCTCATGTGGGGCGCCTTCGCGTACTTCGGTCTGTCGGTCACCGGGCTCTTCTCGCCGGACTTCGTGGAGGCGCCGTGGAGCGTCGCCCGCGTGGTCGACCTCTTGAAGCACGTCTGGCTTCCGGCGGTGGTGCTCGGCGTCGCCGGGACGGCCCGGCTCACGCGGGTGATGCGCGCCAACCTGCTCGACGAGCTGAACAAGCCCTACGTCACGACCGCGCGCGCGAAGGGGCTGTCGGAGTGGCGGCTCGTCGTGCGCTATCCGGCGCGCCTGGCGCTGAATCCCCTGGTGAGCACGATCGGCTGGTACCTCCCCGCTCTCTTCTCCGGGAGTCTGATCGTGGCGACCGTGATGAATCTCCCCAACATCGGGCCCCTGCTGCTCCGAGCGCTGATCAACCAGGACATGTACCTGGCCGGGAGCATCCTCCTCATCTACTGCTTTCTCACCATCGTGGGCACGCTGATCTCCGACATCCTCCTGGCCTGGCTCGATCCGAGGATCCGGCTCGACGAGGGCGCGCGATGACCGGGCGTCCCACCGCGGCCGCCCCGGAGACGGCCGAGGATCGCATCTCGGTCGCCTCGAACTGGCGCCTCGTGTGGTGGCGGTTTCGGAAGCACCGCCTGGCGCTCGTGAGCGCGCTCCTGCTGCTCGCCCTCTACGTCGTGGTGCTGTGCCCCGATTTCTTCAGTACCCAGGATCCCGAGGCGACGGACGCGCGCCTGGCCTTCATCCCGGTCCAGCGGCTCCACCTCTTCGACGGGACGCGCCTGAATCCCTGGGTTCCCGCGATCGTGGGAAAACGCAACGCCACGACGCTCCGCATGGAGTGGCGCGTCGACGAGAGCCGGAAGGTCCCTGTCCGGTTTTTCGCCGCGGGCTACTCGTACCGCCTGCTCGGAGTCGTTCCGGCAAGGATCCATCTCGTCGGCGCCGACGCGGTGGACGGCCGCGAGCGGCTCCATCTGTTGGGCACCGATCGCCTCGGGCGCGATCAGTGGTCGCGGCTGGTGCACGGCACCCAGACCTCCATGACGATCGGCCTCACCGCCGTCACGTTCTCCGTCGTCCTGGGCGTGCTGCTCGGCGGTATCTCCGGCTACGCCGGCGGGCTCGCGGATGTCGTCATCCAGCGGCTGATCGAGCTCCTGCAGTCGCTGCCGACGATCCCGATCTGGCTGGCGCTCACCGCGGCGCTGCCCCGCGACTGGTCGCCCCCGCAGGTGTTCTTCGCCATCACCGTGATCCTGTCCCTGGTGGGCTGGACGACGCTCGGGCGCGAAGTGCGCGGGCGGTTCCTGGCCCTCCGCGAGGAAGACTTCGTGCTGGCGGCCGAGCTGGCGGGGGCGAGCCGGCGCCGCGTCATCGTCCGGCACATGGTCCCGACCTTTCTATCCCACATCATCGCGACCAGCACGCTCGCCATCCCGGCGATGATCATCAACGAGACGTCCCTGTCCTTCCTGGGCCTCGGCATCCGGCCGCCCGCGATCAGCTGGGGTGTGCTCCTTCAGGAAGCGCAGAACATCCAGACGGTGGCGCTGGCGCCCTGGCTCCTGGTACCCGGTCTCGTCGTCATCCTTTCGGTCCTGGCCTTCAACCTCGTGGGCGACGGGCTGCGGGACGCCGCCGACCCCTACAGCCAGTGACGCTCCCGGTCCTCGAGGTCAAGGATCTGCGCGTCCATTTCTTCCTCGACGAGGGGCTCGTGCGTGCGGTCGACGGCGTGAGCTTCGACGTCCGCCCCGGCCAGGTGGTCGGGATCGTGGGCGAGAGCGGGTGTGGCAAGAGCGTGACCATGAAGGCGATCCTCCAGATCGTCGAGCCGCCCGGCCGCATCGTCGCCGGTCAGATCCTCTTCCAGAAGGATTCGGCGCCGGCCGTCGACTTGACCCGGCTCTCGCCCAAGGGCGCCGAGATGCGCGCGATCCGGGGCGCCGAGATCGCCCTGATCCCGCAGGAGCCGATGGCGGCGTTCAGCCCCGTCCACACGGTCGGCGATCAGATCGTCGAGGCGCTCAGGCTGCACGAGCGCCAGTGGCGGCCGGCCGGGCCGCGACTCTCCCGGAGCGAAGCCCGCCTGATGACCGTCGATCTCTTCCGCAGCGTCGGCATCGCGATGCCGGACGAGCGTGTCGACGCCTATTCCTGGCAGCTCTCGGGAGGCCTGCGCCAGCGCGCCATGATCGCGATGGCCTTGTCGTGTCGACCGCGACTCCTGATCGCCGACGAACCGACCACGGCGATCGACGTGACGACGCAGGCGCAGATCCTGAATCTCCTCCGCGACCTTCAGCGCCGGCACGACACCGCGATCGTGTTCATCACCCACGACCTCGGCGTGATTGCGCAGATGGCGCACGACGTCGTCGTCATGTACCTCGGACGCGTGATGGAGCAAGGCTCGGTCGCCGACATCTTCCACGCGCCGAAGCACCCGTACACGCGGGCACTGCTCAAGTCGATCCCGAGCGTCCACGTCGCGCCCCGGACGCTCCTGCCGACCATCGCCGGCTCGATCCCGCATCCCCTGGGACGGCCTCGCGGCTGTCCCTTCCACCCGCGCTGTCCGGACGCGATTCCCGGAGTGTGCACCGAGCGGGCGCCGGCGCTCCGGCCGGTCGGGCCGGCGCAGCTCGCGAGCTGCTTCCTCTACCACCGCGAGGAGGCGGCGGAGTCGTGAGCGTGACGCCCTGGCTTCTCGAGGTCCGCCACCTCCGAAAGTTCTTCCCGATCCGCCGCGGATTCAACCGCAAGACCGTCGGTATGGTGCGGGCGGTCGACGACGTGAGCTTCACGATCCGAGAAGGCGAGACGCTCGGGCTCGTCGGCGAGTCGGGCTGCGGCAAGACGACGACCGCGCGCTGCATTCTCCGTGCGATGGCGCCGACGGCCGGCGAGATCCTCTTCCGCTCGGCGGACGGCCGCCTCGTCGACCTGGCGCCGCTGTCCCGGGCGGAGCTGCGCCCGTTGCGGCCGCAGATCCAGATGATCTTCCAGGATCCGTTCGGCTCGCTGAACCCGCGCATGACCATCTTCGACAACGTCGGTGAGCCGCTGCTGGTCAACGGCCTCCGCGACCGCCGAGCGCGCCTGGAGCGCGTCGCCGAGCTGCTCGAGCTGACCGGCCTCCGCCCCGAATACATGCACCGCTTCCCTCACGCCTTCTCGGGCGGCCAGCGCCAGCGCATCGGTATCGCGCGCGCCCTCGCGACCGAGCCCCGGCTCGTGGTGGCCGACGAGCCGGTGTCCGCGCTGGACGTCTCGGTGCAGGCCCAGGTGCTGAATCTCCTCCTCGAGCTCCAGACGCGCCTGCGCCTCACCTTCCTCTTCGTGGCTCACGACCTTTCGGTGGTCAAGCACATCAGCGACCGCGTCGCCGTGATGTACGTCGGCCAGCTCGTGGAGCTGGCGGCCGCCGAGGCGATCTTCCGGCATCCACGTCACCCCTACACCGCCGCGCTGATGCAGGCGGTACCCGCCCCGGACCCGCGCGCGCCGAGCGGCGACGTCGCGCTCGCCGGGGAGGTCGCCAACCCCGCCGATCCGCCGGCGGGGTGTTACTTCCACCCGCGATGTCCGTTCGCGATCGAGGTGTGCCGGACCGAGCCCCCGCGCCTCAGGGAAATCGATGGCGGTCATCTCGTTCGGTGTCATCGGGCGGAGGAGCTGGTCCTGACCGGCGCCGGCTGACCGCCCGGCATCGAGGACGTGGTAAATTCCCGGAGTCACGACGGGGGGACGGTATGACCAAGCGGCTTCTCGCTCTCTCGACCGGAGCGCTCGTGCTGGCCGTGGGCGCCGGCGGTGTTCGAGCGCAGTCCTTCTTCGAGGGCAAGACCCTGCGCCTGATCGTGGGCTTCGCCCCGGGAGGCGGCTTCGATACCTACGCCCGAGTCATCGCGCGCCACATGGGCCGACACATTCCCGGGAATCCCACCATCATCGTCGAGAACATGACCGGCGCCGGAAGCCTCATCTCCGCGAATCACCTCTACCGCGTGGCGAAGCCCGACGGTCTCACCATCGGGCACTTCAACGGGGGCCTGTTCCTGGGACAGGTCCTGGGACAGCCGGGTATCGAGTTCGACGCGCGCAAGTTCGAGCTCATCGGCGCCCCGATCAAGGAAGACTCGGTCTGCGCGATGACCAAGGCGAGCGGGATCACGTCCATCGAGAAATGGATGGCCGCGAAGACGCCGGTCAAGCTCGGTGGCGTCGCGCCCGGCGGCACGCCCGACGCCAACGCCAGAATCTTGAAAGCGGCCCTCGGGCTCCCGATTCAGCTCGTCTCGGGTTACAAGGGAACCGCCGAGATCCGGTTGGCCGCCTCGTCCGGCGAGCTCGGCGGAGCGTGCTGGTCGTGGGAATCGATGCGGTCCACCTGGCGCGGCGCCCTGGACTCGGGTGAGGTGGTCGCCGTTCTGCAGACGAGCGCGAGAACGTTTCCGGACCTGGCCGGCGTCCCGCTCGCCCTGAGCCTGGCCAAGACCGACGAGGCTCGACAGCTGATCAAGGTCGGTATCCAGAATGCCGCCGCCTTTGCCCGTCCCCTCGCGTTGCCTCCGGGCACGCCCAAGGACCGGGTCCTCGTCCTGCGCCGGGCCTTTCAGGAGACGCTGAAGGACCAGGCCTTCCTGGCCGAAGCGGAGAAGGCCAAGCTCACGTTGGATCCGGCGACCGCCGAGGAGCTCGACAAGATGGTCGCCGAGGCGTTCGCGCTCGACGCGGCGCTCCTCGCCAAGCTGAAGGACGTCCTTTACAAGTAGTCGGGCCGGCCGCGCGGCGCCGCGCTCCACCACCCTCGCCGATTTCTGGAAGCAAAGCGGCGCTGACTCGGCTGCTCGACATGCCGTGGCCGGCGTCCGGCGCAACGAAACCTCCCACCGGTAGAACGTGGACCAGCGCGCCTTGTCCACGCCTCCGGCGCCCAACGACGACGCGTCTGCTCTATCGGACGGTTGGCGGTCACTACGCCCTGGCACTTCGGTTGCTCGTTGGAATAGCGCTGTGGATGGTGAATCTCGTCCCGAGATCGAGTCGCTTCGGCTGGTCGCGCTCGGCGGCGGAGGTTCATTGGCCGTCCGGACCGGCGCTTCGCGCCGCCAGGCGGCCGTTCTGCGGCTCGGCGACCTTCTCGTCACCGAGGGGCTCGCGACCCACGCCCAGGTGCAGAAGGCGCTCCGCGTGCAGAGCCAGTCGAAGACCTACATGCTGCTCGGCCACATCCTCGTCGCGCAGAAGGTCGTCACGCGGAGCCAGCTCTTGTCGGTTCTCGAGCGCTACCGCCGGCGCTCGAAGCTCGGCGAGCTCCTGGTCAAATCGAAGACGCTCACGCCCGGCCAGCTCGAGACGGCGCTCGCCGAGCAGCGGCACTGGAAGCAGACGCTCGGCGAGGTCGTCATCCGGCTGAAGTTCGTCACCGAAGAGCAGATGCGGCGGGCGCTGTGCCTGCAGCTCCACATCAATTTCTTCGACCTCGACACGATCGTGCCGGATCGGTCTCTGCGCGGGCTGATCAATCCGCGGTTCGCCAAGAAGCGCCTCGTCGTCCCGATCGCGCGGGTCGGCCAGACGCTGGTCGTCGCGATGGACGATCCGACGCGGACGGCGGTCATCGACGACCTCAAGTCGAGCACGGGGCTCGACGTCGAGGTGATCACGTCCACGACGGCCAGCATCCGCCGGGCTCTCGGGCAGATGTATCCCAGTCTCGTGGCGTCGAGCTCGACCGAGCTCGCGCCGGCCGCCAAGGGGCACCAGCCGCCGGCGATCGTGGATGAGCCGAACATCCTGACCTTCGAGGAGATCGACCGGCTCTCGGAAGAGAAGCTGAGCTACGTGGACGTCCAGCGCGGGTCCGAGGGCACCTCCGGCGTGGTCCGCCGCCTCTTGTGCCTGGCCGTCGAGCGGGGCGCCTCCGACATCCATCTCGAGGCCGTGGATCACGGGATCCAGGCCCGGTTCCGCGTCGACGGCGTGCTGCAGGAGCTCGACCTCGCCGACCTCGACGAGATGCTGAATCTGAATCGGGGCAAGCTGATGTCGCGGCTCAAGATCCTGAGCAAGCTCGACATCGCCGAGCGGCGCCGGCCCCAGGATGGGAGCTTCCGGGCGCGCCTGGAGCGGGACGGGCAGACCGCGACGGTGGACTTCCGCATCTCGATCATTCCGGGCTACTACGGTGAGAGCGCGGTGATCCGGATTCTCGACCCGCGTGGGCTGCCGCAGTCCGTGGAGGCGCTCGGCCTGTGCGCGCCCATCGCCCTGAAGCTGCGCCAGCTGCTCCGGTCGTCCACCGGGATCATCCTGGTCACGGGCCCCACCGGCTCCGGCAAGAGCACCACCCTCTTCGGCGCCCTCAAGAGCGTGTACCAGCCCGGGATCAAGATCCTCACCGCCGAGAACCCGATCGAGTACGTCTGCGACGCGTTCCGCCAGCACGAGGTCGACGAGCGCCTCGGGAACACCTTCGCCAAGTACCTGCGCTCCTTCCTCCGGCACGACCCGGACGTGATCATGATCGGCGAGATCCGGGACAGCGAGACGGCCACCCTCGCGTTCCGTGCCGCCCAGACGGGCCACCTCGTGCTCAGCACGCTCCACACGAACGACGCGATCAGCGCGCTGCCGCGGCTCCTCGATCTCGGCGTCGACTCGAACCTGATCGCGTCGTCGCTGCTGGGCGTGCTCTCGCAGCGCTTGGTGCGGGAAGTGTGCGCGGAGTGTCGCGAGCCCTACATGCCGCCCGACGAGCTTCTGTGCGAGCTGCTCGGACTACCACCCGCCGACTTCCGCTGGTACCGGGGCCCGGGATGCAGTGGCTGCAATTACACCGGGTACCGCGGTCGGATGATTCTCGCCGAGCTCTGGTCCCCCAACGACGCGGACGTGGTGCTCATCAACCGGGACGCGACGTTCGAGGAGATCCGGAAGAGCGCGCAGAAGACGACCCTGCCGATGGCGGACGACGTCGCCGAGAAGCTCCGTCAGGGCCGGACGAATCTCGAAGAGCTCATCCGCGCGCTCCCGCACTCGGCCCTGCGGCAGCTCTGCCTCAGCACGATCTGACGGCTGGCGCCTCGGCCGGCGGGGCCCCAGCCCCGCGACGGCCGGCGGCTCGCACTACATCTTATCGCTCGCCTCGGCCGGCGGGGCCCCAGCCCCGCGACGGCCGGCGGCTCGCACTACGCGCGGGCGGAGAGCGCGCGGCGGATCTCGTCGACGGCGGACGCGTAGCCCGCGCGTAGCACGGTCGCATCCGACGCGTAGTTGATGATGGTCGCGCCCAGACCGATCATCTGGCGCACCCCTTCCACGCTGTCGGTCAGCATCGCCACCGCCTTGCCGTGCTTGCGCGCGGCCGTGACGAGCCGCCGCCGATGCTCGTCCAGCACCTGGCGCTGCGCGGGCGTCCCGAGCACCCCGAGGTCCTGAGCGAGGTCGGTCGGCCCGATCGTCAGCCCTTGAGCAGGGTCAGGACCGCGGGTGTCCGGATCATGGTCACCCACGTGCCGATCTGCACCTCGCCGCGCTCGGCGCGGACCCGATAGGCGTTCTCGTTCATCGCGCCCCGTCAGCTCATCAGGCCGTAGAATTTTCCCGCGTTCTCGCAGGTGATCTTGTGAACGACGTCCGGCGGCAGATGGCCGAACTGCTCCTGGATGTACCTCGACGACTGAGGCCACACGCCGTCGGGGTGCGGGTAGTCCGAGCCCCACATGAGCGTCTCGACGCCCATCTCGTCGATCAGCTTGGTGCCGATCGGATCGAACTGGAAGGTGGCCCGGCACTGCCGGCGCCAGTAGTCGCTCGGCTTCATCTTGAGGCCGAGATCGCGGAAGCGGTCCTCCCACTCGAAGTCCATGCGATCGAGCGCGTACGGGATCCAGCCGATGCCGCTCTCGCCGAACGAGATCCGGATGTTCGGGTAGCGCTCGAGGACGGCGGCGCCGATCACCGCGGCCAGGATGTTGACGAGGTTCATCTGGAAGCCCGCCACGCTCGTGAAGAACGCGGCGCGGCGGGTCTGACCCGTCTGCCGCTCGCGCACGCCCGGCGGCAGCGACGGGAAGGTGTGGAAGTGCAGGGGCAGGTTCACGTCGTTCACGGCCTGCCAGAGCGGTTCCCACATCGGGTGCCACATGGGCTCCATGTCCCAGGAACACGAGAGCTCGAGGCCGCGCAGGCCGAGCCGCGCCACCCGGTAGACCTCTTTCACCGCCGCGTCGAGGTTGCCGTACGGCAGACACGCCAGGCCGACGTGACGCTCGGGATAGTGCTTGCAGAAGTCGACGAGCCAGTCGTTGTAGATCCGGAACATCTCACCGGCCGCCTCGTGGTCACCCAGCCGCGTCGCCGCCCCGAGGATGCCGAAGAGAACTTCGGCCTGGACTCCGTCGCGGTCCATGTCCTTGACGCGCAGGTGCGGATCGCCTGGGCGGCGGATCCCCTTCCTGCCGTCGTCGTAGAGCCCGGTCGCCGCCATCACGTCCACGCGCTGGTTCTGTCCGGGCACGTACTTCGTCCCGGTCGAGCCGATGCCGCCGACGAGCCCGAACGGCGCGCCTTTCTTCGTGGTCCACTGGGGGCCGTCGGGACCGTCCACGACGTAGGGCATGCGGTCCTTCATGAGCGCCGAGGCGTTCGCCGTGAAGAGA
>DASPZZ010000296.1:0-2388 GCA_035635995.1 Binatia bacterium | reverse complement strand
CTACGGGCTCGCCGAGAGCGTGCTCCTCGACCTCGGGGAGGTCCGGGGCTTCGACTACTACTCGGGAACGTACTTCGAGGCGTATGTGGCGGGGTTCGGCGCGTCGATCGCGGGCGGCGGCCGCTACGATGACATGCTCGGACGCTTCGGCTACGACTGCGCGGCGGTCGGGTTCGCGTTCGACGTGGGGCGGGCGCTCTCGGTCATGGAGACGCAGGGCGTGCCGGTGGCGCTGCCGGGCCCGGACTTCTTCATCATCGACTTCACCCGTGACAAGACGGCGGCGCTCTCGCTGGCGCGACGATTCCGCGACCTGGGCGCCTCGGTCGCTCGTGACATCATCAGCCGCGGGCTCGAGGAGTCGGTCGCCTACGCCCGGGCCCAGAGGGTGCGGCAGGTCCTCGTCATCGGTCACCCGCGCGCCGGGGCGGGCGAGGTCGTGACGATGAATTTGGCGGACGGATCGGAGCGCGTGCTGGCGGTCGGGGAGATCCTCGAGCATCCAGAGCGCGTACTTAAAGGTGGAAGCCATGCCTAACATCGTGGTCGTCGGGACGCAGTGGGGGGACGAGGGCAAGGGTAAGGTCGTCGATATGCTGGCGCCGCACGTGAACGTCGTCGCGCGCTTCGCGGGCGGCAACAACGCCGGCCACACGGTCGTCGTGGGGCGAGAGAAGTACGTCCTGCACACGATCCCGTCCGGCATCCTGCATCCCGGGTGCCGCTGCGTGATCGGCTGCGGCGTGGTGGTCGACCCGGGCTCGCTGATCGAGGAGATGGAAGCGCTCGTGCGACGCGGCGTGACGCTCGACGGCAACCTCTTCATCTCCAAGAACGCGCACCTGATCATGCCCTACCATCCGGCGCTCGATCTCGCCTCGGAGGCCAAGCTGGGCAAGCGCCGCATCGGGACGACGGGCCGCGGGGTGGGGCCCGCGTACGTGGACAAGGCGGCGCGCGTCGGCATCCGGATGGCGGATCTCCTGAACGAGCGGCTCTTCCGCGAAAAGCTCGAGCTGAACGTCGCCCAGAAGAACCGGCTGCTGCGCGAGATCTACGACGCCGAGACCTTCACGGTCGAGGAGATCCTGGACAAGTATCTCCGCTACGCGGGCTGGCTGGCGCCGTACATCACCGACACGGCGCTCCTGCTCTCGCGCTGGATGGAGGCCGGCTACAGCGTGATGTTCGAGGGCGCCCAGGCGACGATGCTGGACATCGACCACGGGACCTATCCCTACATCACCTCGTCCTCGACGACGGCCGGCGGCGCGGCCACGGGCACGGGAGTGCCGCCCACGAAGATTCACGGCGTCGTCGGCGTGAGCAAGGCCTACACGACCCGCGTCGGCGCCGGGCCGTTCCCCACCGAGATGACGGGCACGATCGCCGAGACGATCCGGGCGCGCGGCCACGAGTACGGGGCCACCACCGGCCGGCCACGGCGCTGCGGCTGGTTCGACGCGGTGGTCGGCCGCTACGCCACGCGCATCAACGGCCTCGACACGGTGGCGCTGACCAAGCTCGACGTCCTCGACCAGTGCGAGATCCTGAAGGTGTGCGTCGCCTACCGCCACCGCGGTGAGACTCTGACCGAGTTTCCGGAGGACGAGACCGTGGTGGCGGCCGCCGAGCCCGTCTACGAGGAGATCGAGGGCTGGTGCGCGCCGACGGTCGGCGCCAAGAACGAGACCGACCTGCCCGCGAAGGCCCGGCGCTATCTGGAGCGTCTCGAGGAGCTCATCGGCGCGCCCTTCTGTCTCATCTCGACGGGCGCCCAGCGCGACGAGACGATCCTCTGCGAGGGCTCGCCGCTGATGCGGTGGTTCCCCTCGGTCAGGTCGAGCCTGATGTAGGCATGGCCGAGACGATCCGGCGGCTCTTGTTCATCGTCGGGAGCAAGCGGCCGGATTTCTACGAGTCGCTGCGACGGACCTTCCGCGGCGACGACACGGTCCAGGTGGTACTCGACCGACGACGGGGCGAGCGGCGCGGGCCGCGCCGTCCGGGTCGGCGCCGGGTCGGGGATGAGCAGCGCGGCTCGGACCGGCGCGCGCAGCTCGAGATCCAGCGCCAGCTGCGCTCGCGGGGGTATGCGGTCGTCGGGGTGACGTCCTCGGACGCAGGCGCCCTACGCCCGAGAGCCCGGGCGTAGGGCGCGCGCTGGCCCACCTGGATTTTTCGGCGCGACCCGTCGGTCGCGACTCTACAGGTACTGGCCTGTTGCCACGATCTTCTCGACGCTTCGCTTGCTGCTCGGCGGCTCGCCGGTCAGCGGCTTCACCGACACGATCCGCTCACCCTTCTTGCCGGCGATCTTGGCCCAGTCGTCGGGATGCGTCGTATTCGGAAGGTCCTCGTTCTCCTTGAATTCCTCGCGAATGGCGG
>DASPZZ010000295.1:0-8574 GCA_035635995.1 Binatia bacterium | reverse complement strand
GAGCTCGGCGTCCCCTCGACTCGACGCCGCGTAGAGCGCCGCCGCGACGACCTTCACCTCGCCGTCGGGATCGAAATCGGTGAGCGCGACCTCCTCGGGCGCGACGGCCGCGAGGGCCGCCGGCGGCGCGAACACCGGCGGCGCCAGCCGCCGGGCAACCTCACGCGTCTCCCTGCGCGTCTCCTCGAGATACGTCGACCAGGCGACGCCGCGCTCGGGCACGTCGATCCGCTTGAGGAACGCCGGGATAACCTTGCGCAGCTCGACCAGCATCAGGTCGGCGTAGTCGCGCACCTCGCGTAGCGGGTGGGCGCGCATCCGGAGCAAGAGATTCTCGAACCCCTGGCCCGTGCCGTAGATGCCCACGTTCGACGTCGTCGCCGCGGGCAGCAGGCCGCGGAGTGTGTCGAGCGCCTTCGCGCGGATCGTCATCCGGTAGACGCTCTCGGCCTCGGCCGGATCGCGCGGGAACTTCGCCTCGTAGAACGCGCGCAGCTTCGGGAGCCAGGCGCGGTAGGTGTCGAAGCAACGGTCGAGCGTCGCGACGTAGCGCTCGCGGAGCGAGCCCGTCAGCTCGGCGGGAACGTGGTAGCGGTACCGGCCGTCGGGGCGGTCGTCGTAGGGGATGTAACGCGTCGACTGCTCGAGATAGGCCATGAGGCGGCCCCACTCCAGGACCTTGGTCAGGATGTTCGACGCGCCCTCGCACGCCAGGTGCACGCCGCCGAGCTGGGCCACGGAATCGTCGCCGTACTCGACGAACACGCGCTCGTAGAGCTGCTCGGCCCGCTGCGTGCCGGCATCGCCGTGAGCCGCGCCGGAGCCGGCCGCGGCCGCGAGACCGCCGGCGCCGAGGAACTCGTCCACGAAGAGCCGGCGGAGCGATTTCGGCGAGCGGGAGTAGCGGGCGAAGAGGGCGCCCTTCACGACCTCCGGCAGGTTGACGAGCGCGAAGACCGGGCCGTCGAGATTGGTGACGTACGGGGCGAGGGCGGCGCGCTCGTCGCGGCTGAATTCCTCGGTCATCTCCCGCGATCTTAGCACCAGGCTTGCGCTCCGTCGCAGAGCGTCTTGAATCTCCTCGGAATCGGTACTACCATCCTCCGCGTTACGGCCCGGATGTGGTCGTGCCCCTCACCGTCGAAAGGAGTACGCCGCATGACTCGCAGATCCGCGCTCGTCGTCGCCGTCATCCTCGTCACCCTGATCGCCTCAGCGCCCGCCGTCCTGGCGCAAACCGACTGCACCAAGGTTGTCCCGCCCTCGCCGTGGGGCGCGAACGACCAGACCGGAGCGACCAATCGGGTGACCCCGGCCGTCACCAAGGCCGCCGCCGCGGAGATCCAGGAGGGCAAGGTCGTCGTCATGTCGTACCCGCTGACGGACGGGATCCCCCTCTTCGGCAGCCGGTTCACCAAGACGATCCTCACGGCGACCACGCTCGCGCCCGGTGCCGCGCTCGGGGAGAACCAGCTCACCTACATGGAAGACACATGGCTCAGCCAGAGCCACGTGGGGACGCACCTGGACGGACTGGGGCATATCGGACGCAAGGACTGCTACTTCAATCAGATCGCGATGGGCAAGTTCATCACGCAGAACAACATGACCAAGCTCGGGCTCGAGCACCTGAAGTCGTTCGCGACCCGCGGCGTCCTCCTCGACATGGTCAAGGTGTACCAGCAGGCAGGCAAGTTCAAGGGCAACTCGGCGTGCAAGAAGCCGTGCCTCGAGAAGGGCACCGTCATCAGCAGGGCCGACCTCGAGGCCGGCCTGAAGATGTACAACGTGACGCTCCGTGAGGGCGACATCGTCATCATCCATACGGGCTGGGGCGACCTCTTCGAGCAGTACCCGGCGCAGAACGCGGTATTCAGCTCGGGTGAGCCCGGGATCGGCAAGGAGGCCGGCCAGTGGCTCGTGTCGCAGAAGATCGTCGCGGTCGGCTCGGACACGTGGGGCGTCGAGGTGATCCCGGGCGAGGACCCGAAGGAAGCCTTCATCGTCCACAACATCTTGATCACGGACAACGGGATCCACATCATCGAGAACGTCCGAACCGATCTCATGGCCGCGGAGGCGGCGCGGACCAACCGAGCAACGTTCTTCTTCAGCATGACCGTGCCCAAGGCGGTCGGGTTGACGGGTAACTTTGTCGCGATCGAGGGCATTCGCTAGGAGCCCTGCCGTGTGCGGCGCAGGACGACGGCCGGCGCTCCCTCCGGGGCGCCGGCGATTTTCTTTGCGGTCCGGATTCGTCGGGTGCCTGCTGTTGTCGGCGTTGGCCTCTGTGGGCGCTCTCGCGGCGCAGGACCGGCGCTACACGGTGGCCTTCGCGAATCTCACCGAGGAGCCGGGGGCGACGCTCGAGGGAACCGGCTTCACCGGGCGCGAGGTCCGCGAGAGCTTCGTCCTCGCCGCGCGCCGTTTCCCCATCGACCTCGTCTTCTACGACAACCAGAGAGATCCGCAGAAAGCATTCGCGAATGCCGAGGATGCGGTCGCCCGGAGAGTCGATCTCTATATCCAGTATCACGACGATCTCGGGACCAACGTTCGGGTCGGCCAGCGGCTCCGCGCGGCGGGCATCGGCGTTCTGGCGATCAACACGCCCGTGCCCGACGCGCCGCTGTACGTGCTCGACAACCGTGCGGCCGGCCGCATCGCCGGGGAGGCCCTGTCAGAGTTCGCCACGCGCACCTGGCGCGGTCTACCGGCCATCGGAGTCGTGCTCGGCAATCTCCGCACTCAGGAGCGCCGCATGTCGGACCGCGTTCAGGGTGCCGGCGACGGCCTCACACGGAACCTGCCGACACTCAAGATCACGACGCTCGACACGCAGGGGAACCCCTCACAGGCGGGTCCGCTATTCGGGAAGCTCCTCGCGAGCTACCCGGCGCACAAGTTCCTGGTGGCGGCGATGGACGACGCCTCCGCACTCGCGGCGAAGAGCGCCCTGGAGTCCGCGGGTCGACTGGCCGACGGGGCGATCGTGGGTCAGGGCGTCGATCGCTCCGTGCATGGTGGGATCAACGACCGAAAGGAGATCGACCCCAGCAACCGCGGGAGCGTCGTCCTCGGCTCGGTCGCGTTCTACCTGGACCGGTACGGCTACGAGGTCCTGCCAATCGCGATGCGGATGCTGCGCGGTGAGCCGGTTCCGGCGAGAACGCTAACCGCCCATCGCCTCATCACTGCTGCGAACGTATTCATTGAATATCCGCCGTACGACATGAACTGAGCTCGCCGATCAGCGTCCCGCCGAAGGTTGCGCGGCGAAGACCCCTTCGGCTCCGTTGCCGACGGCGTCGGGTGCGGTCGCGAAGGTCATGGTGCCAGCCGCATTCATGGCCGCGAAGGGGTAGAGCCCGAAGGACACGAGCGTCCCCCCGCCCGGAAGCGCATCACCGACCGCGGCGACCTTTACGGTTGCGTGCCGGCCGGCGACGAACGCCGCGACGGGTCCAACCGGGCCGTCCACCGAGGCGATAAAGCCGACGCTACCGGTTCCGCTGAGCGAGGGCCACAGTCCGAAATGGGAGAACACGCCTCCTCCCGGAGCCGCGTCGCCGAGCCCGGCGACCCGGCGGAGTCGATCCTCGATCACGTAGATCGCGCCGGCGATGGGCGCCCCTTTGAGCACCGCGTTGAACGCCACCACCCCCGCATCGTTCATGGCGATGCGCTCGGAAAACTTCGCAAAGATTCCGCCGTCCGGCGTCTCGTCGCCCGCGCCCACGAGCATTCGGATCGTCTCTCCCTGCGCGACGAAGAGCCCGCCCGGAACCGCGCGGCCCTCCACAACGGCACCGAAGGCGACCACACCCCGGCCGTTCAACGTCGGCGGACCGAACGCGGCAAACGTACCACCCGCCGGCGCGGGATCGCCCTGGATCACCACCTTCCGCGTCTTGCCACCCGCGTGCAGATAGATCGCCTCGAGACTCTCGCGACCGCGACGGATGGTGACGAGGAACGCGACCTCCCCTCGACTGTTGATCGCCGGCGCGTCCAGACTCGAGAACGTGCTGGAAGGAACGCCAGGCGCCGGGCTCCCGGCGAGCGCCACCGTTCTGAGGCGACGCGGTGAGGCGACGAAAATGCCTTCGACTGCCTTGCCGCCCGCGACCGGGGCCGCGAACGCGAGCTCGCCGGCATCGTTGAGCGCTGGCACGGGGTGCCGGCCGAACCCCGAGAACACGCCACCGCCGGGAGCCGGATCGCCGTCGGCGACCAGCTTGGCGATCCGCGTTCCCGACGCCAGAAAGAACCCTTCGCTGGCACGGCCGCGGAGAACCGTGGCGAAGAACGCGATCTGTCCCTTGCCGTTGGCCGGCGCCACGATTGGCAGCGACTCGACGCTGAACCGATCGAAGCTGCCGCCCCCGGGCGCTGGTTGCCCCGTAGCGACGACGCGACGCATGGAGAGTAGATCTGCGCCGTACGATCCGGAGACCGAGAGGGCCGTGAGCGACACGGCGACCGCGAGGCCGAGCCGGAACATGTCGTGAGACTATAACGGGGCGGTGAAGCCGCGACAATGAGAGTTCGGCGGTTCGGACCTGTCACGCTCGGCGCACTTCTGGCGCTCGGCTTGACCACGACGGACGGATCGTTCGCGAAACGCGCGAGATGGGAATTCACCGGGTCGTGCTACTGCCGGAGCTCCGGGGAGCTCCGGTGCGAATCCGACCAGACCGAGCGCCAATGCAGGCAGCGGTGCATCGAAGAGCTGTGCGACGACTGGTTCTGGGTCGAGCGACGTTCTTGCTGGAACTGGGGTTACGGCGGCTAGCGCGTGCCGCGGCGCGGGAGCGCCGCCGCCTCGTCCTGCTCGCGGTTCTTCTTCTGATGCTGACCGGGCCGGCGCCTGCGTTGCACGGTGCCGGCGCCAGGCCCCGCGTCTTCGCCACGCTGCCAGACCTCTTCGTCCTGACCCGGGTCGTGGCGGGGGAGGCGGCCCTGCTCGTCAGACGTGCGGACCTCCTGGTGCGCAATGGCCTCGAGGAGGACTCGTCGATCCGAGGGCGTCCGGGTCCTCAAGGTCCTGACCGGTCGGATCGACCGTTCGATGGGGGACGTGCATTCGCTCGGGAGCCTGCACTACACGCTTGCTGGTATCCACCGGACATCACGAACCGGATCGCGCGAGAGACCGGCGCGAAGCTGCTCGTGGTCCCACAGTCGCCCGGCGCCGTGAAGGGGACCGAGGACTACATCTCGCACGTGGAGCACCTGGTCGGAGCGCTCGCCGACGCGCTCAAGTAAGCGCGCGCTCACCCCTTTCGCATGTACGCGGGCACCTCGTGCGTCAGAAAATCCGCGCGCGGCGGCGCGAAGATGTCGACCACCTCGGTGTCCTCGGGGAACCACGCCTCGTGCTCGACGTCGCCCGGGATCACGCCGAGGTCACCCGGGCCGCACGTGCGCTTCTCGTTGCCGAGACGGAACTCCATCTTTCCCTTGACCACCCAGAAGAGCTGCTCGTGCGGGTGCTGGTGCGCGGCCGCGTGGACTCCCGCCTTCATCGACCACCAGACGATCATTTCCTTGTCACCGACGAGGATCCGTCGCGAGATCTTGTCCGTGACTTTCTCTTCGGGCAGGTTCTTGAGCGCGTGATAGCCCTTCATGCTCGGCATCGGAGGCCTCCTTCCGGTTGGGGTGCCCCACGATTGATCGGGAACGTGAGCCTGTCAAGTGACTGGCTCCGAGACCGCGTGCTAGGCTCTGGGCTCGCCACCAGGAGGTGACATGGCCCGACTCAAGATCGGCTTCATCCCCATCGAAGGAGGCCACTGCTACAACGAGGCGCTCGAAGAGGTCACGAAGGCCGAGGCGCTCGGCTTCGACTCGGTCTGGATGGAAGAGCACCACTCCGTGGCGAACCACTACTGGCCCTCGCCGCTGACGGTGCTGGCCGGCTTCGCGACGCGCACGTCACGGATGATGCTCGGCACCGACATCATCGTCGCCGCGTTCCATCACCCGGTGCGCCTCGCCGAGGACGTCGCGATGCTCGACGTCATGTCCGGGGGGCGCGTGACCCTGGGCATCGCGATCGGCTACAAGCCCGACGAGTTCGCCCTCTACGGGGTCGAGCTGGAGAAGCGCGGCGCGCGGTTCGAGGAGCAGCTGGCGATCATCAAGGGGCTCTGGACCGAGGACCGGCTGAGCTTCAAGGGCACGTACTACACCGTCGAGGGGCGGCTCGAGCCCAAGCCCATGACGAAGCCCCACCCGCCGGTCTGGATCGGCGGCTGGGGAGACATCACGCTCAAGCGCGCGGCGACGCTCGCCGATAACTGGATCCCCGGTCCGACCGCCGATCTCAAGCGGCTTCTCGCGGGTAAGAAACGCTTCCTCGACAACCGCCGGTCCGCTGGCCGGAGCCAGCCGATCACCGACTGGCCCCTGACCCGCGACCTCATCGTCGCCGACACCGACCGCAAGGCCAGGGAGCTCGCCGAGCAGCACATCATGATCGCGTACCGGAAGGAGTACGCCGGGGGCTGGCGCCATCCTTTCATCGACGCCTCCATCGCGACCGATCTGGACCGGCTGATGGCGGACCGCTTCATCATCGGCGGGCCCGACCAGTGCGTCGCTCAGATCCGGCGGTTCGCCGAAGAGTACGGAATGACCCACTTGATCTGCCGGACCTTCTTTCCAGGCATGCCGCACGCGCACATCATGCGCGAGCTCGAGCTCATCGCCAGGGAGGTCGCGCCCGCATTCAACCAGGCGTGACTCGTAACTACGTGATATACTAGGCGCTTACCAGGGCCTTCCTGGGGAAAAGGGGTGAGCGAGCCATTTCTCAAGGCGCCTATCGTCTCAACCGCTCCTATCAGTGGAACTACGCGCATGCCCCTGGGCTGCCTCGGGTGCGTCGCCTTCCAGGCGGACCCGGCGGCAAGCTCTTCGGCCGCACACTCAATTCGAGCCTGGGCATCGCCGCCGGTCCCCTGCTCAACTCGAAGTGGGTGGAGGCCTACGCCCGGCTCGGGTTCGACGTCCTGACCTACGCGACCGTTCGGTCGACCTTCCGGCCCGCGCACGGGCTTCCCAACATTCGCCACGTGGAAAACCGCGAGCAGGCGGCGGTCGTGGCCCGACGCCCGGCCGACAACGGCGGCACCACGATCGCCGTATCGCTGGGCGAGCCTTCGATGGAGCCCGACGTGTGGCGCAAGGATGTCCGGCGCGCGAAGGAGCGCATCGGACGCGGTCAGGTCTTGATCGTGAGCGTCATCGGCACGCCCCTCCCGGGCGGCGACGCCGAGACGCTCATCGCGGACTACGGTATCTGCGCGGGTTGGGCGGCCGAGAGCGGAGCCGATGCGGTCGAGATCCACCTGGCGACGCCGGACCCGTTCGTCGAGCAGGCCCACATGATCTACGAGAACGTGCCGCTCGCCGCCCGGATCCTCCACCGCGCGCGCACGATGGTGAGCGTCCCCGTCCTGGCGAAGCTCGGCCCGTTCAAGACTCCGCGCCTGCTCCACGACACGGCGACCCGCCTGGCACCCTGGGCCAACGGCTACGTGCTCGTCCACGGCATCAGCCGCAGAGTCCTCGACGACAAGGGCATCCCCGCCTTCGATGGGACGGGCCGCGAGCGCGCCGACGTCGTGGGTGCCCAGACGTTCGCGGTCGCGTCGCGACAGGTCGAGGAGATGCTCGCGTGGCGCAAGGCCGGGGCCTGGGACCGGGCCGTCCTCGCCGTCGGCGGCATCTCGACGGTCGAGCGCGCGCGCGACCTCCTGCGCGAGGGCGCCGACGCGGCGCTCGTCGCGACCGCGGCGCTGTTCGATCCGCTCTTCGCCGCTCGCTTCCGCCAGATTCGCACGGCCGCCGTCGCCTGACCCGACGCCGGCGAACGGGGCGGGCCCAGGTCCCCGCGACCACGCGCGCCGGCGGCGTCAGAGATTCTGTCTCAGGCGATCGGGCGGGCCAGAGCGTCGTGGATTTGTAGGGTGAGCGCGCCGAAGTCGGCGCTCGCTCGCGTCGCGATCGTGCGCGGCCTGGGGAGCGGCACCGGGACGACGCTCGCCACGCGGCCGGGCCGCGGCGTCATGACCACGACCCGGTCGGCCAGAAAGACCGCCTCCGGGATCGAGTGCGTGACGAACACGATCGTCTTGCGCCGGCGGCTCCCTTCGCCCCACACGCGCAGCAATTCCAGATTGAGCTCGTCGCGCGTCATCGCGTCGAGCGCGCCGAAGGGCTCGTCCATCAGGAGCAGCGGCGGATCGAGCAGCAGTGCGCGGCACAGCGCGGCGCGCTGCTGCATGCCGCCGGACAGCTCACGCGGGAGCTTCTCGCCGAAGTCACCGAGCCCCACGAGTCGCAGCAGCTCCCCGGCACGGGCGCGATAGTCGCCCGGGTTCAGGCCCGCCAGCTCCGCCGCCAGCAGGACGTTCTCGATGATCCGGCGCCACTTGAGGAGGACGGGGGCCTGGAAGACCATCCCGGCGGCGGGAATGGGCCGGGTCACGATGCGACCGTCCACGGCGATCCGCCCGGCGGTGGCCTGACGCAGCCCGGCGATGATTCGCAGCAGCGTGGACT
>DASPZZ010000294.1:0-3712 GCA_035635995.1 Binatia bacterium | reverse complement strand
GCGCTTCCGTATCTGCAAGAGGCCTACCGCCGTGAACCGACCGACCGTCTCGGCTTCGAGCTGGCGAAGCTCATGCACGAGCTGGGACGCACCGCCGAAGCATCGCAAATCCTCAGTACGATCGAGCCCGCATCGGCTCGGCTCTCCAGATGATTCCCCGGAAGGGGCCAACCATGTTACGAGCTGGCGTTCTGTCGGCCGTCCTCGTCGCAGCAATGCTCGCGCCGTCGCCCGGCATGGCTCAAGTCGACCGTGACCCGAGCATCTATCGATCGGTGACCCCGGACGAGATCCAGCGACTGAGACGTCAGCTCACGGAGGAGACGCGCTCCAACGTCGAGCTGAACGGCGACTATCACTACGAGTCGGGCGATCTCAACAACCGCCTCGACTGGTTCCGTGGCGGCGCCCGAGGCACCTACAAGGTGACGTCGGGCACGCGGTTGTACCTGAGCGCGGTCGAGACGCGGTATCTCACCCAGGACGACAGCTACAACGGATGGGGAACGAACCTCACCCTGGGTGTCGCGAGCGCGATCTCGGATTCCGTCCGGGTACAGGCCGAGCTCGGCGGCACGTATTTCAGCACCGACACGACGAGCATCAACGGCCTGGCGTCGATCGGCTTCGCGCCGATCGACACGATCAACCTCTACCTCACCGCGACCCGGAGCAACGTCGAGGAGTCGCTGCTCTCGGCCACGGGACTACGCCCCAAGCTGGGCCCGTTCGCCGGAGAGCTCGTGGGCCAGGTCATGGACACGCGAGGCGTCGCGGGGGTTACCGTCAAGCTACCGTACAAGCTCGACGCGCTGGCCGAGGGTGGGTATGGCGTACGCGACGGATCCCATGTCGGCTCGAACTCCTTCGGGCTGGCGCGCGGCGTGGTCGGCTACGAGGTGATCGGCGGGACGACCGACAAGCCGCTGAACTTCTTGCGAGTGAGCTATCAGTTGAACTACTTCGGCTTCGAGGACGACCGATCGGGCTTCGGCGGCGCCTCGCTCCTGACGGCCGACGGCCGTCACACCATCCAGCCCCCCCTGCTCGGCAGCGACGGCATCTCACCGAGCCCGAGCGCGGGGAACCCTGGGGTCGGAGGCTACTTCAGTCCGCAGTACTACCTCTCCAACACGATCCGCGCCGACCTGACGGGGCGTCCGATCGAGCCCTTGACCTACCGCGTCTCGGCGTTCGTCGGCGTGCAGAACTACACGGACTCGTCCACGCAAGGCGTCGTCGGCTTCGCCGTCCTCGTCGACTACGCGCTCAACGACCGTTTCTCGGTGCCGGTGTCGTTCGCCTTCGACAACCTCGGGCCGTACAACCAGCTCACGCTCTCGGTCAAGCTGGTCATCAAGCTGTGAGCCTCGCGCCTTGGGCCGGGGGGCGGGCCGACGGCCGCAACCCATCGCGCGCGCGCTGAACCGACCGTGGGCGGGGCGGGTGGTGAGCGCAAGGGGCTCATTCGTCGGTGGTTGATCGGGGTCGTGCTGCTCGCGACGGCCGCGCTGCCGTTCGTGCACCTCGCCATCGTGCTGCCACTGAGCCCCGCCGAGCAGGCCGAGGTCTCGCTGGTCATGTTGGTGGTCGCGCTGGCCGCCAGCCGAAGCCAGGTCCTGCGTCCGATGATCATCTTCCTGAGCTGCTTCGCCTCGATGCGCTACTTCTACTGGCGCATCGCCTGGACGCTCAACCTGAGCTCCACGCTCGACGCCACGGCCTCGATCGCGCTCCTCGCCGCCGAGACCTACGGCCTGCTGATCCTCTTCCTGGGATACTTCCAGAGCCTCGAGGCGCCCGCGCGCGCCCCGGCGCCGCCGCGCGATACCTGGAGCGTGGACGTGCTCATTCCGACCTACAACGAGCCGGAGCCCATCGTGCGACGCACGGTCATCGGCGCGCTCGCCATGACGTACGCCCGCAAGCGCGTCTTCGTGCTCGACGACGCGCGCCGCCCCGAGATCGAAGCGATGGCGGCGAGCCTGGGATGCGGCTACATCACGCGCCCGGACAATCGCCACGCCAAAGCCGGCAACCTCAACCACGCTCTCGGTCTGACCCATGGGGACCTGATCGCGATCTTCGACGCCGACCACGTGCCGGTCCGAAGCTTCTTGACTGAAACGACCGGCTTTTTCGGCGACCCGCGCGTCGCGCTCGTCCAGACCGCCCAGCACTTCTTCAACCCCGACCCGTTCGAGCGCAACCTCGGCCTCACCGAGCGGATCCCGCCCGAGCAGACGTTCTTCTACCATGTCGTGCAGCCCGGGAACGACTTCTGGAACTCGGCCTTCTTCTGCGGCTCGTGCGCCGTGCTCCGACGATCGGCTCTCACCTCGATCGGCGGCTTCAGGACCTGGACCGTCACCGAAGATGCCCACACGTCGCTCGCGCTGCATGCTCGAGGTTTTCGCTCCGTGTATCTGCGGCGGCCGCTCGCCGCGGGTCTGGCCACGGAGACCCTCGCCGCACACGTCAGGCAACGCGTGCGCTGGGCGCGCGGGATGGCCCAGGTCCTCCGGGTGGATTGTCCGCTCTTCAAGCGGGGGCTCAGCGTGCCGCAGCGGCTGAACTACTTCAACGCCATGCTCCACTTCTTCTTCGGCATCCCGCGCTTGATCATGCTGGCGGCGCCGCTGACGTTCCTGTTCTTCGGCGCGCACCCGATCCGGGCCGACGCGCTGGCGGTCGTCGCCTACATCCTGCCGCACATCGGGCTGTCGACCATCGCGAACTCCATGATCGGCAAACAATATCGCCACTCCTTCTGGGCGAGCGTCTACGAGGTATCGATCGCGCCCTTCACGGCCGGCGTCACGTTGCTCGCGCTGATCCATCCACGGCTCGGCCGGTTCAACGTCACCGACAAGGGGACGATAGTCGATCGCGCCCACTTCGATTTCGCGACCGCTCGCGTGACGCTCGCGCTGCTCGCCCTGTCCGCCGCGGCTCTGGCGCTCGCCTTCCCGCTGCGGCTGATCCTGTTCAGTCTGAGCGCCGCCGACCCGGCCGATCTGGATGCGATCGTGATGAACAGCCTCTGGGCGCTCGGCAATCTCATCACGCTCGTCGCCGCCACCTGCGTGGCGTACGAGCAGCCGCAACAGCGGGCGGCGCCCCGGATCAAGCGCGGCGTCCCGTGCGAGCTTCTCGTCGCCGGTGAGGCCCTCCCGGCCCGGACGTGGGATCTGAGTGAAAGCGGGATCCGCGTGGTGATGACTCACCCGACGCCCGTCCCCGCCGAATGCCGGATCGCGATCGCGGCCCCGGCCGGGCCCCGATGCGAGGTGCGCGCGACACGCGTGCGGTGCGGCTGGAACGAGTCGAGGCAAGTCGAGGCGGCGTTCGCGTTCCAGTCCGTGGACGCGGCGACTCATCGCGCGCTCGTCGAGCTCATCTTCAGCGACGAACGGGCGTGGAGCGCCGAACACTATCCTCCGGACCGGCTGGCGCGTTCGTTCTGGTACCTGCTCACCACGGTGTGGCGGGTCATGCGGCCTCGCGTCGCGGGCACCGGCCACTCGCCGCGACTCGACGGGACCTGGCGGGCCTGGTATGCCGGCGTGGAGTGCCGGTGCCTGTGGCTGACCGGCCACGGGGCGTTGATCGAGCTTCCGATCGGCACGCGACCGGGAGCCGCCCCATCCCCCGTGCGCGTCGAGATCCAGCCCAACCGTTTCGTCGAGGCGCCGGCCACCGTGGCCGGGGC
>DASPZZ010000293.1:0-5950 GCA_035635995.1 Binatia bacterium | reverse complement strand
CGGGCGCATTCCGGTGGTCGTGTCCCTGCCCGGCATGGACAGCTTCAAGGAGATCGGCGTCGCGATGTACGGTGATCGGTGGCTGTCCCGGGGCATGGCGGTGCTGGCACTCGACGGCCCCGGTCAGTACGAAAGCCCGGTCCTCGACATCTACTTCAGCATGCCGGCCTGGATGGCGACCGGCACGGCCGCTGTCGAGTGGCTCACGGGTCGCCCCGAGATCGATCCCGGCCGCATCGGTCTGGCCGGTAACAGCTTCGGCTCGTTCTTCGGGACGATCGCGGCCGCCCACGAGCCGCGTATCCAGGCGCTCGCGGTGTCGGCCGTATGCCACGAGCCCGGCTTCCACACGATCTTCCAGGAGGCGTCGCCGACCTTCAAGATTCGCTTCATGTACATGTCCGGCATCACCGACGAGGCCCGGTTCGACGAGTTTCGCCAGAGCATGACCTGGGAGGGGCACGCCGAGAAGATCCGCGCGCCCTACCTGTGTCTCGCGGGCGAGTTCGACGAGCTCTCACCGCTCGAGTACACCGAGCGCCTGATGAAGACGCTCGGCGGGCCCAAGCGTCTCGTCGTCTACCAGGACTCGCGGCACTCGGTCGGCAACGTCCCGGCCGCGAACCTCGGGCCCTTTCCACCGATTCTCGCCGCCGACTGGATGGCATCGACGCTCGCCGGCAATCTCTTCGCGAGCGAGAGATGGTACGTGGAAGCCACCGGACGCATCGTCAAGACACCACTTTAAGAACAGAGGCCAACGATGACCGACTATCGCACCGTCGAGCGGCGGCTCTCCGGGGCCCTCGGGCTCCAGCGCCGCCCCGTCGCCGTCGCGTTCCGATCGACTCCGCCGCCCGGCGTCGCGCGCTTCTCCGGCGTCGAGCCGTCGGGATGCAGCTTCTGGCGGCTCGCCATGAGCGAGAAGACCTTCTACACGGTTCCGGCCGATCATCACAACTGTCCGATCGGGAGCTACACGCACAACATCACGCCGCCGGCGGAGCGCGCCGGGGAGCTCGAGCAGACGCTCGGGCTCATGGCCGATCTCGGCTACCTGCGCATGGAAGAGGTCCCGGGAATTCCTCGGCTGCCGACGACGCCGGGCGCCGTGGTGTACGCGCCTCTCGGCGACACCCCGGTCGATCCCGACGTCGTACTCGTGGCCGGGCGCCCCGGTCGCGTGATGCTCCTGCAAGAAGCCGCGCTCCGGGCCGGCATCCCCGCGCCGGCGCCGCTCCTCGGCCGGCCGACCTGCATGGCGTTTCCGGCCTCGCTCGCTCAGGGCGTCATCGCGACCACCGGGTGCGTCGGCAACCGTGTCTACACGGATCTGGGCGAGGACGAGCTCTACGTGGTCATCCCCGGAAAAGACGTCGCCCGCGTGGCGGACGAGGCTCAGACGATCGCGAACGCCAACCTCAAGCTGTCCGAGTACCATCGGGGCCGGCGTCAGGCCCTGGCGACCCAGTAGAGCTCGGCCACGCCGGGAGGAGACATGGCGATGTCGGACAGCGCGCAGCCCCCGCTCCAGTTCCGGCTCAGAAAGCTCGGCCACGTCGTGCTCAACGTGACCGACCTCGAGGCGTCGGTGCGCTTCTACACGGAGGTGCTCGGCCTGGAGATCAGCGACCGCTATCCGGACAGCATGGTGCCGGGCGGCATGGTCTTCATGCGCTGCAACGCCGACCATCACGGCGTGGCGCTGGTCGGCGGCGCCAAGACAAGCGAGCGCACCAGCCTGAACCACTTCGCCTTCGAGGTGGCCACGCTCGACGAGGTGTTCCGCACACGGGCCTGGCTGCGCAAGCACGGGGTGCCAATCGTCTTCGAGGGTCGCCGGCGCGCCGGCTGCCAGATCGCGGTGGAGTTTCAGGATCCCGACGGCAACAACCTGGAAGTCTACTGGGGCATCGACCAGGTCGGCACGAACGGCTACGTACGTCCCGCGAGCGAGTGGCGTCAGGCGAGGACCCTCGAGGACGCGATCGCGAACCTGCCGCCGGGCCAGCGGCTGCCGCTCTTCTCTACGTGACGCCCGTCCGGAGCACCCCGCACTGCCAAGTCTGAACCTGATTGGCCAGTCGCTGCTGGCCGGGCTCTTCACCGGCGGTCTCTACGCGCTGCTCGGACTGGGGCTCAGCGTGACCTGGGGCCTCTTGCGCGTGATCAACCTTGCCAACTTCGCGCTCGCGTTCCTCGGCGCGTACCTCACCTACCAGCTCGCCACGACGCACGGGCTCGACCCGATCCTGACGCTCCTGGTGATCGCGCCCGGCTTCTTCGTGGTCGGGATCCTGCTGGAGCTGGGATTCCTGCGCTTCCGGATCAACGAGCTCACCTCGCTCATCGTCACCTTCGGGCTCACCGTCATCCTCGAGAGCCTGATCCAGTGGCTCTGGACCGCCGACTTCCGGCGCCTGGAGTGGCCGTACACGCGGGTGTCCTTCCGCGTCGGCACGCTCTTCGTGGGCCTGACGGGCTTGCTCGCCTTCGCGGCGGCGGCGCTCCTGGCGCTCGGCACGTGGGCGTGGCTCCGCTGGAGCTATCTCGGCAAGGCCGCGCGGGCCAGCGCGCAGGACGGGCCGATGGCCGCCGCGTTCGGCGTCGATCGCCACCGCCTCGCGCTTCTGCTGGCCGGGCTCAGTACGGCGTACGCGGCCGTCGCGGGGCTGTTCATCGCGCTCAACCACACGCTGGCGCCGTCGCAGATCTACTCGTGGATCGGCGTCGTCTTCGCCGCCGTGATCATCGGCCGGCTCGGCAACGCCTTGGGCCTGCTCGCCGCCTCGGTGTTCATCGCCGCCAGCGAGGCGGTGACGATGGCGGTGACGGCGCCGGGCTGGGCGCCGCTGGTCTCCTTCTCGCTCCTGATCCTGATCTTGCTGCTCCGGCCCGAGCTGTGAGCCGCCCGCGGCTGCCGCCCGCTCTCGGCCTGGTCCTGGCGGCCGCGATCGCGCTGGCCGTGGTGCCGGCGCTGAAGCTCCCGGCCTTCTACGAGACGTTCCTGTATCTGGTGTGCTTCTGGGTGTCGCTGGCCACGAGCTGGAACATCCTCAGCGGGTACGCCGGCTACTTCAGCTTCGGTCACGCCGCGTTCTTCGGCGCGGGCGTCTACACCACGGCGACGCTGACGACCGCGCTCGGCGTCCCCTTCCTGTGGACGCTGCCCGCGGCCGGGCTCGTCGCCGCGCTGCTGGGCGCCGGCATCGCCGCGGTGGTCTTCCGGGTCCGCGGCGTGCGGGGCGAGCTCTTCGGCCTCCTGACGCTCGCCGTCACGTTCGTGCTGTCGACGATCGCGCTCAACACGACGATCGACGGCGGCCCCGGAGTGTTCCTGGCGGCGGTGCCCATCCCGACGCCCTTCGGCGCGCCGGCGACGACGCTCTACCATCTGTCGCTGCTGGTCGCGCTCTTTTCCGTCGTGGCGGCCCTGGCGATCTATCGGTCACGCTGGGGCATGGGGCTCTTCGCGATCCGCGACGACGAGGACGTGGCCGAGGTGCTCGGCGTTCCCACGTACCGTTACAAGCTCCTCGCCTTCGCGCTGAGCTGCTTCATCGCCGGGCTGATCGGCGGGATTCACGCGATGTTCGTGACGTACGTGACGGTCGCCGAGACGTTCTCGGTCGGCCTCGCCGTCGACGCGATCATGATGGCCGCGCTCGGCGGCACGCGCTTCTGGTACGGCCCGGCCATCGGCGCGGCCATCGTCACCTCCCTCACCCAGTCCCTCACCGGCGGCGAGAGCGCGGTCCTGAACCGGGCGCTGATCGGCGCGATCCTGATCGCCGTCATCGTCTTCCTGCCCGACGGTGTCGCGGGCGGCCTGGGCCGGCGCGGGCGGCGAGCGGCCGCGAAGCCGTCCGACGCCTCGACGCGCGCCGCGGCGGACGGACCGCGGGAAGCGGCGACCGCGCCGGACGCGGTCCCGCTGCTCGTCTGCACCGACGTGAAGAAGGCGTTTCGCGGCCTCCAGGCTCTCGCCGGCGTGACGCTCGAGGTCCGGGCCGGCGAGATCCTCGGCCTCATCGGACCGAACGGCTCGGGCAAGTCGACCCTGATCAACGTGGTGAGCGGCTACTACCAGAGCGACGGCGGGCGGATCGCGCTCGACGGTCGGGACATCGCGCGCCTCCGGGGGCACCGCATCGCGGGCCTGGGCCTGGCCCGGACCTATCAGATCCCGCGCTCGTTTCGCCGGCTGAGCGTCGTCGACAACGTTGCCCTGGCGGCGATGTTCGGCGACGGTCACGGCCGCGAGGCCGGACAGCGCGTGGCGCGCTCCTGGCTCGCCTTCACCGGCCTCGCCGCTCGAGCGGAAGCCCTGCCGGACGAGCTGAACCTGCTCGAGCGAAAATTTCTCGATCTCGCGCGCGCGCTCGCCTCCGAGCCCCGCCTGGTCCTGCTGGACGAGGTGCTCTCCGGTCTCACGCCCTCGCAGATGACCGATGCGCTGCAGCTCGTCCGGAGGATCCGCGACCGCGGGACCACGGTCATCTTCGTCGAGCACATCATGCGGGCGGTGCTCGATCTGGCCGACCGCGTCGTCGTCCTGAGCGGCGGCCAGGTCATCGCCGAGGGTCTTCCGCGACAGGTCATGCGCGATCCCGACGTCGTCCGCGCGTATCTGGGAAAGACCTATGCTTGAGATCGAGCGCCTCGAGGTTGCGCACGGCGACGCCGTGGCCGTCTGGGACGTGTCGCTGCGCGTCGGCGACCGCGAGCTCGTCACGGTGGTCGGGCCCAACGGCGCCGGCAAGACCACGCTCATCGACGCGCTCGCCGGCCTCTTGCCGATCAGGTCGGGCAGCGCTCGCCTCGACGGACGCGATCTGGCTTCGGTCGCGCCGCACGATCTCTGCCGTCTGGGCATCGCGCTCGTCCCGGAGGGGCGGCGCCTCTTCCCGGCCATGACGGTGGAGGAAAACCTCGAGATCGGCTGCTACGCTCCCCCGGCCCGAAAACTCCGCGTCCGGAGCCTCGAGCGCGTCTATGCGATCTTCCCGCTTCTGCGCGAGCGCCGGCAGCAGCTCGCGGGCTCCCTCTCCGGCGGGCAACAGCAAATGGTGGCGATCGGACGGGCGCTCATGGCGATGCCGCGGCTCTTGCTCCTGGACGAGCCGTCGCTCGGTCTCGCCCCGCACGTCGTCGATCTGGTGTTCGAGGTGATCGCGGGCATTCACGCCGACGGCGTGGCGGTGCTCCTGGTCGAGCAGAACATCGTCCAGGCTTTCGCCATCGCCGCCCGCGCCTACGTCCTCGAGCAGGGCCGCATCGTGGCCGAGGGAACGCCGGCGGCGCTCGCGCGGGACGCGCGGATCCGCGAGGCGTACCTCGGCCAGCAGTAGCTCAGGCCGACGGGCTCTGCACCCGGAAGTGCTGCTCGGGCACCGGATACCGAGCCGTGCTGAACGCCTCGCGGATGATCCGGTTCGTGTCGAAGTACACCTGCCAGTAGTGCGCGTTGTCGCAATACGGCCGCACGGCCAGGACCGGCCCGGCCAGGTTGAACTGGAGAATCTCCACGTCGGGCGCCGGCTGGGCCAGCACGTTCTGGATTCGCACGAGCCGCGCCCTCAGCATGCCGACGGCCTCGTTCACGTCGACTCCGTGGGCGAGCTGCGCCGTGAGGTCCACGCGGCGGTAGGGGTTGGCCGAGTAATTCTGGATGGTGTCGCTCACGATCTTGTTGTTGCCGACGATCGTCCGCACGTTGTCCGGCGAGTTGATCGTGGTCGCGAACATCCCGATCTCCTGCACGGTGCCCGTGACACCGCCGGCGTTGATGAAATCGCCCGACCTGAACGGACGGAAGATGACCAGGAAGACACCGGCCGCGAAGTTGCCGAGCAGGCCGCCCCAGGCAATGCCGATGGCCACGCCGGCGGCGGCGATGAACGCCGCGAAGGTCGTCGTCTCGACGCCGAACAGGCTGAGAATCGCGATG
>DASPZZ010000292.1:0-1562 GCA_035635995.1 Binatia bacterium | reverse complement strand
CCACGCAGGGCCCACAGCCTTCGATATGCCACTCGAGAAGCTCGCGCGTGGCTTTGGGAAGGCTTCCGTCGAGATAGTCACCCAGGAGGTCGGCGATCTGCCGACACTCGATCGAGGAGGGGCTCGGGGCTCCACAGTCTGTCATCGCCGTACATTATATGTAGACGCTAGGCCCCGCGCGAGGGATTCGAGCCCCGATTGGCCGGGTGGTCTTTACGCAGTGCGCCGTGGCCGGTATGCTCCCGCCGATGCCCCTACGCCTGGCGATGCTGACCCCGTTTGGTCCGCCGGCCGCGAGGGGCAACGCCGTGACCGTGGCGAGAATCGCGCGGGGTCTCGGCGAGCGTGGCGTCGAGCTCCGCGTGTGGGATCTCTCGGCGGTGAGCCCCTCGACGATCGAGTCCGAGGTCGAGGCCTATCGGCCGGCGCTGATCCACGGCTTTCATGCGTACCGGGTTGGCCCGCTCGCGCTTCGGCTGGCGCAGCGCGTCTCAACGCCGCTCGTGGTCACCCTCACCGGGACCGATGCGAACCACGATCTCTTCGACGGGGCGCGGACGCCGGTCGTCCGACGCGTGCTCGAGGGGGCGGCGCGGATCACGGTGTTCCACCAGTCCCTGGGAGAGCGCGTCGACGCGGTCGTCCCGGACGTCAAGCGACGAGTGGTCGTCGTCCCCCAGGCGGTGCGGCTCCCCGTGGCCGATTCGTTCGACCTGCGGCATCGCTGGCCCGTTCCGCCGGGGACCATCCTCTTCGTCTTTCCCGTCGGCCTGAGAGCGGTGAAGAACCCCGTCTTCCCGCTCGGGCCGCTCGGCCGGCTCACCGCGGCGATTCCAGAAATGCGTCTGCTCTACGCCGGGCCGGTGCTGGAGCCTTCCGAGGGCGAGGCGTTGCAGAGAGCGCTCGCCCCGCGGCCATGGGCGCGCCATGTCGGCGAGGTGCCGCATTCGCAGATGGCCTCGCTCCTCTCGCAGGCCGACGTGGTGCTCAACTGCTCGATCTCGGAGGGCGGCATGGCGAATGCCGTGCTGGAGGCCCTGTCCCTCGGCCGCCCCGTCCTGGCCTCCGACATCGACGGCAATCGCTCGATCGTCGCCGACGGGGTCACGGGATTTCTGTTCCGCGACGAAGTCGAGTTCGAGCGCCGCGCAGCCCAGCTCGCGCGCGACCCGGCGCTCCGCGAGCGGCTGGGTAGAGCCGGCTCCGCGCTCGTCGCCGAGCGGTTTCCCCCGGCGCGCGAGATCGACGGCTACTGCGAGATCTACCGCGAGCTGGTGCCGGCTCGGTCGTCGGCTTCGTGACGCCGCCGTCACTCCAGGAGCGCCCGGCGATTGCGCAGCGACACGGCGAAGGCCGATTTGCGAGGCACGGGCGCGCGACAGCCCGCGGATTCCGGCGTGATTCAGCCGCGATGCCGTTTCCCGCAATTGGCAGGCAACTTGCTTTGATCATCGAGTAGTATGAGACGTAAGCGTCGTGGAGAGGGTGGCAGCGCCATCGCTTGACGGCTCTCTATAGAATGACACGTAGGATTCGCGAGAGGAGAGCTTGATGAGTCAGGA
>DASPZZ010000291.1:0-17357 GCA_035635995.1 Binatia bacterium | reverse complement strand
ATCGACACCGCCGCGCCGGACACCACGCTCACGACCACGCCCGCCACCGTCACCAACAGCCCAAGCGCTACCTTCAGCTTCACGGCCACAAAGACCGGGAGCACCTTCGAGTGCAAGCTCGACGGCGGGGCCTTTGCGGCGTGCACCAGCCCCCAGAGCTACAGCGCGCTCGCCGCCGGCAGTCACGCCTTCCACGTCCGCGCCACCGATGCGGCCGGCAATACCGACCCGACCCCGGCATCTTTCGCCTGGACCATCGACACCGCCGCGCCGGACACCACGCTCACGGCCACACCCGCCACCGTCACCAACAGCCCGAGCGCCACCTTCAGCTTCACGGCCACGAAGGCGGGGAGCACCTTCGAGTGCAAGCTCGACGGCGCCGCGTTCTCTGTGTGCACCAGCCCCCTGAGCTACAGTGCGCTCGCCGCCGACAGCCACACCTTCCAGGTCCGCGCCACCGACGCGGTGGGGAATACCGACCCGACTCCGGCCAGCTTCACCTGGGTCGTCGACACCACCGCGCCCGATACGACCCTGGCGGCCACGCCGCCCACCGTCACGAACAACACCAGCTCGAGCTTCAGCTTCGCGGCCACGAAAGCGGGCAGCTCGTTCGAATGCAAGCTCGATGGCGGCGCGTTCGCGCCGTGCATCAGCCCCCAGAGCTACAGCGCGCTCGCCGCCGGCAGTCACGCCTTCCAGGTCCGCGCCACCGATGCCGCCGGCAATACCGACCCGACCCCCGCCAGCTTCACCTGGACCATCGACACTGCGCCGCCCACCGTGACCATTGCTTCACCCACTTCAGCCCCGACCTACGTCACGAGCAACTCTCTGCTCAGCCTCTCGGGAGCGGTGTTGGACAACCTCGGCGTGGCGCAGGTCGCGTGGACAAGCAGCCGGGGCGGCGACCCGACGGCCGCCGTGGTCGGCCCCGGAACGTGGACGGCCAGCGGCATTGTCCTCCAGCCCGGGTCGAACGTGCTGACCGTCACGGCACGCGACGTCGCCGGCAACACGGCGACTGCGACCTTGACCGCGACGTTCATTCCGCCCGACACCTCACCGCCCACTGTGACGATCACCTCGCCGACCTCCGGGGCGCCCTACGACGCGACCGGCCCGCTTCTCACACTCGGTGGATTCGCGTCGGACAACGTCGGCGTCACCCAGGTGACGTGGACGAACAGCCGGGGCGGGAGCGGAACGGCGAGCGGCACCACGAGCTGGGCGGCCGATCGAATCCTCCTCCGGCTCGGGACGAATGTGCTCGCCGTCACGGCGAGCGACGCCAGCGGCAACACGGCGACGACGACCCTGACGGTCACGCTCTCCTTGAGATTCACCGACGACCCGCTCGTCCCGGGCACGCCGGTCCCGGCGCTCCATTTCACCGAGCTGCGCTCGGTGATCGATAGCGAACGCGTGGCCTTCGGGTTGCCCGCCTTTGACTGGACCGATCCCGCGCTCATTCCCGGAATGACCCCGGCGCGAGCGGTCCACTTGAGCGAGCTCCGGATCGCCCTGAACCAGGCGTATCAGGCCGCCGGCCGGCCACCTCCCACGTACACTGATTCGACCGTCACGGCCGAGGCGACCGTCATCAAGGCGACCCAACTGAACGAGCTGCGCTCCGCCGTCCGCGCCCTCCTCGACTAGCGCCCGCCGGGCTCTCTCGGCCCGCGCCTCGCTACTCGCGCGTCCCCAGAAAATCCCGACCCAGCACACGCTGCACCAGCGCCACCGTCGCGAAGGTCATCACCAGCATCACCAGACCCAGCACGGCGATGGCGCCGAACTGGCCCTCTTCCTTCAGGTCGAAGATCACGACCGACATCACCTTGGTCGACGGCGTGAACAAGATGATCGAGGCCGATAATTCGCGGATGACGCCGATGAAGATGAAGCACCAGGCGGCGATCACGCCGCTCCTGGCCAGGGGCGCGGTGATGTCGCGGAGCACGCGCAGCCGCCCGCTGCCCAGGATCCGCCCGGCGTCCTCGAGGTCGACCGGGATCGCCCGGAACGTCGCGTCGGACTGCGCGTAGCCGACCGGCATCTCCTTGGTGAGGTAGGCGATGAACAGGATCCAGAGCGTGCCGTAGAGGAGCAGCGGCGGCCGCGTGTAGGCGATGAAGAGGCCGACGGCGAGGACCACGCCGGGAATGACCACGGGGGCCAGAGCCAGGAACGCCACCAGCTGGTGGCCCACGACGAGCCCCCGGCTCGTGATATAGGACAGCAAGACGACGAGCCCGGCCCCAACGCAGGCCGTCATCACCCCGAGCTCGAGCGTGTTCAGGATCGCCGCCTGCGTCGCGCTGTACTCGAAGAAGGTGAAGGAGAAGTTTGCCAGCGTGAGATTGTCCCAGCCGAGCGGCTGGGCCCAGGCGCGGGACACCGCCGCCTTCGCCAGAACGGCGTAGGGCAGAAAGATGGGGCAGGCCATCACGGCCAGGACTGCGAGGAGCGCGGGCCAGCGCCACGGCCCGAGGGGAATCGTCCGACGCTGGCCGCCCTTGCCGCCGACCGCCGCGTAACCCCGCCGCCCCAGCAGCCGCTTCTGCACGAGCAGCAGGAGCGCCGTCGCAAGGAGCAGCGGCATCGAGAACGCCGCGGCCATCTCGGTCTTCGGCGGGAAGTGGAAGAACGACCAGATCTGCGTGGTGATCGTGTGGAATCCAGCCGGCAGCGAGAGGATCGCCGGCGAGCCGAACAAGGCGAGCGCCTGCAGGACCGACAGGATGAACCCGCTCACGAGCGCGGGGGCCACCATCGGCAGGGTGACGGTGCGGGCGACCGTGAGCCGCCCGGCGCCGAGGATCGCCGCCGCTTCCTCGAGGTCCGAGGCGATCAACGCGAGGGTGTTCGCGATCATGATGTAGACGTACGGAAACGTGTAGATCGTGACCACGAAGACGAGCCCGGACATGCTGAAGATGTCGAAGAGCCCGCGCTCGGCGCCGCTGAGGCTTCGCCAGAGCTTGTTCACGAGCCCGGCGTTGGGGCCCGCCAGCATCACCCACGCGAAGGCCCCGAGGAATGGCGGCGTGACGAACGAGGCCATGACGAGCCCGCGGATCAGGCCGCGGCCGGGCACATCCGTGCGGGCGGTGAGCCACGCCAGCGGCGCGCCGACGGCGACGGAGGCGAGCCCGACCCAGAACGCGAGGACGATGGTGTTCCAGAGCGCCTTCTGCAGCGCCGGGTCGGCGAACACCCGGCGGTAGTGGGCGAGCGTCAGGCCGGTCTCTCCGCTGACGCTGAGCGACGCGATCCAGCCGATGGGGAGCGCCATCAGGAGCACCAGCACGAGGGCGGACGCGACCCAGACGGGCAGCGAGCGGTCCATGCCCTGGAGGCGGGCGAAGCTCACGGTCCGGTCAGGCTCCGAAGAACTCGACGAAGCGATTCTTGATCTCCTCGTTGCGCTTCTCGAGCTCCTCCGGGTCCACGGTGAGGAGCTTGAGGTCGGAGAGCTTGGGCTTGTCGGTCGGGTACTTCACCTCCGGGTGGCCGGTGTAGAGGCCCTCGCTGTCCGCCATCACCTGCTGCAGCTCGCGGGTGAACGTGAAGTCGGTGAAGAGCTTGGCGGCGTTCGGATGCGGCGCGAAGCTCGCGATGGCGGTGGGAGACACGACCAGGGGCACCCCCTCCTTCGGGTAGACGACCTCGATCGGGTTCCCCTTCTTCTTCATTTGATAGTAGTAGTAGTCGCCCCCGTTCGCAGCCACCTGACGCTCGCCCGACGCCACGACCCCGGCGGGGTCGACGGCCGACTGGACGAGCATGAGCTTGTTCTGCGCGAGCTGCTTGAAGTAGTCCCAGCCGTGCAGCTGGACGAGCGCCAGCACGTGCGTCGCGATGACGCCGCTGTAGCCCGGATGGGCGGTGACGAGCTTGCCCTTCCACTTTGGATCGAGCAGATCCTTCCACGTCCGGGGGGCCTCCGCCGCCGGGACCAGCTTCGTGTTGTACGCGATGACGTTCACGGTGGCGCGCAGGGTGTAGTAGTAGCCGTCCTTGTCCTTGAAGCCGACGGGAAACGCGTCGACCCCAGGGGGCGTGTATTTCATCAGCAGCTTCTTTTCCTTGAGCAGCACGAAGTGGCCGGCGTCGGACGTATGGACCACGTCGACGAGCTTGAGGTTCGCCTGCAGCTCCTGCATCACGCGCTGGATGATGCGCTGGGAGCCGGTCCGGTGGACCTCGACCTTGACGCCGGCGTGGGCGGCCTCGAACAGCTTCGCGACCTTCTCGGCGGTCGGCAGGGCCAGCGACGTGTACCAGACGACCTTGCCCTCCTTCTTCGCGGCCTCTATGCGCGCGTCCTGCGCTGAGGCGGTGAGGGCGGGCAGCATCAGCATCGACACGAGCAGGCCCACGAGGGCGCTTCGTCTTTTCATGAACTTGCTCCTCACAGGGTGAGTGACTCCATCAGGTCTCGGAGGTTCGGTTGGGTGACGAGCGCCTCGACGTTCCGGATCACCCGCGACGCCCGGTCGTCGGACATGACGAGGCTCGCGTTGCCGCGGAACTTCGACTCGATCTCGTCCCGCCTCATCGGAGAGTCGGCACCCCCGCGCGGATGGTCCTGCCATTCCTCGACGACCCGTCCGTCCCTCAGACGGACGCGGACGTGGCCGACGAACTGGCGGGGGTAGTCGATGGTCGGATCGACCTCGTAGCCCACTCGCGACGCCACCGCGAGGACCTCGGGGTCCTTCACGACATCGTTCTCGAACTCGGCAAGGCTGGCCCGGCCCCGAGTGAGGATCACCGCGAGGAGATAAGGCAGGCTGAACTTGGCCGCGTAGCCGTTCTGCGGTGCGTGCTTCGCCGCGAGCGGCTCCCAGAGCCGTGGCACCGGTCCCTCGGCCGTACGGCAGCGGATCTCGACGATGTCGTCGGCGCGCACCCGGTGCGCCTCCCGGACACGGAGCGCGCAGTCCATGTAGGGTTGCGCGATCGAGCCACAGGGGTAGGGCTTGAACGTGAGCCGCTCGAGCTCCCAGGTCTGGCCCAGGCTGTCGAGCAAGTCGTTGAGACGCGCCTCGTCGAAGCCGCCGGCAAAAGCCCGATAGAAGCCGTGCTCGCCCTCGAAGACGGTCTCCGGCCCGGTGAAGCCGGCCTGCGCCAGCAGCGCGGCCACGACGCCGGCGTGGGCCGCCCAGCCCGGGTGGAGTCGTTTGGTCCACGAGCCGTCGGACAGGTATTCGATGATCCCGGCCGCCTGGCTTCCGCAGATTCCGAAGGCGCGCACCAGCTCGTCCTCCGTCAGCCCGTAGAGCTTGCCGGCGGCGGCGGCGGCCGCGAAGGTCCCGGCGAGCGCAGTCGGATGATAGTGTCGCGCGTGGAACTTGCCGGGAACCGCCAGGCCGACGCGGCACATCACCTCGACGGCGGCAACGATCGCTTCGAGTGCCCCGCGCCCGGAAGCGCCGACCGCCTCGCCGACGGCCAGGCCGGTCGTGACCGCGACCGAGCCCGTGTGGACGATCGCGTCTTCGCGGGTGTCGTCGAAGTCGAGTCCGTGCGCGAGCGTGGCGTTCGCCAGCACGGCGTTGGCCGCCGCCACCCGCGCCTTGCCCCCGACCAGCGTGCTCTCGGAAGGCCCGCCCAGTCGCTCGGCCGTCGCGCGTGCGGCCCGCCCGAAGTCGTACCGGGCGGCGGCCAGAGCGCATCCCAGTGTGTCGAGCGCCAGGAGCCCGGCTTTGTCCATCACGGGCGCCGGCAGGTCGTTTGCCCCCAGGTCGACGACGAAGCGAGCGAGGCGCCTCGCGGCGGAGAGCGTCACGTCGGCTTACCTCCCCGAATCTCTTGTAGCACGGCGAGGATCGCGGCGTGGATACGGCCGTTGCTCGCGACGAGGGCCGGGGTGTCGATGTCCAGCGCGCCGCCCGTCAAGTCCGTGACCCGGCCGCCCGCCTCCTCGACGAGCAGGCTCCCGGCGGCGACGTCCCACGGTCCGAGTCGAAGCTCCCAGTAGCCGTCGAGCCGACCGCTGGCCAGCCACGCGAGGTAGAGGACGGCGGAGCCCATCCGCCGGACCGCGCGCGCGCGCACGCTGAAGGCGGCGTATTCCGTGAGGTTGTTGTCTGGCACCTCGCGGATGTTGTAAGGGAATCCCGTCGCCAGCAGGCTCTCGCCCAGCGTCGCCGTGGGCGACACGGCGAGCGGCCGGTCGTTCACCGTGGTCCCGCGCCCGCGCTCGGCCACGAACAGCTCGTCGAGGTTCGGGTCGAAGACCACGCCGAGCTCGACGCGCTGGTCGGTCTCGAGCGCGATCGACACGCCGTAGGTCGGAAGCCCGTGGGCGTAGTTGGTCGTGCCGTCGAGCGGGTCGATGATCCAGCGCCGTCCCGACCGTCCCGCCGTGGCGCCGCGCTCCTCGGCGAGCACCGCGTCGTCGGGAAACGCCGCGGCCAGGCGCCCGACGATCAGCTCCTCGGCGCGCGCGTCCATCTCCGTGACGAGGTTCGTCGGACTGCCCTTGTAGGCGATGCGGCGCGATCCGGGCAGCTCGCTCTTCAGGAGGTGCCCGGCGGCCCGCGCGGCGTCGATCGCCACGCGTCGTTCGAGCGATGCCATGCTGCCGCGCAATGTATCATACGTGTCGTGCACATCGTGGTGATGGGGTCCGGCGGCGTCGGCGGGTATTTCGGCGCGAAGTTCCTGCGCGCCGGCGAGCGGGTCACGATGGTCGCGCGCGGCGCCCACCTCGAGGCGATTCGGCGCACCGGCCTCGCGATCCGATCGGCGGTCGAGGGCGACTCGGTGGCTCGGCCGGCCGTGGTCGAGCGCCTCGAGGGCGTCGACCGGGCGGACGCCGTGCTCTTCTGTGTCAAGTCCTTCGACACGGACGACGCGGCGGCCCGGCTCTGGTCGATCCTCGGCTCCGACACGCCCGTCCTGTCGCTCCAGAACGGCGTGGACAACGAGGACAAGATCGACGCCCTGCTGGGCGCCGGGCGCGCGCTGGGAGGCGTCGCGCAGGTCTTCGCGACGATCGAGGCCCCGGGCGTGATCAGGCATCAGGCCGCGGGGCGCGTCATCTTCGGCGAGCTGGACGGCCGCGTGAGCGCTCGGGCCGAGGGCCTGCGCGACGCGTTCGCGCGCGCCGAGATCCCCGTCGAGCTGTCCAAGGACGTCCGCCGGGCGCTCTGGGAGAAATACGTCCTGATCTGCGCCGTGGGCGGGACGACAGCCGTCACGCGCGAGACGGTCGGTGTGGTCCGCGAGACGCCCGCAACCTGGCGCCTGTTCCGGGCGATCGTCGAGGAGGTGACCGCCGTCGCGCGCGCGGCCGGGGTCGACCTGGCTGACGACGCCGTCGAGCAGACCATGGAGTTCGCCGCGACCATCGCGCCCGGCAACCGGGCCTCGCTCGCTCAGGATCTCCTGCAGGGCAGACGGCTCGAGCTCGAGGCTCTGCACGGGCACGCCGCGCGCCTCGGCGAGCGCCTCGGCGTGCCGACGCCTGCCGTCTTCGCCGTCTATGCGGCCCTCCTGCCGCACGCGGCGGGGAGGCGCGGCTGACCTCTCCCGCTCGGGCGGCCTGGCGTTACCTGTGGCACTACCGCGCGCGTTACGGTCTGGGCATCGCGTGTCTCGCGGCCGCGACGTCCGCCTCACTCACGATCCCCTGGACGGTCAAGCGAGCGATCGATGCCCTCCAGTCGGGTCCAGCCTCGGCTCCGGTTGGACACTACGTCGCCCTCATCGTGCTGTTCGCGATCGTCAACGGCGTTGCGCGGCTCGGCTCGCGCTTGGCGATCACCGGGGGGTGCCAGCGCATCGAGGCGGATATCCGCAACGACCTCTACGCGGCGCTGCAGAGCTTTCCGCCGAGGTTCTACGCGGCTCATTCCACCGGCGACCTGATGGCGCGCTCCACCAGCGACATCACGGCCGTTCGGTCGCTCCTCGGCTTCGGCGTGATCAGCCTCGTCTCCACCGGCTTCGCCTTCGTCGGGGTGCTCGGCGCCATGCTGGCGGTCGATCCGTGGCTGACCCTGTGGGCGCTGGCTCCCTTTCCCCCCCTGGTGGTCCTGGCCCGGCGCTTCAACCTGCGGGTCAACGACCGGACGCAGGCGGCCCAGGACCAGCTCAGTGTCCTGTCTGAGCGAGTCCAGGAGTATCTGGCGGGCATGGCGGTGGTGCGTGCGTACACCCTCGAGCCACGCGCGCGCGCCGACTTCGGTCAGGCCAGCGGCGAATACCTTCGCCTGAGCCTCGCCCTCGCGCGGACCGAGGCCGGATTCTCCCCCTTGATGGGGTTGATCGCGGGCCTCGGGACCCTTGTCGTGCTCTGGGCGGGCGGCCGAGCCGTCGTGGACGGTCGGCTGACCCTCGGGGCGCTCGTCGCGTTCAACGGCTATCTCGCGTACCTCGCTTGGCCGACGATCGCGCTTGGCTGGACCCTCTCGATCGTACGCCGTGGCCTGACCTCGATGACCCGAATCCAGGAAATTGTAGGAGCAGCGGCCACAACGGAGCGAACGGGCGTGTCGGAACCGGCGAGCGCCCTTGTCAGGCCACCCTCGGTCAGCGCCGGCCTCACGGACCCCGCTACAACAAACCCGGCGAGCGCCCTTGTCAGGCCACCCTCGGTCAGCGCCGGGCTCACGGACCCCGCTACAACAACCCCCGCGCCCGGCATCCGGTTTTCTCACCTCACGTTCGCGTACGGGAGCCGGGCGCCGGCGCTCAGGGATGTGAGCTTCGAGGTGGCGCCCGGTGAGACCGTGGCCGTGGTCGGTCCCACCGGAAGCGGCAAGTCCACGCTTGGACTCTTGCTGGCGAGGCTCTGGAAGCCGCCGGTCGGGACGGTCTTCGTCGGCGGACGGGACGTGACCGAGCTTCCGCTCGCGGCCCTGCGCGCCGGGCTGGGGTACGTGCCGCAGGAGGGGTTCCTCTTCTCACGCTCCATCGCCGACAATATCGACCTCGGGCGCGACGGGGTCGGGCAGGGGCAACTGCAGGCCGCCGCCATCGTGGCCGGCATCGCGGACGAGGTTCAGCGGTTCTCCGCGGGCTTCGACACCGTCGTCGGGGAGCGCGGCCTGACGCTCTCGGGTGGACAGCGCCAGCGGGTGACCCTGGCGCGGGCGCTCGCCGGCGCGCCGCCAGTCCTCGTCCTCGACGACGCCTTCGCCTCCGTCGACGCGGTGAAGGAAGAGGAGATCCTGGACAACCTGCGTCGGGCCGTGGCCGGACGCACCGTCCTCCTGATGACTCACCGGCTGCGCGCGGCCTGCATGGCCAACCGCATCGTCGTGCTGGACGCGGGACGCGTCGTCGAGGCGGGCGGCCACGAGGAGCTTCTGAGAATGGGCGGGCTCTACACCCGCCTCTGGCGCATCCAGCAGCTCGAGGAGGAGATCGCGCGTGCCTGAGTCGGGCTACGACCCCGAGGCCGACGAGCAGCTCGGCCGCGCCTTCGACCGGCGCCTGGCCGCGCGCCTCATGCATGCGGCGCGTCCGCATCGCGGGCTCATCGTGGGGTCGATGCTCCTCTTCCCGCTGATCGCGGTCGCCGAGCTCGCCCAGCCGTGGCTGCTCAAGGTCGCCATCGACGATCACATCCTGAAGTCGGACTGGCTCGGGCTGACGCGGGTGGCGGGGCTCTACGTCGGTATCCTGGCGGTGCTCTACGCGCTCAGAACGGTGGAAGCCTACCTCATGCAGCTCACCGGCCAGCGGGTGATCCACGATCTGCGCGAGACGATCTTCGACCACCTCTTGCGCCTGGAGGCGCGATTCTTCGACCGGAACCCGGTCGGGCGGCTGATGACCCGGGTGCTCCACGACGTCGAGGCGGTGAGCGAAGCGTTCACCTCGGGCCTCTTCGCCGTGGTGGCCGACGTGATCACGCTCACCGCGGTGGTGGCCGTGATGCTCTGGATCGACTGGCGCCTGGCGCTCGTGACGTTCTCCCTGGTGCCGGTCCTGCTGGTCGTGGCCATCTACTTCCGCCTGAACGCGCGCGACGCCTATCGCGAGGTCCGCCGGCGTCTGGCGCGCCTCAACGGCTTCCTCCAGGAGTCGCTCCAGGGCATGACGGTGGTCCAGCTCTTCGTGCGCGAGCGCCACGAGCGAGCGCGGTTCGGAGGCCTCAACAGCGACTATCGCCGGGCGCTCTTCGGCTCGACGCGCTGGGAGGCCTCGCTCTACGCGGCGGTGGAGGCGCTGGGGTCGATCGCGCTCGCCCTCCTGATCTGGTACGGGAGCGGCCGGATCGTGGCCGAGTCGCTCACGTTCGGCGCGCTGGTCGCGTTCATTCAGTACACCAACCGCTTCTTCCTGCCCATCCGCGACCTCGGGGCGAAGTACACGGTGATGCAGTGGGCGATGGCGTCCTCCGAGCGGATCTTCGGCCTCCTCGACCGCGCACCGGCGATCGTGTCGCCGACGGTCTCCCGTCCGCGGCCCGCGCGGGCGGGGTCGGCGGCGGTCGAGCTCGACTCGGTCTGGTTCGCGTACGACGGGGACGAGTGGGTGCTCCGCGACTGCTCGTTCAGCGTGGCGCCGGGCGAGCGGCTGGCGATCGTCGGCGCCACCGGCGAAGGCAAGACGACCTGCGCGCGCCTGCTGAACCGGTCCTACGACGTCCGGCAGGGTCGGGTCTCCGTGGACGGCGTCGACGTCCGCGAGTGGGAGCTGGCAAGCCTCCGTCGGCACGTCGGCATCATCTTCCAGGACAGTGTCCTGTTCGCGGGCACCGTCGAGGACAATCTCCGCCTCGGCGCCGACGGCGCGGTGTCGCGCGAGCATCTGGCGCTGGCGCTCGAGACCGCGCGCGCCGGCTTCGTCACGGACTTACCGAAGGGCCTGGGCGAGATGCTGGGCGAGCGCGGGGCGAACGTCTCGCACGGCCAGCGCCAGCTGCTGGCCATCGCCCGGGCCCTCGTGTACAATCCGGCCGTTCTCGTCCTGGACGAAGCGATGTCGAGTGTCGATCCTGAATCCGAAGCGCTCATCCGGCAGGCGATGGCGGGGCTCCTCGCCGGTCGAACGAGCATCACGATCGCGCATCGACTCTCGACGGTGCACGCCGCCGACCGCATCCTGGTCATGCATCGCGGACGCGTCCACGAGCAAGGAACCCACGGCGATCTCCTGCGGCGCGGCGGCCTCTACGCGCGGCTCTACGAGCTACAGACCGGCGCGGCGCCGGCGTGAGTTTCCGGGTGGCCGTGCTCGCGCTGGTCGCGCGGATCCCACGCGGCCGGGTCGCGACGTACGGACAGCTCGCGACGCTCCTCGGAAAGCCTCGCTCGGCGCGGGCGGTGGGCCAGGCGCTGAGCCGCGCCGACGGTGTCCCGTGGCACCGTGTCGTCAACGCGCAGGGCGGCATCAGCCGTCGCGCGCGCATGACGGGCATGGTGACGCAGCGGATCCGTCTGGAGCAGGAAGGCGTCGTCTTCCGGCGCGGCCGGGTCGTCCTGGGCCGGTTCCAGTGGCACGCAAGCGCCGTGCGGCGGCGGAAGGGAGCGGCCCGGCGAATCGCGCTCGTCCGGCTCGCACGATGGCCGCGCTTGGCCGGTAACGATGGAAGGTTGGAGGGCAGAGCATGAGACTGGACGGTAGGGTCGCGGTGGTCACCGGTGCGGGCTCGGGAATCGGCGCCGCCTCGGCGCTGGCAATGGCCCGGGAAGGGGCGCGCGTGGTGGTGGTGGACGTGAACGAGGCCGGCGCCAAGGCCACGGTCGAGCAGATCGAAAAGGCGGGTGGCCAGGCGCTCGCCGTGCGCGCCGACGTCACGCGGGCGGCCGACAATCAGATGATCGTCGAGAAGGCGCTCGCCACGTGGGGCCGGCTCGACGTCTTCTTCGCCAACGCGGGCGTGCCGCAGGCGCCGGAGAACGTGGAGGACGTGGACGAGGCCGTCTTCGATCGGATCATGGCGGTGAACGTCAAGGGCGTGTGGCTCGGGGCCAAGTACGCGCTGGCGGTGATGAAGAAGCAGCGCCGAGGGGTCTTCCTGATCACCGCGTCGACGGCCGCCATCAGACCCCGACCCGGCGTCCAGGCGTACGCGGCGTCGAAGGGAGCCGTGGTGACGCTGACAAAGAGCCTGGCGCTGGAGGCCGCGAGCCACGGCGTCCGCGTCGTCTCCATCGCGCCGGTGGCGACCGAGACTCCGATGCTCCCGACGTTCATGGGCAAGCGCGTCGTGGACGACGAAGGCCGTGCCCGCTACGTGGCCACCGTGCCGCTCGGCCGGCTCAACCAGCCGGAGGACCTGGCGCGCACCGCCGTGTTCCTCGCCTCCGACGACGCGGCGATGATCACCGGCACGTGCATCGAAGTGGACGGCGGCCGTTGTATCTGACGCTCGTGGGGCGTGGCCGGCGGGCGCGGGCAACCGGGGGGCGGGGGGCACGCGCCCGCCGGCCACGCCGTGTGAGCGTCAGAAAGAGTTCATCAGCGTGAGAGCTGGGGTATGAAGGTTATTCCGCTGGCGGCTGAGTCGCTTGGCGTGCGCTCGATGGCGACGTACGTCGAAGTCGGGCGGACGGGGATCCTCATCGATCCGGGCGCCACCCTGGCGGCCGCACGGTTCGGGTTGCCGCCGGCAGAAGACGAGTGGGAAGCGCTTCGGCGCGCGAACGACCGCATCTCGGCGTACGCGGCGCGGTCCAGCTTCGTGTTCGTGAGCCACTACCACGAGGACCACTTCCGGTCGGACCCCGCGTCGTACGTCGGGCGAATCGTGCTCGCCAAGGATTCGCGTCGGATGATCGGCGGGCGGCAGGCCCAGCGCGCCGACGCCCTCTGGAAGGCGCTGGACGGCCAGGCGCGAGTCGAGAGCGCGGACGGCGCCCAGCGCCGCGAGATGGACCTGGAGCTCTGCGTGTCGCCTCCGCTGCCGCACGGCGCCGACGGTACGCCCTTCGGCTCGGTCCTCGTGCTGACGATCGTCGATCCGGCCGAGCGCGAGCGCTTCGTCTTCGCCTCGGACCTCCAGGGGCCGGCCTCACCCGTCGCCGCGGCGTATCTCATCCAGCAGCGGCCGACGCTCCTCTATCTCTCCGGGCCCGTGTCCTATCTCGAGCGCGACGTCGGGCGCGACGCGATCGAGCGCGCGATCGACCACCTCGTACGCGTCGTGGAGGCGACGGGGTGTCGCGTCATCATGGACCACCACGCGCTCCGCGACGCGGGGTTCGCCCAGCGGTTCGCGCGGCTCTGGGAGACGGGCCGCGTCGTCACCGCCGCCGGGTATCTGGGCCTCCCGGACGCGCCGCTCGAGAGCCGACGCAACCGGGCGTGGGCGGCGGCGCGGAAGCCGCCGGCGCGGGCCGGCGAACCGCGACGTGATACGATGAACGACCGCGCACCGCGAAGATTCGCGAAAGGGGGATTCAAGGAGTGAGCGACAACACGACGCTCAACGTCGGCGACCCCGCGCCCGACTTCACGCTCAGGACGATCGGGCTCAAGGAGGTCGGCCTCAAGGAGTTCCGCGGGAAGAACGTGGTCATTCTCTTCTACCCGCTCGACTGGACGCCGGGCTGAAGCACGTGCATGCCCGCCTTCGACAAGCGCATCGGCGACTTTCAGGCGGCGAATACCCAGGTGCTGGGTATCAGCACAGACAGCCCATTCAGTCACGAGAACTGGGCCAAATCGGTCGGCATCAGTCACTACCCGCTGCTCTCGGACGTCCACCGCACCGCCGCGAAGGACTACGGCGTCTACTGGCCCGACTGGAACGCCAACAGCCGGGCGACGTTCATCGTGGACGCGCAAGGCAAGATCCGCTTCATCGAGCGGTACGGCAAAGGCGAGCTGCCGCAGCCGGACCAGATCCTCGCCGAGGTCAAGAAGCTCGGCTCGTAGCCGCGCCGGGAGGCGAAGGGGCTGCGGGGGCTCCGCGATCGGCTTTCGTAGCCCCGCTAATCTTTGTCCGGCTGCTCTCAGCGCATAGCGCGAATGCGGGTGGTCAGGGCGACGCCGCTGAGGACGAAGAGAGTGCCGATGACTTGCCAGAGGCCGATGCGTTCGCCGAGGAGGAGCGGTGCGAGCACGATGCCGACGATCGGCTGGAGGTTGGTGAAGATCGCCGCCTGGCTCGGTCCCACGATCAGTACTGCCTGGTACCACCAGATGTGCGCGACGGCCCCGAGTAGCCCCTGGTAGCCGACGATCGACCAGGCGGTCAGCGATCCCAGGCGCGGGGACGGAAAGAGCGGCGCCGTGAGCGCGGCGGTCGGCAGAATCAGCAGCGTGCCGAGGACGTACGCGGCGGTCGTGGCGAGCAGGGGAGAGTAGGTGGCGAGCACGCGCTTGCCGTAGACCGTGTAGACGGCCCAGCCGCACAACGACCCGAGCGTGATGAAGTCGCCGGAATGCAGGTCCGCGGGCGCGAGCACGGCGAAGGGTCCCCGGGTGATGACCAGGAGCACGCCGAAGACCGAGGCGGCAACGCCGAGCCACTGGACGCGAAGCAGACGCTCGCCGAGATAGAAGCGGGCGATCAGCGCCACGATCACGGGCGTCGCCGCCTGGAGGATCACCGCGTTCCCGGCGGTCGTGTGGTAGAGCGCGAGATAGGTGAACTGGGTCGAGCCCCAGATGCCGGCGGTCCCGAGCACGAGGAAGACTCCGGCGGCGCCCGGCCCGAGCCCGCGGATCGTCTCGCTCGACGAGCGTGCCAGCAGCACGAGGAGAAAGCAGGACGCCACCGTGCAGCGCACCGCGGCGAGAAAGAACGGCGGGAAATCGGCGAGTGCCAGCTTCGCGGTCGCCGGAAAACTGCCCCAGAGCGCCACGATCGCGAGGAGCGACAGGTAGGCGCGGGTTTGACTCGCTCCGGGCACCTGCCTATCATAGCCCGCGCGTCATGGCCGACTACATCCTCGAGTCGCGCGTGTGGCTCGCCAGGGCGCGTCCCGACGTCTTCGCGTTCTTCGCCGAGTCCGCCAACCTCGTCCTGCTCACGCCGCCGTCGCTCAATCTTCGCGTCGTCGCCGGACCACGCGCGCTCTCGTCCGGCGCGGTGATCGATCTGCAGATGTCCTGGCTCGGCGTGCCCGTGACGTGGCGTGCGTTCATCCGCGAGTGGGACCCGCCCTACCGGTTCGTCGACGTCCAGGTGCGGGGTCCCTACGCCCGCTGGGAGCATCGCCACCGTTTTCTGGAGGAGCAGGGTGGGACGTGGGTGGAGGATCGGGTCACCTACCGGCTGCCGCTCGGGCTGCTCGGACGCGCGGCGCACGGGCTCCTCGTGCGTCGGCAGATCGCGGCGATGTGGAGCTACCGGACCCGGCGGCTCGGCGAGCTGGTCGGGCCGGTCAGCTCGCCGGCAGGCTGATGCCGAGCTTCTCGAGGCGCGGGCGCACCCGATCGGTGAGGAGGCCGAGCCGCGCGAGATTCGTCACCATCGCCCCGTGCATGTCCCGCTTGAAGTACTTGCGGAACGGCGCGTAGTCGTTGGCCGAGGCCATCTCGCGGCGATAGCGCTTGACCTCGTCGATCTCACGCGGGCTGAACCCCACGTCCTGGTAGGCCTCGAGCGGGAAGAATCCCATCAGCGTCTTCTCGAGCGCGAAGCACGTGTAGTCCTCGAGCTCGCGGCGCTCGGTCGCCGACGCCTCGTTCACGACCCGGGGAAGCGCCAGCATGCCGAAGCCCATGTGGCGGGATTCGTCCTGGAGAATCCGCTTGCAGATCGTTCCCAGGACCGGGTCGCGCGCGCTCTCGCTCATCATCTTGAACAGCGCGACCGCGAAGGTCTCCGCCACGAGCTGCAGCGAGATCGTCTTGAGATACCAGCGGCTCTCCGACAGGATCGAGTCGAAGAGGTCGCGCTCGTTCGCCGGCATCGGGTAGGTCAGGCCGTCGAGCCGGTCGGCGAGGTAACGGCTCAGGACCTCGTTGTGCCGCGCCTCGTCCACCACCTGAGTGGCCTGGAAGAATTTCTGGTCCGCGCCCTGCACGATGTCCACCATCTGGCTGCAGGCGAGCAGCGCGCCCTGCTCGCCGTGCATGAGCACCGAGAGGCGCCAGGCCGCGATGCGGCGGTTCAGCGCCACCCGGTCGGCCTCCGGCAGACGATCCCAGAGGGGGCTACCGTAGACGTCGATCAGCTCGTCCGCGATCACGCGCCCGTCGGGCGACGGCGCGTCCGACCAGGGAATGTCTTTCGACGCGTTCCACTGATCGCGCTTGGCGTTCTCGTAGAGCCGCCGCATGTCGGCCTCGGAGACGCCGTACTCCAGGGTGAAGGTCGTCGTGAACGCCGAGGGGATCGCCAGGGATGTCATTGGGGCCACAATAGCAGAGTGGTACCTTGACCGCCATGACTCCGCACCGCGACGAGATCGGGGCCCACATGTCGATCGCGGGCGGCCTCCACCACGCCCTCGAGCGGGGCCGCGAGGTCGGCTGTGGCGCGGTCCAGATCTTCCTGAAGAACCAGCGCCGGTGGGCCGCCAGGCCCCTCGGGACGGACGAGATCCGGATGTTTCAAGCCGTCCATCGGCAGACCGGCATCCGGCACGTCTTCGCCCACTCGAGCTATCTCATCAACCTCGCGACCCCAGACCCGGCGTCGTGGGCGCAAGCGGTGACCGCGTTCGCCGACGAGCTCGAGCGCGCCGAGGCGCTCGGCCTCTCGTGCGTGGTCATCCATCCCGGCTCGCACATGGGCGCAGGCCTCGAGGCCGGGCTCGGCCGCGTCACCGCCGCGCTCGACGACACGCTCGCCCGGACGCGCGGCTATCGCGTGAGGGTCGCGCTGGAAAATACCGCGGGCGCCGGGAACTCCGTCGGCCGAACGTTCGGCGAGCTGGCGTCGCTCATCGAGCGCGCCGCCCGGCCCGAGAGGATCGGCGTCTGTGTCGACACCTGCCACTTGTTCGCCGCGGGCTATGACCTCCGCACCGAGGCCGGCTACCGGCGCGCGATGGCGGAGTGCGAGGCGACCGTGGGGCGCCGGCGGGTGCTGGCGTTCCATTTGAACGACGCGAAGGCCACGCTCGGCTCTGGACTCGACCGCCATGAGCATATCGGGCGCGGCTTCCTTGGAGTCGCCCCGTTCCGGTTCCTGCTCAACGACCGTCGTTTCGCGCGGGTGCCCAAGGTTTTGGAGACTCCCAAGGAGCCTGAGCCTACCGCCGATCTCCGCAACCTCGCTGTTCTTCGGCGGCTGCGCCGCCGGCTCGGTCGGTAGGGCGGCGAGGGGAGCCGGGGGTCCGCGACCGGCTCCGTCACCCGCTCGCCCGAATCGCAGCTCTTCGAGCTGCGTACGGGACTCGGGGGTCCCACTACGCCGGTCGCGTACCCCCGGCTCCCCTGCTGGCCCGGCGCCACCCGCCCGTTCGCCGTGGTGTTCGTTCATGGAT
>DASPZZ010000290.1:0-2368 GCA_035635995.1 Binatia bacterium | reverse complement strand
CGCGGGTGCGACGTCAGCGGCTGGGTGTAGCTCTTTCCCATCAGGTAGCAGATCCACTCCGGGTCGATGACCTCGCCGGCGTCGAACGCCCCGCTCGGGCTCCGCCGGAGGCCGCGCAGCAGATCCGCGAGCTCCTCGCGGATAATGCGCTGCCCGACCAGCTCGTGGGTCAGATCGTAGTCGACCAGGAAGTTGTCATCGAAGAAGTGGCCGAACGGGCCGTGGCCGATGTCGTGGAGCAGTCCCGCGGTACGCAGGAGCTCCTCGATCAGCGCCGCCGACGGCGCGTCGGCGAAGACCGAGCGCAGCGACGGATAGAGCTGCTGGGCGAGTCGCCCGGCCAGGTGCATCGCGCCGAGCGAGTGCTGGAAGCGACTGTGCTCCGCCGCGGGGTACACCCAGCGCGCCGACTGCAGCTGGGGCACGCGGCGCAGCCGCTGCATCCACGCGGTGTCGATCAGATCCTGCTCGGTCGCCTCGCCGGGGATGCCGCCCGGACGCGTATAGAGGATGTATTGATGAATGGGGTCGGCGATGAGGCCGCGCCCCTGGTAGGGTCCCTCGGCGTCCTTCATCGCACAGAGTCTACCCCACCGGCGCGGTCGGGACGCTCAGGTCCGAACCGGCGACGGGCGAGGCTAGCGTACCTGGAACAGGCGGTGTCGATCGACCGAGGGCACCGAGATGGTCCGCACCTGGTTGTCGCGCTGGACGCTGAGCTCGATGAGGTCGCCCGCGCGGCGCGACCAGAGCTGCTCGTAGAACTCTTCCTGGGAGGCGACGGCGACGCCGTTGACCTTCAGGATTCGATCGCCCTGCCGGAACCCGGCGCGCGAGGCGGGCCCGACCGGCGAGAGCTCGCTGACGAAGAGGCCGGCGGGCATCGCGATGGTGTAGAGGCCGAGCCACGGCCGCGGGGGCCGGCTCGCGATGCGGCCCGACTCGATCAGCTCGTCCTTCACCGGCACGAACTTTTCGATGGGGATCGCGAGGTTCACGTGCGGGGCCTCGCCGAGCCGAAGCGACGCGATCCCGATCAGCTCGCCCCGGTCGTTCACGACGGCGCTGCCGCCCCACTGCGGGCTCGCCGGAGCGACGATGATGGCGCGGTCGAGCATGTATTCCCAGTAGGCGGAAAATCGTTTGACCGCGTCCACGGAGCCCGTCACCTGGACCAGGTCGTTGTCCTCGTCGACACCGACGGTGCCCGTCCGCGCGCCGGCGGCGACCGCGCGGGAATCGCCGAGCGTCGCAATGGGCCACGGTCCGTCGCCCTCGAGCTTGACGACGCCGAGGCCGGTGTCGAGGTCGAAGCCGACGACCTGCGCCGGCACGGCGCGTCCGTCGCGCCCGCGCGCCTCGACCTCGATCGCGTCCAGCAACAGGTAGCTGACCGTGAGGGCATAGCCGCGCGCGTCGAAGATCACGGCGCTGCCGAACCGGCGGCTCCCGAGCCGAGCCGACGAGGCGGCGCTCTCGGCGTTGCGCACTCGCAGCCCGACGATCGCGGGCTCGACGCGCTGGACGAACGACGGAAGGGCCGAGACTTCACCAGGGTTGAGTCGCCGATCCGGCGCCGAGGTCGGCGCGCCCGGAACGACGGCCGGAATCAGCAGAAGGGCCGCCAAGGTCACGGTCACGACTTGCTTCATGGAACCTCTCCAATCAGAGCCGCGCCCCCCCGGGTCAACGGTGGCCGTACTGTCGCTCGTAGTACGCGCGGAACTCCCCGGACTTGAGCGGGCGCCACCACGCTTCGTGCTCCTTATACCACTCCACGGTCGCCCGCAGGGCGTCGCCGAACCGGTGCCGCGGCGCCCAGCCGAGCTGGTGGACCTTCTTCGAGTCGACCGAGTAGCGCCGGTCGTGGCCGGGACGATCCTTCACGGGCTGGATCAGGGTCTCGGGCTTGCCGGTGAGCTGGAGGATCTGGCGCGTGAGGACGACGTTCTCGACCTCGTGACCGCCGCCGATGTTGTAGACCTCGCCGTCGGCGCCCTTGCGGAGCACCAGGTCGATCCCCGCGCAGTTGTCCAGGACATAGAGCCAGTCACGCACGTTGCGGCCGTCGCCGTAGAGCGGCAGCGGCTTGTCGTCGAGGGCGTTCGTCACGAAGAGCGGAACGACCTTCTCCGGGTACTGGTAGGGCCCGAAATTGTTGGACGAGCGGGTGATCACGACGGGGACGCGGTGGGTGTGCCAGTAGGCCAGCGCGAGGAGATCGCCACCGGCCTTGGACGCCGAGTACGGATTCGAGGGCCGCACGGGATCGCTTTCGCGCGACGAGCCGCGCTCGACCGAGCCGTACACCTCGTCCGTGCTGACGTGAAGGAAGCGCGGGATCTTCAGCTCGCGCACCGCCTCGAGC
>DASPZZ010000289.1:0-4003 GCA_035635995.1 Binatia bacterium | reverse complement strand
TGGTTCACGCGCCCGGGCGGGGAGGGGCACACGTTCAATCTGTTCCCGGATCTCTCACGCGTGCAGTGTCCGACCCTCGTGCTCGGCGGGGAAGACGATCCGATGACGCCGATCGAGTGTCAGGCCGATATCGTGGCCGCGCTCCCGGCCCATCTGGTCCGCTTCGAGCGCTTTGCCGGCTGCGGGCACGCCGTGCTGCCGGACGCGCCCGAGCGCGCTCTGGCGGTGATCCGCGACTTTATCGCGCGCTAACCGTAAACGGTGAACTCGACCAGATTGTCGTCGGGATCTCTGAAGTAGACGCTGGTCGACGTGCCGCGCGCGCACGACCGCGGTCCGGGGCCGGCTTCGGGCTTGATCCCGTTGCGCTGCAGCAGCGCGAGAATCTCGTCGACGGTCCCGTCCCACTCGAGACAGAAGTCGGCGCCCCCGGCGGTCGGCCGCCGCGCGCCGAGATAGCCCGGACGCGCGGGGGCCTCGGGTCCGTGGACGTTGATCTTCTGCGCCTCCCCGATGCGGATCGTCGCCATGTCCGGCCGCCCCGGTCGCTTCTCCCAGGCGATCGTGAAGCCGAGGCCCTCGTAGAAGCGCAAGGTGCGCTCCAGATCGCCGGCGACGATCACCCAGTGGTCGATGCCCTTGATCGCCATCGTTGCCTCCCGCTGCTAACGAACGCGCGTGTACTTCACGATACGCCGGGGGCGTCCCCACGCGCCCGGCCGCACCACGTAGAGATCGCCGCGCGAGTCGCCCCAGATGCCGTGGCACGAGCGGAAGCTCGAATCGCCCCACTGCGCCAGTCGCGCGCCGTCGAGCGTCAGGACGCTGACCAGCCCGCCGTTGTGCTCGGGGACATAGACCACGTCGTCGGCGTCCACGTAGAGCGCCGCCGGGCCGATCAGCTTGGTCGGCCAGATCTCGAGGAGCTTGCCGTCCTGGTCGAACACCTGCACGCGGTCGTTTTCGCGATCGCACACGAGCACGCGCCCGCGGCGGTCGATCCACACGCCGTGGGGCAGGTTGAACTGCCCCGGCCCCGTGCCCGGCTCGCCCCAGGAGAAGAGATACGTGCCGTCCGCGGCGAACTTGTGCACGCGCGCGTTGCCGTAGCCGTCGGTCATGAACATCTCGCCCGACGGCGCCAGGGCGATGTCCGTCGGCAGGTTGAAGGGCCCGCCGCCGTGCGTGACGTTGCGGTACGCGGCCGAGCTGAAGTCCTTCGGGTCGACCCCGGTATCCGAGCGGTGGCCTCGGGTACCGACGGTGCGCAGCAGCGAGCCCGACGGGCTGAAGTAGAACATCTGCCCGTGATCGCGGTCCACGATCCACAGGTTGTCCTGCGCGTCGGCGCGGATCGTGTGCGGAAACGCGAAGAGCCCGGCCCCCCAGGACGAGAGCACCTTGCCGTCGCGGTCGAAGACGATGATCGGATGCTCGGGCGACCGACTGAAGCAGTAGACGCGGTCGCGCGAGTCGACGGTGACCGCGGCGACGGGGATCGTCCAGTCGGCGGGAAGCTTCTGCCAGTCGTCGTCCACTTCGTAGCTGTGCTTGCCGTTTCCGACGATCGTGCTCATGCGGCGCCCCCTTGCAGTCCTATCTACTCCTTCTACTCGTTGCCGTCCAGATGCACCAGCCCCCGACCGGGGCTGTAGACGTACGTCATGTCGGTGCCCCGTCCCTTGCCCTCGTTCTTGAGCCAGTGGAACCGGATTGAGTGCGGGAGGCCGTCATGGGTGAGGTGAGCGGCCTGACCCGATCGCGGGGTTGGCACGCGAGGGTATAGCTGCGAGCGGAAACTTCACCTCGCCGGCGCACAGCTCCCGGTCCCGTGAATCACGGACACGCCCGAGGCCCGTGCCGTCGTTCGTGATCGTGAAGAGCTGTCGCTTGCCCGATCTGGCCCCGCGCGCCGAACACGAGATTGGCCGGCGCCACGCGGATGACCCGCTCGCCGTACCAGTCGCCGCCCGTCCACAGCTCCACCGGGATGCGGGCGTGGCGCTCGCCGGGTCATAAGCGCGGTCCCACACTGCGACGTTACCGGCCCCGGCCGGCCCGCCCGGGGCTGCCAGCGCGGCCCGGAGAGCCCCCGTCACCACGAGCGCACTACCCCGCAACGCCTTCCATCTGCAGCGCATAGAGCCGGCGGTAGAGACCGTCGCGCGCCAGCAGCTCGTCGTGGCTCCCGACCTCGGCGATGCGCCCCTCGTGCACCACGACGATGCGGTCGGCGTTGCGCACGGTCGCGAGCCGGTGCGCGATGACCAGGACCGTCCGGCCCCGCATCAGCTCGGCCAGCGCCTGCTGGATCATGAACTCGCTCTCGGCGTCGAGGTCCGACGTGGCCTCGTCGAGGATCAGGATCGGCGGATTCTTCAGGAACGCCCGCGCGATCGCGATGCGCTGGCGCTGACCGCCCGAGAGCCGCACGCCGCGCTCCCCGACGAGCGTCTGATAACCGTCGGCGCAGCCGGCGATGAATTCCTCGGCGTGCGCCTGACGGGCGGCGCGGACGACGTTCTCGAACGGCGCGTCGGGGCGGCCGTAGGCGATGTTGTACAGGATCGAATCGCTGAACAGGAACGTCTCCTGGGTGACGATGCCGATCAGCGCGCGGAGCGAAGCCTGGCTGACGTCGCGCAGGTCGTGACCGTCGATGGTGATCCGCCCGGCGCTCACGTCGTGGAAGCGCGGCAGCAGGTCCATCAGGGTCGACTTGCCGGCGCCGCTCATGCCGACGAACGCGACGACCTCGCCGCGGCTGACCGTCAGCGAGACGTCCCGCAGCGTGAGCTCCTCGGAGTCCGCGTGCCGGAAGCTCACTTGCTCGAACACGAGGCGCTCACGGAAGGCGTCGAGCACCGTGGCGCTCGGGCGGTCGGCGATCGCCGGCGGCAGATCGAGGATCTCGAAGACGCGCTCCACCGAGGAGGTCGACTGCTGCACGGTGTTGACGATCCGCGAGAGCTGCCGCACCGGGCCGTAGAGGAGTGCCACCGCCGCGATGAACGAGAAGAAATCGCCGGGCGTCATCGTGCCGGTGATGACCTGCTGGCCGCCGTACCAGAGGGCGCCCATGATGCCGAAGGCGGCCAGCACCTCCATGAGCGGGTCCGTGAGCTCGTCGGTGCGGTGATCCTTGAGCGCGAGCGAGAGGAGCCCGTGGTTGACGCGATCGAAGCGCTCGACCTCGTGGGCCTCGCGTCCGAACGCCTTGACGATCTTCGTCCCCGAGAACACCTCGTGCAAGAGCACGTTCAGCTCGGCGATCTTCTGCTGCGACCGCCGGTTGATGCGATAGAGCCGGCGCCCGATCGATCGCACCGCGACGCCGACGAAGGGGAAGACCACCAGCGCGATCAGGGCGAGCCGCCAGTCCCGCACGAACATGACGGTCGCGAGCGCGACGACCATCACCGTCTGGCGGATCGTCATCACCAGCACCGTCGACGAGAGACGGGCCAGACGGTTCACGTCGGTCACGACCCGCGACATCAGCTCCGCGGTGTGGCGGCTCGTGAAGAACGACAGCGACATCCGCTGCAGGTGCGCGTAGAGGTCGCGGCGGAGCCGCGCGATCACGCGCTCGCCGACCGAGGCCATCAGGTAGGACTGGCCGTAGCGGGCCAGGCCCTTGGCGATGTACGCGCCGAGGAAGAACAGCGGGATGAGCCTCAGCATCGTCGCGTCCCGGCGGATGAAGACGTCGTCCATGGCCGGCTTGACGAGCCAGGCGATCGCGCCCTCCATCGCGGCGACCACGACCGCGAGCACCGTGCCCACGACCAGCGCCGGCGCGTGGGGCCGGAGGTAGCCGAGCAGGCGCCGGTAGAGGTCCGCCCGGATGCTCACGGCGACCTCGTCTCGACGAGCCGCCGGTAGAGCGCCTCGGTCGCGTCGAGCTTGGCGCGGAGCGAGAAGTGTGCGTCCACGCGCTTGCAGCCGGCGCGCGCCATCGCCTGGGCCCACGACGGGTTCTCGATCACACGCCCGAGCGCGC
>DASPZZ010000288.1:0-37489 GCA_035635995.1 Binatia bacterium | reverse complement strand
GTCCGTCCAGTTGAGCCCGAGCGAGTCCGTCAGCCAGCGCTCGAGGAGACGGTGGCGGCGCGCCATGACCTCGGCGATCTGGCGCCCCTTGGTGGACAGCACCAGCTCCTTGCCGCGCCCGATCTTCACGTATCCACCGCGCGCCATGCGATGGATCGCTTCGGTCACGGCGGGCGCGGAGATCCCCATGTGCTTGGCCAGCCGCGCGCCGATCACGGGCTTGTTGCTGCCGGTCAGGTCGTAGATCGCGGCGAGGTAGTCCTGGACGGACGCCGTCGTGGCTCGCGTCGCGGCCCTGACTTTTAGGATGGACGATCGCGACATGTTAAGTCTACCTGAATAGAACGCTCGAGCGGTCGGTCGCCAGTATAGCGTAAGAACTGCGGCAGCGGGCGAGTGGGTGACGGAGCCGGCCGCGTGCCCCCGCGGCCTTCCCGGCGAGCGCGCCCCGCGCCAGAGCGAGCCCGCAGAGAATGTTATGCTTCGTGTCATGACGCGGGCCGACTCCGCTCAGCGGATCACCGAGCTGCGCGAGCAGATCCACCACCACGACTACCTCTATTACGTCGAGGCTCGGCCCGAAGTCTCCGACGCCGAATACGACGCGCTGATGCGCGAGCTCCGCGAGCTCGAGACGAGCTTCCCCGATCTCGTCACCGCGGACAGCCCCACCCAGCGGGTGGCGGGGGCGCCGACCGACATCTTCAAGCCGGTCGAGCACCACGACGCCATGCTCTCCCTCGACAACGCGACCTCGCCCGAAGACCTGCGAGAATTCGAGGCGCGGATCGGCCGAGCCCTTCCGGGCACCGCCTTCACCTACGTGTGCGAGCCGAAGATCGACGGCCTCGGCATCGCGCTCCTGTACGAGCGCGGCCGCTTCATCCGGGGCGCGACGCGGGGCGACGGGCGCGTGGGCGAGGACATCACGCCGAACCTCCGGACGATCCGGTCGATCCCGATGGTGCTGCGCGGCGCTCTCGCGGCGGCCGCCGTCCTCGAAGTGCGCGGTGAGGTGTTCATGCCGCGCGCGGAGTTCGCCAAGCTGAACCGCACGCTGGAGGAGGCGGGGACGCCGACGTTCGCGAATCCGAGAAACGCCGCCGCCGGGGCGGTGCGTCAGAAGGACCCGGCGGTCACCGCCCGCCGGCCCCTCGACATTTTTCTCTACCACGTGAGTCGCGCCGACGCGCTCGGCTTCAGCTCCCACTGGGACGCCCTCGAGGCGCTGCGCGCGGCCGGCTTCAAGACCAACCCTCGCGTCGAGCGTTGCCCGGATCTCGACGCGGTCGTCGCCTGGTGCGAGCGTCTCGAGCGTGACCGGGACGCGCTCGGTTACGACGCCGACGGTGCCGTGGTCAAGGTCGAGTCGCTCGAGCACCAGCGGCGGCTCGGCTCCACAACCCACCACCCGCGCTGGGCGATCGCGTTCAAGTTCGCGGCGCGCCAGGCGACGACCCTGATCGAGTCGATCGAGGTGAACGTGGGCAAGACGGGCGCGCTCACGCCGACCGCCAAGCTCACGCCCGTGGAACTGGCCGGCGTGACGATCCGGAACGTCAGCCTGCACAACGAGGACGAGATCCGACGCAAGGATATCCGTGTGGGCGACACCGTGCTGATCGAGCGCGCGGGCGACGTGATTCCGTACGTCATCCAGGTCGTGGCGGCCAAGCGGCCGCCCGACAGCCAGCCGTTCACCTTCCCGTCCGCGTGCCCGGCGTGCGGCGGCGTCGCCGTCCGCCCCGCGGGCGAGGCCTACTGGCGTTGCACCAACAGCGCCTGCCCGGCCCAGCTCAAGGAGCGGCTGCGCCACTTCGGGTCGCGGCGGGCGATGGACATCGAGCACCTCGGCGACAGCACGATCGAGCAGCTGGTCGACACGGGACGGGTGAAGGATTTCGCCGACCTCTATTCGCTGACCGTCGCCGACGTCGGCGCGCTCGACCGGTTCGCCGAGAAGTCGGCCGAGAACCTCGTGGGGGCGATCGCGGCATCCCGCACGCGCGGCCCGGCGCGCCTGCTCAACGCGCTGGGCATTCGGCTCGTCGGTGAGCGCGTCGCTCAGCTGCTGGCGACGCGCTTCGGGAGCCTCGAGCGCATCGCCTCGGCGTCGGAGTCGGAGCTCGCCGAGGTGCACGGCATCGGGGAAGAGATCGCGCGATCGATCGTGACCTTCTTCAAGGAACGGGCGAACCTCGAGGTGATCAAGAGGCTCCAGGACCGGGGCGTCGTCACGGACTCGCCCCAGGCCCCGGCGGGTCCGAAGCCGCTCGCCGGCAAGACCCTCGTTCTGACCGGCTCGCTCCGGAATCTCTCGCGCGAGGCCGCCCGCGAGCTGATCGAGCGACACGGCGGTCGGGTCAGCACGTCGGTCTCGAAGAAAACCCATTACGTCGTCGTCGGCGAGGCGCCCGGCAGCAAGGCCGACGACGCTCGCCGCCTGGGGGTGACGGTGCTCGACGAAGCCGGGCTGCTCGAACTGGTCCGCTCATGAGACGCAGAGGCCCGCGCGTCACGCTCGCCGCCGTCGCGGTGGCCCTGGCCGGATGCCTCGGCGCGACGACGGACTCACCGGCGCCGGTCGACATCCTGAGCCCGGGCAAGTGGACGCCCCTCGCCCCGATGCCGACGGCGCGCCAGGAGGTCGCCGTCGCCGAGCTCAACGGCCGGGTGTTCGTCGTCGGCGGCTTCGGTTCGGGCAGCGAGGCCGTCGCCACCGTCGAGGTCTACGATCCGGCGACCGACCGGTGGGAGACGCGCACGCCGCTCCCCGCGCCCACGCACCACGCGGCCGCCGCCGTCGTCGACGGCCGGCTCTACGTGGCCGGCGGGTACAGCGGCGGCCGTGTGAGCTGGACGCCCCTGCGCACCGTCTACGAGTACGACGAGGCGCGCAGCTCCTGGTCGACCCGCGCGCCCTTGCGCCAGGCCCGCGGCGGGCTCGCGGTGGTCCCTCTCGGGAGTCGCCTGCACGCGGTCGGCGGCGCCGGCGACAGCGCCAGCGGCGCGCACGAAGTGTACGACCCCATCTCCGACCGCTGGACCGACGCGCCGCCGATGCCGACCCCACGCGACCATCTCGCGGCCGTGGCGTTCCAGGGACGGCTCTGGGCGATCGGCGGGCGCACGTCGTTCGTCGGGACTCAGTACGCGACCGTCGAGATCTACGATCCGGCGACCAATGGCTGGTCCACCGGGACGCCGCTGCCCGTCGGCCGCGGCGGGCTCGCCGCCGCCGCGCTCGGCGACCGCGTCTACGTCTTCGGCGGCGAGGCGCCGCTCCGCATCTTCAGCGCCAACGAGATGTACGAGGTCGCCGGCAACCGCTGGATCGCCAAGGATCCGATGCGCACGCCTCGCCACGGTATCGGCGCCGCGGTGGTCGGCACCCGGATCTACGTGCCGGGTGGCGGCACGCAGCCCGGATACGCCGCCACCAACGTGAACGAGGCGTACGCGCCGTGAGTGGTCGAGCTACTCAAACCCCTGCTGATCCAGCGCCGAAAGGACACCATCTGATGATCGACGCCCTCAAGAAGATCTCCAGTCCGAGCGTGGCCAACGCGGTCGAGACGTTCAACGTCCGCCCCCGCAACCAGGGGAACATGTCGTCCGACATCCGGACCCTCTTCCCCGAGCTCGGGCCGCTGGTCGGCTACGCCGTCACGGCGGTGATCCGGGCCGAGCCGCAGCCGCTCGAGGGTCACCGCGCCTCCACGTTCGGGTGGTGGGACTACGTGCTCTCGATTCCGGCCCCCCGCGTCATCGTCGTTCACGATCTCGACGAGCCCCGAGGCCAGGGCGCCCAGTGGGGCGAGGTGCAGGCCAACATCCACCGGGCGCTCGGCTGCGCCGGCGTCGTGACCGACGGCTCGGTGCGCGACCTGGACGAGGTGCGGGGGCTGGGCTTCCAGTTCGCCGCCGCGCACATTTCGGTCTCCCACGCGTACGTGCACATGGTGGACTTCGGCCTGCCGATCAAGGTGGGCGGACTCTGGGTGAAGCCCGGCGACCTGATCCACGCCGACCAGCACGGCGCCGTCACGATCCCCGCCGAGATCGCCGCCCGCATCCCGGAGGCCGTCGCCAAGGTGGAGGCCGACGAGCGAAAGATCATCTCGGTCTGCCAGTCGCCGACGTTCTCGGTCGACGGCCTCAAACAGCTGTACAAGCAGATCCGGCCGGGTACGTACTAGGGCGGGCTCACGGTATGAGTGCCCGAACGTCGGGCGCGGAGGCGCCCCGACGGCTGAACATCAACGGCGTCGGCCTGGCGACCCACGAGTGGCCGAGCGGCGGGCCGGCGATCGTCGCGATCCACGGGCTCACATCCAACCACACCGCCTGGTACCCGATCGCCGATGCCCTCGGCGGCCGTCACCGGCTCATCGCTTACGACCTGCGCGGGCGGGGCGAGAGCGACAAGCCGGCCAAAGGGTACAGCCTCGCCGAGCACGCGGCGGACCTCCTCGGGCTGCTGGACCACTTCGGTCTCGAGCGGGCGGTCATCATGGGCCACTCGCTCGGCGCCCACATCGCCGTCCGCTTCGCGTCGCACCACCCCGACCGCGTGGCCAAGCTCGTCCTGTTCGACGGAGGGCTCGACGTGCGCGCCGAGGTGTTCGACTCGATCGCCCCGTCGGTCAATCGGCTCGGCGTCGAGTTCCCCTCGGTCGAGATGTTCCTGGCGATCGTCAAGACGCTGCCGATGTTCGAGGGCCGCTGGAATGACCACCTCGCGCGCCATTTCACGTACGACGTGGAGCCGGGCCCGGGGGGCGGTGTGCGCTCGAAGGTCGCGAAGCACGCCATCGAGGAAGAGGTCGCGAACCTCCAGCGCACGCGGCTCTGGGCCTGGCACCACCGGATCGCGGCGTCGACGCTCCTGCTGCGGGCGCCGGATGGGCTCCTCACCCCGGACGACTGCCTCATGACCCAGGAAGAGGCGGAAGCGATGGGCCGCGCCATCCCGGATTGTCGGCTGGTCGTCGTCCCCGGCGTCAACCACTACACGATCCTGCTCGGCGACGATCCCCTGGTGCGACGGGAGCTCTCCGCGTTCCTCGCGCGATGAACGTTCGGCACGTGGAGTCGTCCGACCTCACGGCCGTCATGGCGCTCGCCGCCGAGGTCATCGGCCCCGAGCGTGCCGGTCCCTTCGTGCGCTCGCACGCCGAACGGCACCACTTGATGGTCGCCGAGGAGGCCGGCGAGGTGGTCGGCGTCCTCGCCTATCGCACGGACTGGTTCCAGTGCACCTTCGTGTCGCTCGTCGCGGTGCGCGAAGCCTTCCGCCGGAAGGGCGCGGCCCGCGCCCTGTTCAAGATGGTCGAGGCGATCTCGCCGGGCCCGCGGCTCTTCTCGTCGACGGAAGAGACCAACGCGGCGGCGATTCAGATGCACACCGCGCTCGGCTTCACGCCCGCCGGATACATCGACAACCTTCCGCAGGGCTATCGCGAGCTCCTGTTCTACAAGCGGCTGCATCCCTGAGTGGGGCGCTAATTCTGGCGGGCAACCCCTTCGGCCCCTCGACGCGCGTGAACTCGCCGGTCTCCGGATCCTAATTTAGGTGACGAGCGGGACGAAGAGGCTGGAGGCGAGGTCGAAGTAGGGAGGGCTCCAGGTCACCGCGCGCCTCCCTTCGGCCCACGCGGGTCCACGGTATCGGGGAGGCAAGTGAAGGCAAGTTTCACTCCTGCTCCTACAACGTCGCGCTTGAGTTGCTCCACCTCGTCGACTGCGGACGCACTCCGTCCCTTCTCGCATTCTGCCTTCGTGGGATAGCCTTCTATCGGCACATACACCGATTCGCCGCTCGTCTTGACGCCCCCGGCCCAAAGTAGCCACGCGCACTCGGCGCAGGCCGACGTCGCCGCGGCGACCAAGTAGAACGCGACGAGCAGTGAGACCCTTCGTGCGAGTCGGATCATCGTTTGCCCTCCTCCGCAGTCCCTCGCTTCACCGCGATTCGCTCATGCGCTCCACACAGGCAACCAACCACCAACCAGCACGCAATCGCGCCGAGATCGACGAGGACACGTCGAATGTTCATCTCAGCGGATTGATCTCGACGAGCAGCTCGCCGCACCGATCTCGGTCAAGCATGACCCGCTTGCCGGGCTGATCACGCATCGTCTCGGCGACGCGGTTCGTCCTCAGCATGTGAACGACGGTGTGCCCCTTGAAGTCGTCCAAGAGGGGTCGGGCGATTTCGAGCTGGCGCTCGACATACCCCTCGATAACGGGAAACACGGGCGCGACGGCGGTGGCAGAGTTCCGGGATGGCGGAATCTGGGCGGTTGGGAACTCTGCCTTGAGGTACTCGATGATCTCCTGGTGCTCGGCCATCAGCGTTCTCCCTTCCCCGACGCGCTCGTAGAACCACCCCGACCTTCGCGCGAAAGAGATACGGTCGCAAGAGAGAAATGTCCCAAGTCGTCCTGAGTGTCTCAGCGCACGGAAGGTGAAAAACAGAGCGGGGTTACAGGGTTCCGCTGGCCGCGTCCACGACCCGGTCGACCACGGTCACCTTCGCGGCGTGCACGCCGCCGACCGGCGCCTCCGGGAGAACCTCGGCCGTCGCGCCGAGCGTGGCCTTGCCGAGCAGCGCCACCGGCGCGATCACCTCGACGCGGAGCGGGTCGATCTGGGCGAGCTTCACGATGGGCGCGGCCAGGATCTTCTGCGTCTCCGCCTCGTCGAGCTCCTCGAGCGGGACGAGATCCTTCTTGTGCATCCCGTCGGTCCGCGTGAACTTCCGGACGCCGGTCGCACGGCCAACTCACGGGCGTGGATTACGTGGCGGAGAGGTGGGCGAACTCCAGGATGAGAAGCGGAGGCTGTCGAGGGGATTCCGGCCCGGGAATCCTATTTACACGGCGCGACCTTCCGGAAACTTCAGACTGCGTTGCGGCGTGACGCGGCCTGCCGCAAACGGACCCGACGCCGAGTGCACTCCTGGGCTCGGTGCGGGCCCATCGAGAGCAACAGACTACCGGCTTGCGTTGGACGGAACGATCGTGAGGCTCGCGGTGACCGGGATACGGAGTCGACGAACGAGCTCGTAGAGCGCGCTCTTGCCACCGCGATAGCCGACCTCACGCGCGCGCCGGAGCACTTCGGCGCCGGAAAGCGCGGGCGTCTCACGCAGCCAAGCCTCGATCTGAGGGGCGAACGGAGCCACCGTCGATGGACGCCCCACGCTCCGCGGCTGGAGCCACGGGCGAGGCGCGTTGCTGTTGACCGACTCACTGACCGCCGTTCCATTGACCGACATGTCTGAGCCCTCCTGCCCCTACCGGAAAAGCAATTCCGATACCGAAGCGAGTCAGAGGGCTATTTTCTTTTTATTCAAGCTACTTACGAAGAAACGTGGGTCCGCTATCTGGTAGGTAATTGATCAGGCAGATCACTCTCGATCCAGCTACTTCGTGACCGCTCCTGGACGAGCGGTCACCGGGTGAGACAGGGAGGCTCAGGCCCGGGCGGATTCGTCGCGGCGCAGCTTGTACTCGACCGAATCCACGAGCGCCTGCCAGGACGCTTCGATGATGTTGTCGGCGACGCCGACGGTGCCCCAGGTCTCGTCGCCGTCACCGGAGGTGATGAGCACCCGGGTCTTGGCCGCGGTGCCCTTCGACTCGTCGAGGATGCGCACCTTGTAGTCGAGGAGCTTCATTGTCTTGAGGTTCGGATAGAACTCTTCCAGGGCTTTGCGGAGCGCGTGGTCGAGAGCGTCGACGGGACCGTTCCCCGAGGCGGCCGTGTGCTCCAGCATCCCCTTCACCCGCACCCGAACCGTCGCCTCCGCTACGGGCTCCTGATCGGTGTTCTGCTCCTCGACGATCACCCGGTACGCCTCGAGCGCGAAGAAGGGTCGGTGGCGGCCCAGCGCCCGCTCCATGAGCAGCTCGAAGGACGCCTCGGCACCCTCGAACTGGAATCCCTGGTCCTCGAGCGCCTTGAGCTGCTCGAGGATCCGCCGGGAGTCCGGCGTGTCCCGGCCGAGGTCGATCCCGTACTCGCGCGCCTTCCAGAGAATGTTGGACTTGCCCGCCAGCTCGGAGACGAGCACCCGTCGTCGATTGCCCACGGCCTCGGGGTTGATGTGCTCGTAGGTCTCCGGGTGCTTGAGGACGGCCGAGACGTGCATGCCGCCCTTGTGCGCGAAGGCCGAGTCGCCCACGTACGGCTGCGAGGACCAGGGCTTGCGGTTCGCCAGCTCCGACGCGAAGCGCGACACGTCGCGGAGCTCGCGCAGGTTCGGCTCCGGAATGCAGTCGAGCCCCATTTTCAGGATGAGACTCGGAATGATGGACACGAGGTTCGCGTTCCCGCAACGCTCGCCGAAGCCGTTGAACGTCCCCTGCACCTGGCCGATCCCCTCGGCGACGGCGGCGAGCGAGTTCGCAACGGCACACTCGGCGTCGTTGTGGACGTGGATCCCGAGCGGCGCCCGCACGTGCTTCTTGACGATCGCGATCGTCGCCACCAGCTCGGCCGGCAGCGTGCCGCCGTTGGTGTCGCACAGGATGAGCCAGTGCGCGCCGGCCGCTTCGGCCGCCTGCAGCGTGGCCAGCGCATGGTCTCGATTGGCGCGGAAGCCGTCGAAGAAGTGCTCGGCGTCGAAGATCACTTCGTCCATCCGGGGTCGGAGAAACGCGATCGTCTCGCCGATCATCGCGAGATTCTCGGCGAGCGTGGTGCCGAGAGCCTCGGTCACGTGGAAGTCCCATGACTTGCCGACGATCGTCGCCACCGGCGCGCCGGCGTCGAGCAGCGCCTGCATGTTGGCATCCGACTCGGCGGTGCCGCCCGCACGCCGGGTCATGCTGAACGCCGCAAGCTTCGCGTGCTTGAGCGTGACGTCCTGCATGCGACGGAAGAACCGGAGGTCCTTCGGGTTCGAGCCCGGCCAACCGCCCTCGATGTAGTGGATCCCCAGCGCATCGAGTCGGGTCGCGAGCCGAACCTTGTCCTCCATCGAGAACGACACCCCTTCGCCCTGGGTGCCATCGCGGAGCGTCGTGTCGTAGATCTTGATCAGGCGGCGCATGAAGTTTCTCGATCATGCGCCCGCGGCCGCTGCGGTGTCAACAATCGGACCGCGTGAGGCGGCGGTAGGTTAGACGACGCCGCCCTTGCGCAGGCGCTCGATCGCCGGCTTGGTGAGCCCGACGAGGCCGCGGAGAACCGCCTCCGTGTGCTGGCCGATCACGGGCGGCGCCGTCGCGGCCGCCCCGGGGGTCGCGTGCAGGCGCACGGGAACGCCCATCACGGTCACCTGCCGAGCCCGGGGGTGCGGGAGCGTCACGATCATGCCGCGCGCCTTCAGGTGTTCGCTCTCGCATACCTCGGCGACCGACTTGATGAGCCCCGCGGGGATCCCCGCCGCCTCGAACTGCTTGACCCAGTCGGCGGCGGCCCGCGCTCCTAGAATCTCGTTCAGCAGCGGAACGAGCGTGCCGCGATTCTGGACGCGCTTGGCCTCGGCATCGAAGCGCGGGTCGGTGGCGAGCTCGGGATGTCCGAGCGCGGCGCAGCACTTGGTCCACAGCGAGTTGTTGGCGACCCCGAGCACGACGAACGCGTCAGCGGCACGGAAAACCTCGTAGGGAACGATCGAGGGGTGGGCGTTGCCGCGCCGCGTCGGGCGCTGGCCCGTGCCGAAGTAGATCCCGGCCTGATAGGTGAGGAGCGCGGCCATGACGTCGAGCATCGAGATCTCGACCTTCTGGCCGCGCCGCGTACGGCCTCGGGCCAGCAGCGCCAGGACGACACCGTGGGCGGCCGACATGCCGGCGACCAGATCGGCGATCGAGTTGCCGACCTTCACGGGGGGACCGTCGGCGAAGCCGGTGAGGTCCATCACGCCGGACTCGGCTTGAATCACGAGGTCGTAGCCCGCGCGGTGCGCTTCGGGGCCCGACTCGCCGAACCCCGACACCGAGCAGTACACGAGCCGCGGGTTCAGCCGCGAGAGGGCGCGGTACCCGAAGCCGAGCTTGTCCATCGTTCCGGTTCTGAAGTTCTCGAGCAGGACGTCGCTCTTCTTCGCCAGCGCCCGGAGGATCTCGCGACCCTCCGGCGCTTTGAGGTTCAGGGTCACGCTTTTCTTGTTTCGGTTCACGGACATGAAGTACGTCGACTCGCCCCCAACGAACGGCGGCCAGCTGCGCGTGTCGTCCCCCTTGCCGGGCTCCTCGACCTTGATCACTTCGGCCCCCATGTCGCCGAGCATCATCGCGCAGAAAGGGCCGGCGAGGACGCGAGTGAGGTCGAGGACGCGGACGCCCGTCAGCGGTCCCTTAGCTTTCGCCACGGAATCGTCCTTTCCAGGCGCGCTTGGCGAGGCTTTGCGCGATCGCGCTCATGCGCTCACCGGCGCGGCCGGCGCGGCGCCAGAAGAGCCGCGCGCGGTCGAGCGCGCCGAGATGCGAGAAGTAGTAGACCTTACCCACCGCCTCGATGGCCACCCACGATCCGATCCGGAGCCCCTGCGTCTCGGCTCCGTGGCAGACGAACCGGGCGCCGCCGGTCAGATCGACCAGCGCGATGTGAAGGGGCGAACGGAAGCCTTCGGGCGGCGAGAGGAGCGTGGTGAATGAGACCACCTCGCCGGCACCGATCACCGAGGTGGGCGTCATCTCGACGGGGTGACGCGGACACCAGCGCGTGGGCGGCGCCACCACGAGCCGGCACTCGGGACACCTGGAGGCCGCGAGCCGCTCGATCACTTGTAGCGGGGGCCGTGAGGCCGGCTTGGACCGAGGGTGGCCTGAGACAGAAGCGGATGGCTCCGACACGCCCGATCTCGCCCGCGGCGTCTGAGCGGCGAGTGCCTCCGACGCGCCCGATCTGACCGTAGGCGTGAGCTGGCTCCGGCTCCGTTCGCCTGATCAGCTTGTCGGCGCGACCTGGCTCCGTTCACCGGGCTTCCAGCAGCGTGACCCAGTTATTGGTGCCCGGACCTCCGATCGAGTGGGCGAGCGCTACGCTGCACGGCACCTGCCGCCTGGGCACGCGGCCGGTCAGCTGCCACACGCACTCCACGATCTGGGCCAGGCCGGTGGCCGCGAGGGGGTGACCACGGGCCTTGAGGCCGCCCGACGGGTTGATCGGCAAGCGCCCGCCGAACGCGGTCTCGCCGTCGAGCGTGGCCAGTCCCGCCTTGCCGGGTGGAAAGAGCCCGGTGTCCTCGAGCGAGATCAGCTCGAACGGGGCGAACGCGTCGTGGATCTCGGCGACGTCGACGCGCTCCGGGCCGAAGCCCGCCATCGCGAACGCCGCGCCCGCGGCCGCCTGAGTCGCCCGAAAGCTGGTGAGGCTGTCGCGATGCCGAATGGCGAGCGCGTCGGTCCCCTGCCCGATGCCGGCCACCCGCACGGCCGCGCGGTCGGACGTCAACACCACCGCCGCCGCCCCGTCGGAGATCGGGCAGCAGTGGAAGAGCCGCAACGGGTCGGCGACCATGCGGCTGCCGAGGACCATGTCGAGCGTGATCTCTTCGCGGAAATGCGCCAGCGGGTTTCGCGCGCCGTTCGCGTGGTTTTTCACCGCGACCTGGGCGATCTCGCGCTCGGTGACACCGTGGCGGGTCATCAGCGCCCGCGTGATGAGCGCGGCGAACGCCGGCATCGTCGTGCCGTACGAGCGCTCGTACGGGTCGATCGAGCGGCCGATCAGCTCCGACACCTTCGGCGTCGGCAGGTGCGTCATCTTCTCACCGCCCACGACGACGACCGTGCGGGCCAGGCCCGACGCGATCTGGGCGAAGCCCGCGTAGAACGCCGCCGCGCCCGAGGAGGTGGCCGTCTCGACCCGGATCACGGGCACGTCGGCGAACCCCATGTGCGTGGCGACGTTGGAGGCGAAGTTGGCGTCGCCCAGGAATTCCTCGGGGTTCATCGTCGCGACGATGATCGAGTCGGGCCGCTCGCGGTCGGCGCCGCGCAGCGCCGCGTGCGCGGCGACGGCCATCAGGTCCTGGAGCGGCTCGCGGAGCCGGCCGACGCGGGTCATGTCCGCGCCGGCGATCCACACGTCATACATGGCGGCCCACAGCTTGCCGGGCGGGTCGGCAAAGGTCAACTTCTACGCGGCCGAGCTCCTCCGGCGCGGGGGCGGTGGCGGCGCCGCCACGCCGAGATCGCGGATGAGCCGCAGCAGGTAGGTCCGCTGCAAGCCGAGGGCGCGCGCCGCGTGGGTGCGATTGCCGCGCACCTGGTGGAGCGTCGCCTCGATGAGTCGCCGTTTGAAGTCGGAGACCGCGCCGTGATAGCCGATGGTCGATGGGGGTGATGCTGGAGTCGATCCGGGCATCGAAGTCATGGCCCGTCACAGCCGCAACCGGCGTGCCAGCCATCAATGAGCGAATTTGTGAAGGATTCAAGCCCACGGCGCTCGGACAATGCACAGCGGGCCTGGCGTGCTGCCGCTGGAAGTGTGCAGCTAGGCCTTCGTGGCCGGCTTGACTCCGGGATTGTCCTTGAAGAACTTCTTGTTCAGCTCGATGAAGCTCTTCCACTGATCGGGCGTCTCGTCTTCCGCGAAGATCGCCTTGACCGGGCACACGGGCTCACACGCGCCGCAGTCGATGCACTCGTCCGGATGGATGTAGAGCATCGTCTCGCCTTCGTAGATGCAATCCACCGGACAGACCTCGACGCAGGCCTTGTCCTTCACGTTGATGCACGGTTCAGCGATGATGTACGGCATCAGATCCTCCCACTATCGAGCGCCATTCGAGGTGCGTCCAGTCCCAGCGAAGCCATCGGTCTTTGTACCCGAATCCAGGCAATGTGTCAAGCTTTCCGCCTAGTTGTCGCTATTTGATCGCCCCAGGAGGTCCTTCTACTGGGTCTTGAGGCGGGGGTCGAGGGCGTCACGCAGCGAGTCACCGAAGAGGTTGAACGCGAAGACGGCCAGGCTGATCGCGAGCCCCGGGAAGATCGCCATCCACGGGGCCGCCTCCGCGAACTGGACCGCGGCGCCGCGGAGCATCAGGCCCCACGCCGCAGTCGGCTCCGAGACGCCGAGGCCGAGGAACGAGAGCGAAGCCTCGAGCAGGATCGCCTGGCCGAGATACGCCGTGAGCATGATGAGGTACGGCGCCATGACGTTCGGCAGCATGTGGCGCAGGATGATCCGACGGTGTCGAAAGCCGGCGGCGCGGGCCGCGTCGACGTACGGCAGCTCGCGAATGGCCAGGGCACTCGACCGCGCGACGAGCGCCGCCCGCGGGATCATCGGGATGGTGATCGCCATGATCACGTTTTGGATGCCGGTGCCAAGAATCGAGACAACCGCGAGCGCGAGGATGATCAGCGGAAAGGCGAGGAAGATGTCCATGACCCTCTGGACGATGAGGTCCACCTTTCCGGCGAAATAGGCGCTGGCGACCCCGATCACGGCGCCGATCGTGGCGCCGAAGAAGGCGCACGCGAAGCCGACCAGCATCGCCGTGCGCGAGCCGTAGAGGATGCGGGTGAGCACGTCTCGGCCGAACGCGTCGGTGCCGAGCCAGTGGCCGGCGGAGGGCGGCGCCAGCATCGCCCCGTAGTCCGTCGTCAGCGGGTCGTAGGGAGCGATCACGTTCGCGCTGATGGCCACGAGGATGTTGGCGGCCACCACGGCCGCGCCGATCGCGCCCAGCGGACGCTCCCGGCAGAAGTCGCGGACCTGGGCAAGCCAGCCTCGACGTCCGGCGACGTCGGGAACTTCGGCGACGGTCGCGGGCCGGATGGCCATTAGCGGAACCGGATCCGAGGGTCGAGCCAGGCGTACATCAGATCCACCGTGAAATTGACGAAGATGAACACGAACGCGACGAGCATCACCAGCGCTTGCGTCAGCGTGTAGTCGCGGCGCGCGACGGACTCGACGAAGAGCATGCCCAGCCCGTTCAGATTGAACACCTGCTCGGTCACCACCAGTCCCCCCATGAGGAAGGCGAACTCCAGCGCGACGACGGCGAGCACGGGAAGCATGGCGTTCTTCAGGGCGTGGCGAGACAGGATGAGCTTCTGCCAGAGCCCCTTGGCCCGCGCGGTGCGGATGTAGTCCTCGCGCAGCACCTCCAGCATGGCCGAGCGGGTCATCCGCGTTGCCACCGCCGAATAGCGGTAGCCGACGGCGAGGGCGGGCCAGATGAGCTGCAGCATGTTCTGCCACGGGTTGACCCAGAACGGCGTGTACACCATCGGCGGCAGCCACTTGAAGACGATGAGCAGCATCAGGATGAACACGATGCCGAGCCAGAACGAGGGCGTGGCCAGGCCGGCGATGGAGAAGATCCGCACGCAGTAGTCCACCCAGGTGTCCTGCTTGAGGGCGGCGACCACCCCGAGCGGGATGGCCAGCACGACGGCGATGATCGTGGCCATCACGGCGAGCTGAAAGCTCAGCGCGGCCCGGAGCTGGATCTCTTCGATGATGGGAGATCCCGTCCACATCGAGGTCCCGAAGTCGAGCCGCATGATGCCCAGCATCCAGGTGACGAACTGCTCCCAGAGCGGCCGGTCGAGACCGAGCCGGGCACGCTCCTTGTCGAGATTTTCCTTCTGGGCGAAGGCGCTCTCGCCGGCGAAGCGCAGCTCCACGATGTCGCCGGGCACCACCCGCATGAGAAAGAAAATCAGCACCGCCACCCCGAGGAGCGTCGGGATCATCAAGAGCAGCCGCTTGACGATGTATTTCGCCATGCCGTCAGCCGCCAGGCTACTCGGACAGCCACACCGTGTCGAGCTGCTGGTTCAAGTAGTGGCTCGGCGTGATCGTCCATCCCCTGACCTTGGCGCTGTGGGGGACGATGCGGTGCCACTGGAGCGTCGGGAAGGTGTGCGCCTCTTCTTCGAGCAGCCGCCGCTCGAACTCCCGGACGTACCGCTTCCGCTCCTCGGGATCGAGGGCTCGGCTCTGCTTCTGGTAGAGATCGTCGAGCACCTTGTCGGTGTAGCGGCCGTAGTTGTTGTGGCTGATCTCTTTCGACTGGAACTTGGCGAGGTCGAGGTCCGGCTCGACCTGATAGCCGCACTGGGCGTCGCTCGACACCGTGAAGTTGCCGGCCCGCAGCTCCGTCACGTGTTGAGAGGCCTCGATCGTGACCATGGTCGCGTTGAGCCCGATCTGGCGCCACTGGTCGATGAGCCAGATCCCGACCGGCTCGTACGGCATCGCGACCCCGCGGTTCGTGAAGGTGAAGGAGAGGCCGTCGGGGACGCCGGCCTCCCGCAGCAAGCGACGCGCCTCGGCCCGCGACTTCTTGATGTCGCGGCCGTAGCCGGCGAGCTTCTCGAGCTCGTCCGGCGGCGTCGCGAACGGCGTGCCCGGCACCTGCACCCCGGCCACCTCTTTCACGTAGGCGATTTTCGAGAGCGCTTGAGCGGCCTGATGCCGGTCCAGGGCGAGCGTCAGCGCGCGGCGGACGCGCTTGTCGTCGAAGGGCTTCTTGTCCTGGTTTATCGCCACCCACGCTGCGCAGTCCCAGGCACTCTCCTGCACCGTGATCTTTCGCCCGAGCGCGTTGACGAGGCTGTCGCGCTCCGCGGGCGAGAAGCCCCGGAACTGGATGTGTGCCCGCTCGGCGCGGACGGCGGCGACCTGGGCCGCCGAGTCCTTCATGAAGATCGCCCGGTATCCGTCGAGGTAGGGCTTGCCCTTGTCCCAGTAGTTGGGGTTCTTCTTGCCGACCCAGTGCGAGCCCTTGACGTGCTCGACGAGCAGGAAGGGGCCGGTCCCCATGACGTTCTTCTCGTACCAGCGCACGTCCTTGGCGAGAATTTCTGCCCTGTAGATCCAGTTGTAGGGCGACGCCAGCGACGCCAGGAAAGACGCCTGCGGCCACTTCAGGCGGAACACGATCGTGGACGCGTCGGGCGCCTCGATCGCCTCCACGTTGGTGTACTGGCCCTTGCGTATGGACCCCACGCCCGGCGGCGGGAAGACGATCTTGTCGTAGGACACCTTGACGTCACGCGAGGTCATCTCGCTTCCATCGTGGAACTTCACGCCGCGCCGGAGCTTGAGGGTGTAGACGCGCCCGTCGGGAGAGATCGTCCAGGACTCGCCGAGGTCGCCGACGAACTTCGTGCCCGTCCGATCGTTGGGGTCGGTTCTCAAGAGTGTGTTGTAGTGCGGCGCCAGCGGGTGCACCATCCCGAAGGTCCCTTCCCGGTGACCGTCGTAGGACGGCATCTCCGACGGTACGGCGAAGATCAGCTCACCGCCGTACCGCGGCTTGTCCTGGGCGCCCGCCGCCGTCGTGAGAGCCACGACGGCGAACAGGACCCCCGTGATCGAAAGCAACCGCTTGCGGCCCTCGTCGGTCATGGGACGCTCCTCGTGCGTGTTAGGGCCCCGCTGCGGGCCCCGGGTCACTCGCCTACTCGGTGAGCCACACGGCGTCGAGCTGCTGGTTCAGATAGTGGCTGGGCGTGATGGTCCAGCCCTTCACCTTCGAGCTGTGCGGGATGATCCGGTGCCACTGGAGCGTGTAGAAATAGTGCACTTCGTCGTCCAGCAGCCGCCGCTCGAACTCCCGGATGTACTTCTTGCGTTCCTCGGCGTCCCCCGCCCGTCCCTGCTTCACGAACAGCTCGTCGAGCGTCTTGTCCGTGTAGCGGCCGTAGTTGGCCGGGCTGATCTCCTTGGACTGGAACTTGTAGATATCGAGGTCCGGCTCGACGATGTAGCCGCACTGGAAGTCCATGGCGACCTCGTAGTTGCCCGGCCGCAGTACCTGGCCGTAGTACGCCGCCGCCTCGACGACCTCCTGCTTCACGTTGAGCCCGATCTGCCGCCACTGGTCGATGAGCCACACCCCCACCGCTTCGTACGGCATTGGGACGCCGCGGTTCTTGAACGTGAACGCAAACCCGTCCGGAACGCCGGCCTCCCTCAGGAGGCGCTTGGCCTCGGCCCGCGACTTCGCGATGTCACGGCCATAGCCGGCGAGTCTCTCCAGCTCGGCCGGCGGTGTGGCGTAGGGCGTTCCCGGCACCTGGACACCCGCCACTTCCTTGACGATGGCGATCTTCGACAGCGCCTGCGAGCCCTGGTAGCGGTCGAGCGCGAGCGTCAGCGCACGGCGGACCCGCTTGTCGTCGAACGGCTTCTTCTCGTGGTTCAGGGCCACCAGCAGCGCGCAGTCCCACGGGCTCTCCTGCACCGCGATCTTCGGCCCGAGGGCCTGGACCAGACTGTCCCGATCGGCCGGTGCGAAGCCCCGGAACTGGATGTGAGCCCGCTCGCCCCGGACGGCGCTGACCTGCGCGGCCGAGTCTCTGATGAAGACCGCCCGGTAGCCGTCCAGATAGGGCTTGCCCTTGTCCCAGTAGTTGGGGTTCTTCTTGGCGACCCAGTGCGAGCCCTTGACGTGCTCCACGAACGTGAATGGGCCCGTCCCCATCACGTTCGTCTCGTACCACCGCATGTCCTTGCTCAGGATGTCAGCTCTGTAGATCCAGTTCCACGGCGAGCCCACCGAGGCCAGGAAGGAGGCCGCGGGCCACTTGAGCCGGAACACGACCGTGTACGGGTCCGGTGCCTGCACGGCCTCGACGCCGAGGTACTGGCCCTGGCGGTCGGACGCGACTCCCTGAGGTGGGAAGATGATCTTATCGTAAGAGGCTTTGACGTCTTTCGAGGTCATCTCGCTACCGTCGTGGAACTTCACGCCCCGACGCAGCTTGAATGTGTAGGTGCGGCCGTCCTTCGCCATCGACCACGACTCGGCGAGATCGTTGACGAGCTTCGTGCCCGTCCGGTCGTTGGGGTCGACGCGCAGCAAGGTGTTGTAGTGGGGCGCCAATGGATGGACGGCGCCGAAGGTCTCCTCCCGGTGGCCGTCGTAAGACGGTGGCTCCGACGGCACCGCGAACACCAGCTCACCGCCGTACCGGGGCTTGTCCTGGGCCGCGGCCGGGCCCGCCAGGGCCGCGGCGACGATCGCGATTGCGATGATTTCTAAGCAGCGTCGCATCAATTCCTCCAGAGTTTTTGCTACGAAACCAGCACCGACGACGAGAAGTTTCCGCATTTAAGCACGCAGGGGCCCGGCGTCAAGCCAGGATGCAGGCCGCCCGGTGGCCCGGCCTGATCTCGCGCAGCTCGGGCACCTCCGCCCGGCAGCGCTCGATGGCGACGGGACAGCGGGGATGGAAGACGCACCCTGGGGGCGGGTTCAGCGGGCTCGGCACCTCTCCGCCGAGCACCACCCGCTCGCGCTGCGCCTCGAGCGCTGGATCCGGAATGGGCACCGCCGAGAGCAGGGCCTTCGTGTACGGATGAAGCGGAGCGTCGTAGAGCGACTTGCGGTCGGTGATCTCGACGATCTTGCCGAGGTACATGACGGCGACGCGGTCCGAGATGTGGCGCACGACCGACAAGTCGTGGGCGATGAAGAGATAGGTCAGCCCGAACTGCGCCTGGAGATCTTCCAGGAGGTTGATGATCTGCGCCTGGATCGAGACGTCGAGGGCCGAGACGGGCTCGTCGCAGATGATCAACGAGGGCTCGACGGCGAGGGCCCGCGCGATCCCCACCCGCTGGCGCTGCCCGCCCGAGAGCTGATGCGGATAGCGGTGGGCGTGCTGCGGCAGCAGGCCCACGTGGGACAAGATCTCGCGGACCCGCCGGGCACGCTGCGCCCGGTCGGTGACGATCCCGTGGACGGCGATCGGCTCGGCGATGATCTGTCCCACCGTCATCCGCGGATTGAGTGAGCTGTACGGGTCCTGGAAGATCACCTGCATCTTCCGGCGGACAGGCCGCAGCTCGTCTTCGCCGAGCCGCGTGAGGTCGCGGCCTTCGAACACGATCTGGCCGCTCGTCGGCCGCTCGAGCTGCAGGATGCAGCGGCCCGTGGTCGTCTTGCCGCATCCCGACTCGCCGACGAGCCCGAGCGTCTCTCCCCGGCGGATCGCGAAGCTCACGCCGTCGACCGCGCGGACGACACCAGCCGAGCCACCGAAGAGCCCGCCCCCGACATGGAAATGCTTGACGAGATTCCGGACTTCCAGGAGCGGCGCGTCGTCGGTCACGTCGCGGCCGCGCTCCGCGCCAGCGCGCGGTCGAGGTTGTCGGCCTCCCAGCACGCGCTCACGTGGTCTCGCCCACCGACGGGGCGCAGTGGCGGGATCTCGACGACGCAGCGCTCGACGCGGAAGGTGCATCGGGGCGCGAAGGCGCAGCCGGCGCCGAGCCGCGTGAGGTCGGGAGGCTGGCCCTCGATCGGGTCCAGACGCGCGCGCCGCGGCTCATCGAGGCGCGGCACCGAGCGAAGGAGGCCGAGCGTGTAGGGATGCCGCGGTTCGGCGTACAGTTCGCGCGCCGTCCCACGCTCGATGATCCGGCCCGCGTACATGACGTTCACGCGATCGGCGTACCGGGCGACGACCCCCAGGTTGTGGGTGATGATGAGCATGGCGACGCCGAAGCGCCGGGAGAGGTCCCGCATCAGCTCGAGGATCTGCGCCTGGATCGTCACGTCGAGCGCCGTCGTGGGCTCGTCAGCGAGGATCAGCGACGGGTTGCAGGCGAGGGACATCGCGACCATCATCCGCTGCCGCATCCCGCCGCTGAACTGGTGAGGGTACTGGCGGAGGCGCCGCTCCGGGTCGGAGATGCCGACCATGCCGAGCAGCTCGACCGACCTCCGGCGCGCCTCGACCGGCGCCATCCCCAGGTGGATCTCGAGCCCCTCCGTGAGCTGACGCCCGATCGTTAGGACCGGGTTGAGCGAGGTCATCGGCTCCTGGAAGATCATCGCGATCTCGCGGCCCCGTACCCGACGCATCGCTTCTTCGGACAGCCGCAGGAGGTCTCGGCCCTTGAAGACGATCCGGCCACTCACGATCCGGCCGGCGGGACCGGCGACGAGGCGCATGATGCTGAGCGCGCTGACGCTCTTGCCGCAGCCGGACTCACCGACGAGGGCGACGGTCTCGCCCTCGTCGACGTCCCAGGACACGTCGTCCACCGCGCGCACGACGCCGCTCCGCGTCACGAAGTGCGTCTGGAGATTTTCGACCTCGAGAAGAGTCCCCACCGCGGCGGAGTGTAGCATTTGATCGCCATCGAGGGGGGCGATCGCCCTCCCCCCGATGCTGAATCAATCGCGGCAGCGCGCCGCCGCCAGGTGTGCCTCCGCCCGCGACTCGAGGGACGCGTACTCCCGGCACACCGCCTCGGCCACGCAGGCCCAGCGGTGCTGGGCCGCCCAGCGCACGCCCTCGCGCCCGACCCGCCAGCGCAAATCGGCGTCGGCGATAAGGCCGGCGATGCGCTCGGCCAGCGCGCCGACGTCGCTGTCGGGAACGAGGAAGCCCGTGACGCCGTCGCGGACCGTCGTCACCAGCCCCCCGACGCGGGAGGCGATGACGGGACTCCCGCACGCCATCGCCTCGAGGGCGACCATGCCGAACGACTCGTAGTACGAGGGCAGGACCGTCACGTCGGAGGCGACGTAGTAGGTCGGGAGCACGCCCTGAGGCTGGGGCCCGACGAAGCGAACGGAGTCGGCCAGGTCGAGGCGCTCGATGCGCTGGCGCAGCGACGCCTCGTGATCGCTCATCGGCTCGTCGGCGTCGCCGCCCACGACGAGGAGCCGGACGGCCTGGCCGGTCGCCCGCAGCCGGGCGACCGCGTCGAGCAGCGTGTCGAGCCCCTTGATCGGCGCCATGCGGCCGACCCAGAGCAGCACGGGCCGCTCGTCGAGCCCGAGCTGGCGTCGGGCCTCGGCGCGATCGCCGGGCACGAACAGATCGGTGTCGACGCCGCACGGGATCGTCGCGATGCGCGACGCGGAAGCGCCGTAGTCGCGCAGGAGCTCGGCGCGCTCGACGACGTTCGCGGCCACGATGCGGTCGGAGGCGCCGACGATGCGCGTCTCTTCGTGGAGCCTGACGGGCGGCTCCAGCTCCGCGGCGCTCCGGGCCACCCGGTTCTTCAGCCGACCCAGCGTGTGGAACATCTGGAGCACCGGCACCGACCAGCGGGCCTTCAGCGTGAGCGCGGCGACACCGGAGAGCCAGTAGTGGGCATGGATCAGGTCGTAGTCGATCGATCCCGCGATACGCCAGGCCTCGATGCCATCGACGAACTCGTCGAGGTGGCGATGGATCAGCACGCGGGCCATCGGCGCCTCGTCGCCGACCGGCAGGTGGATGACGCGGGCGCGCTCTCCGAGCTGCACGACGCGCGGAATCCCCGGGTTCTGCGAGCGGGTGAAGACGTCGACGGACACGCCCATGCGCCCGAGCTCGCGCGACACCTCGCGGACGTAGACGTTCATCCCGCCCGTTTCCTTGCCGCCCAGGGCGGCCAGCGGGCAGGTATGGACGCTGAGCATCGCGACGCGCAGGCTCACCGGATCCCCACCTGGTAGACGGCTTCGGCGACGGGCTCGAACTCGTACTTGTACCGCTCCTCGCCCCGCAGGAAGTCGAACCGGCGCCGCCCGCGCGCGATCGCGTCGCGAATCAGCTGCGCCAGGAGCACCACGCCCGGGGAGAGCGCGGCGCGGTCGGGCGCGAATCCCGAGTTGTAGAGGCCGACCGTCCCGTCCCATTCGATCGTGACGAACGCGGCGATCGGGCCCGACGCCGTGTCCAGAAACCAGAGCCGGGCGGCTCCGCGCTCGGCGAACGCGAGGAGAGCCCGCCGGAAGAATCGCTCCATCTGGTCGTCCATGAACCGCGCCTTGCCCGCGCGCGAGCGCCGGTGGAGCTCGAGAAACTCGCCGAGCCGCGTCTCGATCTCCGCCGGCGCGCTCGCGCACGACGCGCGCGCGTCGGGGGCGTCGCGTTCGAGGCGTCGCATCTTTCGCAGGAGTTCGTGGCGGTGCTTTCCGGACAGGCTGGCGAGGTAGGTTTCCCAGGATTGCGGCAGGGCGAGGACGGGACATCGCTCTTCCACGACGGCCGAGGCGGCGAGCCCGCAGGCGGCGGCCAGCTGCGGCAGGGCGGTCACGGTGGGCGAGCTTTCCGGCACGGCGTGGAGCTCCCACTCGACGCGCTCCGCCGTGCGGGACTGGAGCAGGGCCATCCACGCCTCTTCCTCCCGCCCCTGCACCGCGATCAGGTCGAGATAGTCGGAAACGTCGGCGCCCCCGACGACCTGCAGCGTGCCGGGCGCGGATTCGTAGAGCGGCAGGATCGCGACCAGGCCCCCGGCGCCGTCCTCGACGCATCGGACCTCGAGGCGCCGGTCTTCCGCAAATGTCCGCGTCCACTCGCACTGCCACGTCCAGGACAGAAACGGCGACCGCAGGCGGGTGGCCGCGACGAGCCTGTCCCACGCGGGAGCCCCCACCGCCTCGAGACGATCGAGGATCAGGACTTTCATCGGTCGTTCACAGGCTAGGCTATTCATCAGACGCGTCGGAGGGGCCAGGGGATTCCGCGTCACCTTCCCCGGCGGCCTCGCCCTCCGCCATCGCGTCGTCCATCGCGGACTCGAAGTCGTCGCCGAGGTCGTCCCCGAACTCGCGACCCATCTTCTTCATGAACCGGGCGACGCTCGATGGGTTGTTCTCGTCGAGGTCGCCGAGGCTCGACGAGTCGGCGAGGGCGTCGAGCCGGGCGTCTTCCGATTTCACCGTCGCGAAGCGCGACATCAGGCGAGAGAGCGCCGAGCCGCCGCAGCGCGGACAGGTCGGCGGGGCCGCGGCCGAAGGACGAAGCACGAGGAGGCTGACCCGCCGGCGGCAGTCGTGACATTCGTACTCGTAGATCGGCATCTCGCGACCGATTCTAGCACGCGGCTCGCGCCCGGATCCCGGCGTGTCAGCTTGACCGACGCACTGGTCGGACGTGTCAGAGTGCGCCGTTCTGCTTTCCCGGAAGGTCGCGGAAGCTCGCGGCGAGTAAGGCTTCGCGGCCCGGCACTGCTCTTGCTCGATGCAGCGGCTCATGGACGAGATCACGCGACAGCGGGCCGAAAGAGACCGGCGCCTCGCGGAGCACATCGCGTCGGCGACACGGTCGCTGCGCGAGGAGCGCGACCGACTGGCCAAGCGCCTGGCCGATCTCGAGCGGGAGCTCGCGACTCTCGCCAGCCGGCTCGAGTCTCCCTCGGCCTTCGCCACGTCGGCCGATTCCAGACGGCGCCGACCCTGATCCCCTCGCCGCGCCGCGCCAGGCGCGCGAGCGGCAGCACCACCTCCAGCGCGAGCTGTCGCCGTCAGCGAAAGATCTCCTCCATGCGGCGGACCGCGCGCCCCCAGTCGAACGCGCTCCTGACGAACGTCGAGCCCGCCGCGGCGATGCGCGCGCGCAGCTCGGCGTCGGCGGCGAGGCGCTCGAGCCGCGTCGCGAGATCGGCGACGTCGCGCCGCCGCGCGACGAGCGCCGTCTCGCCGTCCCGCGCGTAGTCGCGGCAGCCGCCGTTGTCGTAGGTGACGAGGGCCGCGCCGCAGGCCATCGCCTCCATCGGCGGCATCCCGAGCCCCTCGTCCCACGAGGGGCACAGGTAGATCTCGCACCCGCTGTAGAGCGCCGCGAGCCCGGCCTGGGGCGGGTCCGTGTGGAACTCGTCGTAGTCCGCCGGCGCCCGCGGCGCCGTGACGCCGAATCCCACGAGATGGAGGCCCGGGATGCGACGCTTGACGCGCGTCACCGACTCGAAGCCGTCGGCGGTCCCCTTCCAGGCGTACTCGTGGTGCAGCATCAGCACGCGCGGTCGCGACGTCGCGACCGTGACCGGAACGGCGTGGAACAGGGCCGGATCGACCGGGGTGACCAGGATCTCCGCCTCGCCGGCGAAGCGCTCCCGCATGACGTCGCGGAGCCACGTCGAGATCACGATTTTCCGGAGCGGAAGCCGGTACGTCGCGTCCACCGCCGCCGGCTCGCCGTGGTAGAGGCTCTCGTAGTGCTGCACGAAGTAGAACTTCCGCCCGCAGCGCGCCGGCGCGGCGGCGGCCGCGGCCGCCGACTGCCACGCCGTCGCGACGACGACGTCACCGTCGGGCAAGGCGCTCGCCCGCCAGCGGTCCACCCAGACGATGCGTGCCCGGAAGCCCGGCATCCAGTCGGGCCCGGTCCCGGCGAGCGATCGCCAGAACGCGCGGCCGCGGCCCCGGGCCGGCACCACGACGTCGACCTGGTGCCCGGCGGTCGCGAGCCGGTCCGCGTACGTGAGGATCGCGCGCACTCCGCCGGCGATGCGGAGATGCGGACACAGGAACGTGATCTTCACGCGGCGGTCAGGTGGCCATCGATGATCCCGACGCCCGCGGTGGGACAGCCGTCGTAGATCGGCAGGATGTGACCGCCGCACAGCGTGAAGACGTGGCCCACTCCGGCCTGTCGCGGCCTTCTCAGCGCGCCCTGAAGCGCGGCAGAATCTCGGCGGCGATCGTCTCGAGCTGCGTGCGCTCGTCTCGGGGGTCGCCGATCGCGCTCATGAGGAAGTAGTTGCAGCCGGCCGCGCGGAACCGCTCGAGCTGCTCCGCGCACTGCTCGGGCGTCCCGATGACTCCGTACCGCTTCGCGAGCGGCTCGAAGTCCTGCGCGTAGCGCTTGCTGAGGACGCTCACCCACGCCCGCTTCGCGGCTTCGAAGTCGCGCCCGACGGTGATGAAGACCAGGTGCGCCGCCGTGAAGCCGCCCAGCGAGCGGCCGGCGGCCGCCGCCGCGGCGCGGATCTTGTCGAGGCTCTGCGCGTAGCGGTCGGCCTGCACGACGTACGACACCCAGCCGTCGCCCTGCCGGCCCGCGCGGGCCAGCGCCGCGTCGGAGCGGCCACCGATCCAGATCGGCGGCGGCTGCTGGATGGGCTTGGGATCGATGGAGACCGACTCGAACCGCGTGAACCGGCCGTTGAAGCTGGCCGGCGTGTCGCGCCAGAGGGTGCGCACGACGTCGATGCCCTCGTTCACCCGCGCCCCGCGCTCCTTGTGGGGCACGCCGCAGAGCTCGAACTCTTTCGGGTTCTCGCCGCCGACGCCGACGCCGAAGACGAGCCGGCCGCCGGAGAGCACGTCGAGGGTCGCCGCCATCTTGGCCGCCACCGCCGGCGCGCGGAGCGCCAGGAGATAGACCGCGACCCCCAGCTTGATCCGCCGCGTGATGGGCGCGTAGGACGCGAGCAGCGTCAGCGACTCGTAGATGGGGTTGTGGAACGACACGTGATCGCCCGTCCACACGGAGTCGTACCCGAGGGCTTCCAGGCGCTGGACCAGCTCGAACTGCTCGGCCGGCGGGTGGAGCGAGAGCTGGGCGCCGAAGCCGATCACGGGGTCACCGCGGGAACGCGTCCCGCACGCCGCCGTCCACGGTCAGCGTGCAGCCGGTGGTCTTGGCGGACCGGTCCGAGGCGAGGAAGAGCACGGCCTCGGCGACGTCCTCCGGAAGGATGCCGACGCCGAGCAGGTTGCGCTTGCGGTAGAAATCCTCGAGCTGGCTCACCGCGATCCCCTGGGCGGCGGCGCGCTCGCGTCGCACCTGGTCCGACCAGAGCTTCGAGTCCTGGAAGACGGCATCCGGGTTCACGATGTTCGAGCGGATTCCGTGGGGCGCGCCCTCCAGGGCCAGCACCTTGGCGAGCTGGGCCTCCGCCGCCTTCGCCGCCGAGTAGGCGGCAAAGTCCTTGCCCGGCGCCATCACGTTCTTGGTCGCGACGAAGACCAGCGCGCCGCCGAGCCCCTGGGCGGTGAGCAGACGCACGGCCTCGCGCGCGACGATGAAGTGGCCGGTGGAGTTCACCGCGAACGAGTGTTCCCAGTCGGCCAGCTCGAGGCGAACCACCGGCGCGGAATGCGCGATCCCGGCGTTCGATACGAGCACGTCGAGCCCACCGTAGGCGAGCACGGTCTCCTCGAACGCCGCCCGCACCGACGCCTCGCGCGTCACGTCCATCTCGAGCCCGAGCGCGCGGCCGGCGCCGACGGCCTTCACGATCTCATCGGCGGTCGTTCGAGCCGTGTCACCGTCGACGTCACCCACGACGACGTGGGCGCCCTCGGCGGCGAGCCGGCGCGCAACTGCTCGCCCGATGCCGGAGCCGCCGCCGGTGACCAGCGCGATCCGGCGCGCCAGCTCCTGCTCGGGCGGCGCCAGGGTGAGCTTGTAGAGCTCGAGGGGCCAGTACTCGACGTCGAAGGCGTCCTTCGCCGAGAGCGAGACGTAGTCGCCGAAGGCGCCGGCGTTGCCGACTACGTCGATCGTGTGATGGTAGATGTCGCTGACGATACCGGCGGTCCGCCGGTCCTTGCCCGAGGTGAACATGCCGAGACCGGGCACCAGCACCACGCGCGGGAGCGGATCGACGAGCTGCGCGCCCTCGAACCGGTTCTCCTCGAAGTAGCGTGTGTAGCCGCCGACGAAGTCCTCGACGGACCGCTCGATCGCCTCCGCCAGAGCCTCCGGCGCCTCCCCGCCGGTGGCGGCCACGAAGCACGGCAGGCGCTTGGCGTAGATCGTGTGGTCCGGGGTCGCGGGCCCCACCTGTGAGACGCGCGGCGCGTCCGCCGACGACACGAACTCCGTGACATCGGGCGAGTCGTCGAAGGTCACCACGACGCGCCGCGCGCGGCTCAGCCGGCCGCGCAGCCGCGGCGCGACCGCCAGCGCCGTCGCGCGCCGCGCCCCCGGCTCGCGGACCGGCACGCGACCACCGCCGAAGGCCCGCCGGCCCTTCTTCCGCTCGGCGGTGGCCTCCTCGGCGCGGGTGATCAGCTCGATCGTGGCCTCGTACGCGTCCCGGACAGTCGCACCCCAGGTGATCGTCCCGTGACGCTCGAGGAGGAGGGCTTTCGCCTCGGGGCGGTCGGCGATCGCGTCGGCCACGTCGCGGGAGATGCGGAACCCGGGTCGACGATATGCGAGCGAGATGACGTCCTTGCCGTAGACGCGCTGGATCACGTCGTGGGCGCGATCGGTGTTCGTCAGCGAGACGACCGCGTCCGCATGGGTGTGGACGATCGCCGGAGCCGGGACAAACCCGTGCAGCAGGGTCTCGATCGACGGGCGCACGCCCCCGGGGTCCTGCAGCGCGTGCGCGAGGTAGCCCACCATCTCCTCGTCGCTCATCTCGTCGCGGCCGAGGAGCGCGGCGATGTCGTCCATGCGCACGCCCGGGAAGTCTCTGCGCTGGACGGACTTGAGGTCGGATCCGCTCCCCTTGACCCGCAGCACGGCGATCTCACGGCCGCGGTGGTCGCGCTCGCGGGTCTTGATCGAGGTATTGCCCCCGCCCCAGATCACCAGCGAGGTCTCGGCGCCGACCAGGCGCGACGCGTAGACGAGCAGGTCGAGGCCGTGGAGCTGGCTCGCCTCGGCGTCGTTCCAGCGGGAGCGCATGCCGCACTCACGATACCATGATCCCCGTGGGCCGCTTCGTCGTGACCCTCATGGCCGCCGGCCTCCTGGCGATCCCGGCCCTGGCGACAGCGGACGGCATCATGCTGATCCGGGCCGGCGCCTTCTGGATGGGGCGCGACGACGGCCCGCCCGACGAGGCGCCGCGCCATCGGGTCTACGTCCGCGATTTCTGGCTCGAGCGCCACAAGGTGACCAACGCCGAGTTCGCCCTCTTCTTGAACGCGACCGGCCTTCGGCCGCCCGGCGGCGAGCGACGCTACGACGAGGACGACGCGGACGCGCGCATTCACCGGTCCGGGAGTCGCTGGGTCGCCGATCCGGGATTCGAGCGCCATCCCGTGGTGGAGGTCTCGTGGTTCGGGGCTCGGGACTACTGTGTCCGGACGGGTCGGCGCCTGCCCACCGAGGCGGAGTGGGAGAAGGCGGCGCGCGGCGACGACCACCGGCCGTACCCCTGGGGCTTCGCGGCGCCGGCGCCCCACCTCGCGGTCTTCGGCCGGGTCTACAACGCGACCGAGTCGACGGACAGCCGGCCGGCCGGGGCGAGCCCCTATGGCGTCGAGGACATGCTCGGCAACCTGCGAGAGTGGACGGCCACCATCCTCCGCCCCTATCCTTACAGGAGCGACGACGGCCGGGAGCCGTACACCGGCGCGACCGGGCGCGTGGTCGTCCGCGGAGCGAGCCACGACGACCCGGCCGACTCGCTCGGCGTGACCCGGCGGCGCTCCTACGACCGCCGCGGCGCGGACGCCGGCCACCACTTCGTGGGCTTCCGCTGCGCCACGTCGGAGGATCTGGGCGAAATGGCTCCGGGAGGACGACCACGGTGAGCGCGCGCTTCGACAACCTCATGATGAGCTACCCACTCACGCTGACGCACTTCTTCGAGCGGAGCCGGCGGCTCTTCGGCAGCAAGACGATCGCCACGCGCGTGCCGGGCCGGCCGCTTTTCCGCTACACGTATCGGGACTTCGCCGAGCGAACGATGCGACTGGCCGGGGCGCTCGCCGCGCTCGGGATCCGGCGGGGTGACCGCGTGGCGACCTTCGCGTGGAACAGTCACCGCCACCTCGAGCTCTACTGGGCGGCGCCGCTCTCCGGCGCGATCCTCCACACCCTCAACATCCGCCTCTCGGCCTCGGACCTTACGTACATCATCAACCACGCCGGCGACTCCGTCATCTTCGCCGACGCAAGCCTCTGGCCCGTGCTCGCCGGAATCCGCGACAAGCTGCCGACCGTGCGACGGGTCGTGATCATGCCCGACGCGCCGGGCGCTTCCGGATCGACGGAGGCGATTGCACCGGAGCACGCCGAGTACGAAGCGCTCGTGGCCGGCGCCGAGCCGGTGAGCGGCTGGCCCGAGCTCCGGGAGACCGACGCCGCCGGGATGTGCTACACCTCCGGCACCACCGGCCACCCCAAGGGCGTCGTGTACACGCACCGCGCGATGTTCCTCCACTGCCTCGCGGAAGCCACGACCGATCTCTTCGCGATCTCCGAGAGCGACCGAATCCTGCACATCGTGCCGATGTTTCACGCCAACTCCTGGTGCCTGCCGTACACGGCGGTCATGGCCGGCGCCGATCAGATCTTCGCGGGTCCGAATCCCCAGCCGCGCGACATCTGCCAGCTCGTCCAGGCCGAGAAGGTCACGTTCACCGGGGCCGTGCCGACCGTCTGGATCGCCGTCAAGGAGCTGTGCGAGAAGGAGGGCTTCGACATCTCGTCGCTGCGGACGATCGCGATCGGCGGCTCGGCGGCGCCCCGGAGCCTCCAGCAGGCGTACGCGAAGAACTTCGGCGTCCAGATGTCCCACGCCTGGGGCATGACCGAGATGACACCCCTGGGAACGGTGACGCGGCTCAAGAGTTACATGGGCGACTGGCCGGAGGAGAAGAAGTACGACGTCTTCGCCCGCGTCGGGTACCCGTCCGTCGGCGTCGACGTCCGGATCGTGGACGATGCCGGAACCGAGCTGGCGTGGGACGGGGAGAGCATGGGCGAGCTGCAGGTGCGCGGCCCCTGGGTCGTCGCCTCCTACTACGACAACCCCGAGTCGGCGGACCGCTTCACGGCCGACGGCTGGTTCCGCACCGGAGACGTCGCCACGATCGACGCGGAAGGCTACGTCCAGATCACCGACCGGACCAAGGATCTGATCAAGTCCGGGGGCGAGTGGGTGTCGAGCGTGGACGTCGAGAACCTGATCATGGGCCACCCGAAGGTGCTGGAGGCGGCGGTGATCGCCGTGCCGCACCCCAAGTGGGTCGAGCGCCCCCTCGCCTGCGTCGTCCCGAAGCCCGGGAGCGTGATCGAGCCGATCGAGATCCTCGACTTCCTGCGGCCCAAGCTCGCCCGGTGGGCGCTCCCCGACGCGGTCGAGATCATCGACGCCGTGCCCAAGACCAGCGTCGGAAAGTTCGACAAGAAGGTGCTTCGCGAGCGGTACAAGGACTGGAAACCAAAGGATGCGCGGGCGGAGGCCTAGGGCGCGACCCCTTTCGAGTTGCGGTATGATGGCGGGTCTCAACCGGCCGGCCGGCTCAGTGAACGAAAGAGGAGGAGTCATGTCATCGATCACGCGGCGCCACTTTCTGACCACCACCACGGGCGCGGGCCTCGCCGGCATCCTCGCCACGGGCGTGCCACCCGCGCGCGGGCAGCAGCGAGAGATCTCGTACCTCTGCTGGAACAACTTCGCACCGCTCTCGGACAAGAAGCTGGCCGAGATCGCGCCGCGCTTCACGAAGGACACCGGCATCAAGATCCGCATCGACCATATCGCCGCGCCGCAGCAGGCGGCCAAGTACGCCTCCGAGGTGCAGACGCAGGCCGGCCACGACCTGGTCGAGATGCGCATGCACGTGCCCTGGCTCTACGAGCCGCAGCTGGTCGACGTCTCCGACCTGGTGGCCGATCTCGAGAAGAAGTACGGCAAGGTCATCGGGTCGGGCTACGAGGCCGCGCACGTCCACGGCGCGTGGCGCGCGGTGCCGCAGTACCACGCCGTCTTCGTCTCCGCGTACCGGGAGGACCTCTTCAAGAAGGCGGGGCTCAAGGCCCCCGAGACATGGGAGGACCTCTACAAGGTCGGGCGGGAGCTGAAGAAGATGGGGAACCCGGTCGGTATCCCCATCAGCCAGAACTTCGACACGATCTCGACCGGCTCGGCCGTCATGTGGTGCCACGGCGCCAGGGAGGTCGACAAGGACGGCAAGACGGTCAAGATCAACTCGCCGCAGACCGCCGAGGTGATCGAGTGGTACAAGAAGATGTACCGCGACTGCATGGAGCCGGAAGTCCTCTCGTGGACCGACGCCAGCAACAACGAGTCGCTCCAGCAGGGCAAGGCCGGCTGGATCCACAATCCGGTCAGCGCCTACATCGTCGCCCGCGACCAGAAGCTCGTCACCGCCGACGGGATCAATCATCACCTGAGCCTGTCGGGCCCAGCCGGCCGGCACGACGTCGACGCGCCGCGCTCGATCGGCATCTGGAAGTTCTCGAAGAACGTCGAGCCGGCCAAGGAGTGGATCCGCTATCTGCTCGGCAAGAAAGAGGTGTACGACGAGTACATCATGTCCGGCGGCGGCTTCAACCTGCCGATCTACACGAAGATGCAGGATCACGCCGTGCTCAAGACCGACCCGAAGCTCGCGATCCTCAAGGGGGAGGGCGTGAACTACCACACCTACGGCTGGCCGGCGCCGGCCTCCGACAAGGTGCAGCTCATCACCAACTCGTTCATCCTCCCCAACATGCTCGCCAAGGCGGTGACGGGGACCTCGACCAAGGACGCCATCGCGTGGGCGGAGAACGAGATGAAGAAGATCATGGCGGGAAGCTGACATGGCGATCGGAACCGTCGGCGTCGCCGCGGCGGCGGATCGCACCTCGCTGCGAGCCAAGGCCTGGGGGCTCCTCGACCGCGAGGAGTGGCTCGGGCCCATCTTCGTGAGCCCGGCGCTCATCCTGCTCCTGCTGCTGGTCGCCTATCCCTTCTGCATGGCGCTCTACTTTTCCGTCTCGAACGCCTTCATCGGCCGGCCGAGCCACTTCGTCGGCCTCCGCAATTTCATCGACCTCTGGGGCAGCGACGCCTTCCGTCAGACCTTCCAGAACGCGTTCGTCTTCTCGGGGGCCGCGGTCGGCGCCAAGCTCTTCCTCGGAATCTCGCTGGCCTTGCTGCTCAACGAGCAGCTCTGGTTCAAGCGGCTGATCCGCGGCGCCGTGCTGCTGCCGTGGGTGATCCCGACCGCGCTGTCGACGCTCGGCTGGTCGTGGATGTTCAACTCGCTCTACAGCGTCGTGAACTGGACGGGGCTGGCCCTCGGCCTCATGAATCCGCCCGGGCCGAACTGGCTGGGCCAGCAGTACTACGCGATGACGGCGGTCGTCGTCGTCAACATCTGGCGCGGTCTGCCGTTCTTCGCCATCACGATCCTGGCGGGGCTGGTCGCGATCCCGCGCGAGCTCTACGAGGCGGCGGAGGCGGACGGCGCGGGGCCGGTCGCCCGCTTCTGGCACGTCACGCTGCCGCTCCTGAAGCCCGTGCTCGCGATCGTGGTCCTCTTCTCCACCATCTTCACCTTCAGCGACTTCAACATCGTCTACGTCCTCACGCACGGCGGACCGATCAACTCGACCCACCTGTTCGCGACGCTGGCGCGCCAGATCGGGCTCGAGACCGGTCGGATCGGGGAGGGCGCGGCGATCTCGCTCTACCTCTTCCCGGCGCTGATGATCGTCGTATGGGCGCAGCTCCGGTTCGTCAGAAAGCAGGCCTACTGATGCCGCGGCGCAAGCTGCGCAACCGGATCGCGGCGCATCTGGCGCTGATGCCGTTCCTCATCTTCGCGGTGTTCCCCTTCTACCACATGGCGCTGACGTCGCTGAAGCAGAACCGAGAGCTCTACGACCGCAACGCGGTGCCGCTCCTCATCCGACAGGGGCCGACCCTCGAGCACTACCAGAAGCTCCTGTGGGACACCGGCTTCCTGACCTGGACGAAGAACAGCCTGCTGGTCACCGTGTGCTCGACGGTCGTCTCGCTCGTCATCGGGACGATCGCGGCCTACGCGCTGGCGCGGCTCAAGTTCTTCGCCGTCGCCAGCCTGGGCACCGGGATCTTCGTGACCTATCTGGTGCCGACCTCGCTCCTGTTCTTACCGCTGGCCCAGGTCGTGAACTGGCTCGGGCTCGGCGACTCGAAGTGGGCGTTGATCGTCACCTACCCGACGTTCCTCGTCCCCTTCTGCACGTGGCTGCTCATGGGCTACTTCCGGACCGTCCCGAAGGAGGTCGAGGAGTGCGCGATGGTGGACGGCGCCACGCGCATCCAGGCGCTCTTGCGGATCGTGCTGCCGATCGCGGTCCCGGGGCTGGTGTGCGCGGCGCTCTTCGCCTTCACGCTCTCCTGGAACGAGTTCATCTACGCCCTCACCTTCACGTCCTCGTCGGATCAGCTCACGGCGAGCGTCGGCGTCACGAGCGAGCTGATCCGCGGCGACATCTACTACTGGGGCTCGCTGATGGCGGGCGCGGTCCTGGCCTCTGTGCCGATCGTGATCCTGTACGTCTTCTTCCTCGACTACTACGTCTCCGGCCTCACGGCCGGCGCGATCAAGTAACCGCCCGCCCGCGCCCACGTCCGACCGAGCGCCAGAAGCACCCGTAGAGATGGGCCACTGCGCGCGCGCCGCAGGGGTCTCAAGCTCCGCGACGGGGAGTCGGAGGCGCCGGGCACGTGCGGGAGGGGGCCGGGGGTGCGACCGGCGGAGTGGGACCCCCGAGTCCCGCCCGCAGCTCGAAGAGCTGCGAAGCGGGCGAGTGGGTGACGGAGCCGGTCGCACCCCCGGCCCCCTCCCGCACGTGCCCGGCGCCTCCGCCGCTACCGCCCGCGGCCCACGAAAGCCTCGAGCATCCCGTCCGCACAGATCCGTCGTGCGGTGATGGCCCGTCGCATCGCGAGGCGCCCGCGGGCTTGCTCGTCGTCGGTCCGCGCGAGCTGGGACAGGATCCGGACGGCGCGCTCGGCGTGGTCGCCCTCGACCTCGCCGTGCACGTGGTAGAAGTCGAGCGCCGCGCGCGGCACGCCGTAGTGCCGCTCCATCGCGTCGGCCATCCGCTTGACGTGGATCGGGTTGAGCGACTCGGTGGCGATGTTGCCGCCGCAGAGCGCCTCGAGCGTCGAAGACCGCTGCAGCAGGAACAGCTCGTCCTTCTCGATGAGCGTCGTCGGCAGGTACTCGGTCGCGAAAAGCTCATCCCTCGAGATGCCGAGCGCGCCCGCGAGCTTGATGAAGAGGAACGCGTGGGCGGTCGTCGTGCCGCCGACCGTGTCCTCGCCGCCCTCCTCGACGACGAGCGGGATGAGGGCGCGCTGGCGCTCGAGGTCCTCGAAGGTCGGGGAGTAGCCGCCGACCGAGATGATCTTCCAGGCGGCGTGGCGGAGCGTGTCGAGGAAGAAGCACCCCTGCTGGCGGATCACGCTCTGGAGCTGGCGGCGGTCGAGCTTGCCGTCCCAGATCAGGTGGAAGAGCGGATGGTGGAGCCAGGGGTGCGTCTCCTGCGCCTCGCGGAGCAGCGCGTCCGTGAACGCGGCGGGCATGAGCGCCATCGTCGAGCTCCTTGTCAGGCGGTGGTGAGCCGCCGTTCGAATCGCCGGGCGAACCGCGACATCGAGTAGGTGAAGATGAAATACACGACCGCGATGAAGAGGTAGAGCTCGAACGGCTTGATCTCCCGGTTGTTGACGATCTGGGCGGCCTTGGTCAGGTCCATGTAGCCGATGATCGAGGCGAGCGACGTGTCCTTGAAGAGCACGATCATCTGCGTCACCAGCGCCGGCACCATGTTCCGGATCGCCTGCGGGAGCACGACGAAGCGCATCGTCTGCGCCGCGGTGAGCCCGACGGCGGTGGCCGCCTCGACCTGGCCCCGGGGGACGGACTGGATGCCGGCCCGGACGATCTCGCCGAAGTAGGCCGCCTCGAAGATGACGAACGCCGTGAGCGCCACCCCGTACTCGGGGATCGGAAGCCGCAGGAGCTGCGGGATGATGAACCAGATCCAGAAGATCACCATGACGAGCGGGACGCCCCGGAAGAACTCCACGTAGAGCGTCGCCGGCAGGCTGATCCAGCGCGAGCGCGCCAGCCGCGCGAGACCGACGAAGATCCCGAGGCCGAACCCCAGCGCGATGGCCGGGATCGCCAGGCGGAGCGTGCCCCCCGCGAAGCCGCCCACACCGAAGAGTCCCTGGACGATCAAGAACTTGAAATTCGAGACGATGACGCCGAAGTCGAGCACGCTCAGCCTCCGCGCGCGATGAGGCCGGGGATCGCGAAGCGCCGCTCGACGCGCGCCATGATCGACGCGATCCCGACGCAAAACACCAGATAGAGGACGGTCCCGGCGGTGAAGGCCTCGATGGCCTTGGCCGTGTACGTCTCGATCTGGCGGGTCTGGAAGGTCAGCTCGGCCACGCTGATGGTCAGCGCGACCGACGAGTTCTTGAGGAGATTCAGCGACTCGCTGGTGGCCGGCGGCACGATGAGCCGGAGCGCGATGGGCACGATCACCAGGCGGTACGCCTGGAACGTCGTCAGGCCCATCGCCACCGCCGCCTCGAACTGGGTCCGCGGGATCGACAGGATGCCCGCGCGAATGACCTCGGACATGCGCGCGCCGTGATAGACGCCGAGGGCGAACATGCCCGCCCAGAATTCGGCGCGGTGGCTGAAGAGCCAGTCCTGCGCGCCCCGCGGCAGGAGCGGAGGGACGCCGAAGTACCAGAAGAACATCCACACCAGCAGCGGCACGTTACGGAAAAACTCGACGTAGAACGTCGCGAGCGCCCGGAGCGGCTTCCACGGCACCGTGCGCATCGCCCCCGACAGGATTCCGAGCGCCACCGCCAGCAGCCAGGCCAGCACGGAGATCGCGAGGGTGGTGAGCACACCCTGGAGCAGCCAGTTCCCGGACTGGCCGCTCCAGAGCACGCTCCAGTTGAACTGGTAGCTCACCGTCCGCCGGGCGAGCTACTTGCCGATCTGCTTCAACAGATACGTCTTCACCTGCGCCGACACCGGATACGGCAGCTCGCCCTGCGGCCCGAACCACTTCTCGTAGATCTCGAAGTACTTCCCGGACTCGAAGCCGGTCTTGAGCCCCGCGTCGACGGCCGCCTTGAGCTTGGCGTCGCCCTTCCGCATGGCCATGCCGTAGGGCTCCTCCGAATAGAAATCGCCGACGACGTCCCACTCGTCCGGCTTCGGCGCCTTGGCCTTCAGCCCGTAGAGCTGGATCCCGTCGTTCGTGTACGCGTCGACCTGGCCCTGGAGGAGCGCCTGGAACGCGGCGGGCTGGTCGGGGAACTCGCGGAGCTGCGCCTGCGGGTACTTCTCGCGCAGGATCTTGGCGTTGGTCGAGCCCTGCTGCGCGGCGACGCGCTTGCCGGCGAGGTCGTTGACGCCTTTGATGGGGCTGCCCTTCTTCACCATGAGCTGGGCGCCCGTGTAGAAGAACGTCAGGCTGAAGTCGACGACCTCTCGCCGCTGCGGCGTGTCGGTCATCGTGCCGGCGATGAGATCGACGGCGTTCGAGGACAGGAGCGGGATCCGCGTCGGCGGCGTCGACTCCTTCTTCTCGACCTTGACGGCACGGCCGACCGCCTTCTCGACGGACGGCCGCACGAGCTGCTCGACGAGGTCGATGGAGAAGCCGACCCACTCGTTGTTCTTGTTCACGTACGCGAAGGGCGGCGAGCCCGTGCGCGTCCCGATCGTCAGGACGCCGGTCTCCTTGATCTTCGCGAGGGTGTCCTGCTGGGCCCCGGCCGGCGGTGCCAGCGAGAGAGCCAGGGCCAGGGCGACAATGACAGCAAGCATGCGCTTCATCAGTAGCCTCCGGTTAGTGGGATAAGATTTTCGACAGGAACTCTTTGGCGCGGTCCGACGTCGCCGCGGCGAAGAACGCTTCGGGCGTGGCTTCCTCCACCACCCGTCCCGCGTCCATGAAGACGACGCGATGCGCGACCCTCCGCGCGAACCCCATCTCGTGGGTGACGACCATCATGGTCATGCCGTCCTTCGCCAGGTCGGTCATGACGTCGAGCACCTCGTTGATCATCTCCGGGTCCAGCGCCGAGGTCGGCTCGTCGAACAGCATGATCTTCGGCTGCATCGCAAGCGCCCGCGCGATCGCGACCCGCTGCTGCTGGCCGCCCGACAGGTTCGCGGGATAGTTGGCCGCCTTGTCGGGAATGCGGACGCGCCCCAGAAGCGCGCGCGCCGTCTTCTCGGCCTCGGCCGCGCTGAGGCCCCGCACCCGGATCGGCGCCAGCATGATGTTCTCGAGGACGGTCATGTGCGGAAAGAGATTGAACGACTGGAACACCATGCCCACGCGCGTCCGCAGCGCGGACATGCTCACGCCGGGCCGGACGATCGATTCGCCGAGGACGACGAGGTCGCCGCCCTGGATCCCTTCGAGCCCGTTCACACAGCGGATCAGCGTCGACTTTCCGGAGCCGGACGGACCGCACACCACCACGACTTCGCCCGCCGCGACCGCGAGATTGATGTCGGCGAGAACCTGCAGCTTCCCGAACCACTTGTTGACGTCCCGGAACCGGATCGCCGCGTCGGCCATCAGCGGATCACGACGAGGACGTCCCCGCCGTTCACCGCCTGGCCGGCCTCGACCCGCACCTCGGCGACGGTGCCCGCGGTCCCCGCCTTGAACTCGTTCTCCATTTTCATGGCCTCGATCACCAGCAAGGTGGCGCCCTTCTCGACCCGATCGCCCGGCTTGACGGCGACGTGCACGATCCGGCCGGGCAACGGGGCCACGAGGGTCAAGGCACCGTGGCCGCCCGGCCCGGCGCCCTTGGTCCGGATGATGAAGCGGGTCTCCTCCTCCACCCGGATGACGTACCGCTCGTCGCCCACGTCCACGACGCAGGCACCGTCCTCGTCCCAGACGTCGGCCACGTACGACACACCGCCGATGAGGAGCGAGTAGATACCCTGGGCGGTGAGTCGCCCGTCCACCTCCCAGACCTCCGTGCCGATGGTCAGCCGATAGCGCCCGGCCTCGCCGCTCACCTCCACCCTTTCGGTCGTGTCGCCGATCGTCACGACGAACTTCAC